>NZ_JABEKS010000001.1:2306339-2635816 GCF_012985205.1 Planctomonas sp. JC2975 | reverse complement strand
GACCTCGTAGTCGAAGGCAGACAACGAGATTCCGGAATCTGTCGTCGTGATGAGGATTCCACTGAGGATGGGCAGCGTTGTGCGCTGGGGAAGCAGTTTGACGGTGAACGAAACGGCTTCGCTCAGCACATCGCGGTTGGCCTGAAACCTCACGAAGTTCTCCCCTATCGGTGGATCGAGTGCGCGCGCTCCATGCTATCCCCAGCCTGTCGTCGGTGGACGAAGCAGTCGGAGGCTCTGTCGATGGAGCTGAGGTTGTCGGACGCCTGCTTAAGAATTCTTGTTCTTTTAACCGGCTTAACCGCTGTGGATACTGTGGATAACTCCGTGCATTCCAGTGATTCAGCGGGAACTACACGCTTGTGAGTTGTCAGTGACATGTTGATGACGGGACGACTGCTGCTGGCGCGGCTGCAACCGAATGACAAAGATTTCACAGCCGTCGAGCGATCGCTCACATGGCGGAGGCTGTTATTCGTTAAGTATCCCCAGGGTTATCCACAGTGTGGATTTCTTCGGGACGGGACACGATGGCATCGCTGACGGCGCTGTCATCGGATGCCGTCCGGTCGCGATGGTCGGACGAGCGGTCAGCGGTGCGTCTGCTTGATGCGCGCGGTGAGTTCGGTGACCTGGTTGTAGATCGAGCGCCGCTCCTTCATGAGCTCGCTGATCTTCTTGTTCGCGTACATCACGGTGGTGTGGTCGCGGTTGCCGAACAACTGGCCGATCTTGGGGAGTGAAAGGTTCGTCATCTCACGGCACAGATACATGGCGATCTGGCGCGCAGTGGCGATCGCTTGCGAACGCGACGAACCGTAGAGGTCGTCGACGCTGAGCTTGAAGTAGTCGGCGGTCGCCGTGATGATGTCTGCCGGCGCGACCACGTTGTCGTCGTCGAGCGTGATCAGATCCTTGAGCACCGTCTGCACCAGGTTCATATCGACCGGTGTCTTGTTGAGGCTGGCGAACGCGGTCACGCGGATGAGCGTTCCCTCCAGCTCGCGGATGTTGCTCGACACCTTGGTCGCCATGAATTCGAGAATGTCGTCCGGCACGAGGATCCGCTCGCTCTGCGCCTTCTTGCGCAGGATCGCAATACGGGTCTCGAGGTCGGGAGCCTGGACATCCGTGATCAGACCCCACTCGAAGCGCGTCAGCATGCGGTCCTCGAACCCGGTGAGGTGCTTCGGTGGCAGGTCGCTCGTGATCACGACCTGCTTGTTGTGGTCGTGCAGGGTGTTGAACGTATGGAAGAACGCTTCCTGCGTCTCCACTGCTCGCTGAAGGAACTGGATGTCGTCGATGAGCAGGATGTCGATGTTGCGGTATCGCGCCTGGAACGAGGAGCCGCGGTTGTTGGCGATTGAGTTGATGAAGTCGTTGGTGAACTCCTCGGAACTCACATACCTGACCCGGATGCCCGGGTACAGGCTCATGGCATAGTGGCCGATCGCGTGCAGGAGGTGCGTCTTGCCGAGCCCGGAGTCCCCGTAGATGAAGAGGGGGTTGTAGGCCTTGGCGGGAGCTTCGGCGACGGCGACGGCCGCAGCGTGGGCGAACCGGTTGGACTGTCCGATGACGAAGTTGTCGAAGCTGTACTTCGGATTGAGTCGCGAATCGGAGCTCCGGGGAGCCGCGCTGATCTCCGTGATCGGAGCCGAGGGCTGCGTCACGGTGGTCGGGGTGTCGATGTAGCTGGACTCGAGGCGGTCCGGTTCGAGCTGCGGGGAGTCGTGGGTGATGTCCGGATTAACGACGATCGCGAAGGTCGAGACCGCGAAGGAGTCATCGAGTCTTCCGATCGAGCTGAGCAGCGGAACGCGGCAGCGCTGTTCGATCATGCCGCGAGTGAACTCGTTGGGCACCTCGAGATAGAAGGTGCCGGCCATGATGCCCTTCGGCTCGACCAGGCTGAGGAATCCATACAGCTGCGGTGTGACCCGGTCGTCGGCTTCTAGCGTCGACAAAACCGATCGCCATGCGTTCGTCAACGCCGGATCGCCGTCAGCCATAGTTCCCCTAGATCACTCTCACGGACCCTGGCACCAGCAGTCCGATCCACCCCGTCGTGAATCAGGCCGGCCGAAGCAGCAGGTCCGGCCGCTCTAATCCACACCGTTATCCCCAGCGTTGCAACGGCATTCTGCATGCTGCCGTAAGGGTTGGACACAGATCGATTCACAACCTGGGGATAACTCCGCATGTCACGCTAACGAATCGGACCCGCACGCTCAAATCTTCGGGCGAAGGCGATCTCCGCGAACGTCGGCGCGTCCTTCCAGGCATAGTCCTGTCCCTTGGGATAATCAACGCTTCGTTCGGGCTCGGTTTGACCTTGCGCAGGCCACCCCGTACCGTTAATGGGTTGACCCCTGCCGTGCGAGCGGCACTTCTTCCTTCCAGGCGCCTCGGGCGATGTGTCCCACCAGGCCTGCCTCGCGAAGAGAACTCCATCGATCGAGAGACAAGTCTGATGAGCAAGAGAACGTTCCAGCCGAACAACCGCCGCCGCGCCAAGGTGCACGGCTTCCGTCTGCGCATGCGCACGCGTGCCGGTCGCGCGATCCTCGCGAACCGTCGCCGCAAGGGCCGCACCGAGCTTTCCGCGTAGCAGCTCAGTGCGGTGCTCGCCAAGACGAACCGGATCCGGAGTGGCGCTGACTATCGCCTGACGGTCCGCAAGGGTGTGCGAGTCCACGCGACTCACACGATCACGTACGTCAGGCGGGTGCCCGATCCGTCGCCGGTTCGCTTCGGCTTCATCGTGAGCAAGGCCGTCGGCGTCGCTGTTGTGCGCAACACCGTGCGTCGTCGGCTCAAAGCCGTGAGCAGAGAACTCCTACCGGATATAGCGCCCGGCCACGAGATCGTGGTCCGGGCGCTGCCAGCGTCTGCGCAGGCATCCTGGGCTACCCTGCAAGGTGAGATTCGCCGAGCCGTCGACAAAGTGGGCGCCAGATGCATGCCGTGATGACGACCCTCCTCCTTCTGCCGAGGAACGTCGCTGTGCTGATTCTGCGCGCGTACCGTGCTGTGATCTCGCCGCTGTACGGCGATGTCTGCCGCTACTACCCCTCGTGCTCGGCGTACGCGCTCGGTGCGATCCAGGAACATGGCCTGATCGTCGGAACCGGTCTGGGAGTCGTGCGCATTGCGCGCTGCCACCCGTGGGCCGCCGGCGGAGTCGACGATGTTCCCCGTAAGAAGACCCCCCGCTATTCCGTCACGCCGTTCGGGTTCGTGGTGGCACGCGGCCACGCAAAAGGATGACCGACTAACAGATGGACTTCATCTATACGATCCTCTGGCCCATCGAGTGGCTCGTGCAGCTGCTTCTGGTCGGCTGGCACCTGCTCTGGACGTCGCTCGGTCTCGATCCCAACGCCGGTCTCACCTGGGTGCTGTCCATCGTCGGGCTGACCGCGGTGATCCGTGCCGCGCTGATCCCGATCTTCGTGCGTCAGATCAAGAACCAGCGTCGCATGCTGGAGGTCGCACCGCAGCTCAAGAAAATCCAGGACAAGTACAAGGGCAAGAAGGACCAGCTCTCCCGCGAGGCGATGTCCCGCGAGACGATGGAGCTGTACAAGCGCACGGGCACGAACCCGCTGAGCTCCTGTCTCCCGTTGCTCTTGCAGATGCCGGTGTTCTTCAGCCTGTTCCACGTGCTGAACGACGCCCAGCAGGGCAAGGACAGCGTCGGTCTTCTGGCCAACTTCAACCTCCTGCATTCGTTCCAGAACGCGACCCTGCTCGGCGCACCGCTCAACGCGTCCTTCGGTTCGCAGTGGACACTCATGATGGCGGGCAAGGACTTCAGCTGGGAAGTCATGATCATCGCCGCAACGATGGTCGTGCTGATGACTGCGTCGCAGTTCCTGACCCAGCTGCAGATCGTGTCCAAGAACATGTCGCCCGAGACGAAGGCGAGCCCGCAGTTCCGTCAGCAGCGCATCCTGCTCTACTTGCTTCCCTTCGTCTTCCTGTTCTCCGGTGTCGCGTTCCCGCTGGGCGTGATGTTCTACTGGCTGACGTCCAACCTCTGGACCATGGGTCAGCAGTTCCTGGTCATTCGGAACATGCCTACCCCGGGCAGTGATGCGGAGAAGGCTCGCGAGGCGCGCCTCGCTCGTAAGGGCAAGCTGAAGACGCCCGAAGGCGCACCGATTCTCGTGGTGGACGAGATCCCTGCGAAGCCGATCACCACTCAGCGACAGCAGCCGATGGGAAAGTCCCGGGCGAAGAAGTCCAGCGGAAAGAAATAGTGAGTATGACTGACGAGGCAGCAGTGACCGGCGCGGATTCATCCGTCGAGGCCGATGCGACGACGAGCCTGGAGGCGCTGGAAGCGCAGGGCGATGCCGCAGCCGATTACATCGAGGCACTGCTGGATATCTGCGACCTGGACGGCGACATCGACATCGACGTGGAGAACGGACGTCCGTATGTCTCGGTGTCCGCCGAGGACCCCGAGGCACTGCGGACCATCAATCGTGCCGACACGGTGAACGCCCTTCAGGAGCTTGCCCGCCTTGCTGTGCAGTCCAAGACGGGCGCGTTCTCGCGGCTCATCCTCGACATCGGTGGATCACGGGACGCGCGGAAGGGCGAGCTGGCGCTCCTTGTCGACAGGGCGATCGCCCGAGTCGAAGAAGGCGCAGCCCAGGCCGCGCTCCCACCGATGTCGTCGTACGAACGCAAGATCGTTCACGACGTCGTCGCGGAGCGTGGCTTCGCGTCGCATTCGGTGGGCGAAGCATCCGATCGTCACACCGTCATCACACGCGCCTAGTTTCACGTGAAACATGACGACGAACGTCGAGCCTGAACCACCGGTCGCCGCGACGTTGTTCGGCGACCGTATTGATACGGCCAGGGCGTTCACGGATGCCCTGGCACGCCAAGGTGAAGAACGTGGATTGATCGGGCCACTGGAGCCGCCCCGGTTGTGGTCGCGTCACGTGATCAACTGTGCTCTGATGGCTCCGCTGCTGGTCAGCGGCGGCCGTGTCGGGGACGTCGGGAGTGGCGCGGGGCTTCCTGGCCTCGTGCTGGCCATCGCTCGACCGGATGTGCGCTTCGTGCTGATCGAGCCCATGGAACGCAGGGTCGCGTGGCTCCAGGAGCAGAGCAATTCACTCGGTCTCGATAACGTGGACGTCCTGCGGGCCAGGGCAGAAGACGTGCGATTGGACGGGGCACTCGATCAGGTGACCGCGCGCGCAGTCAGTGCGTTCCGCAAACTCATCCCGATCACCGCTCCCCTGGTCCGAGACGGCGGTGAGCTCGTGCTGATGAAGGGTGCGAACGCCCAAGCGGAGATCGGCGCGGCGGCGAAGGAACTACGACGTTTCCACATCCACGACGTGCGCGTGGAGATTCTCGGGACAGGCGTCGTGGACGAGGTGACCAGGATCATCCGGGCTACAGTGAGATAGCTTCCCGAGCGCCTGTGCAGTGCCGTGCGCGGGCGATCAGTTTGCAACGAAACAGCCAAGTTTCACGTGAAACATCCCGAGAACGAGAGCGCGGAGGTGCCTGCACCTGTGGACATGTCGACTCCCCTGGCGAGTGAGATCGTCGAACTCAATCGTCGCCGTCAGGCCATCGAGGAGGCGACTCTTCCGCTGCCGTCGCGCACGCGCGTGTTCACCATCTCGAACCAGAAGGGTGGAGTCGGCAAGACGACCACGGTCGTCAATCTCGCCGCGGCACTGGCTCGATCGGGCGCCCGGGTGCTCGTTGTCGACCTCGATCCGCAGGGCAACGCATCGACGGCGCTTGGCGTTGAGCATCGCGAGGGTACGCCGAGCGTCTACGACGTCGTCGTGAACGATGCCGAAATGGCGGATGTCGTACAGCAGTCCCCCGAACAGCCGGACCTCTTCTGCGTCCCGGCGACGATCGATCTCGCGGGTGCAGAGATCGAGCTGGTCTCGATGGTCGCTCGCGAACAGCGGCTGGCCCGTGCCCTCCAGACGTACCTCGACGAGATCCCGGAAGGGATCGACTACGTACTGATCGACTGCCCTCCGTCCCTCGGCTTGCTGACGATCAATGCTTTCGTGGCTGCTACCGAGGTGCTCATTCCGATCCAGTGCGAGTACTACGCGCTCGAAGGGTTGAGTCAGCTGCTGAAGAACATCTCGTTGATCGAGAAGCACCTTAATCCGAAGCTCCACGTGTCGACGATCCTGCTGACGATGTTCGATTCGCGAACGAATCTGGCACATCAAGTGGCGGATGAGGTGCGTGAGCACTTCCCGAAGCAGGTGCTCGACACGATCATTCCCCGCTCTGTGCGCATTTCAGAGGCGCCGAGCTACGGACAGACCGTCATCAGCTACGACGTGGGCTCGCCAGGCGCCCTTTCGTATCTGGAAGCCGCAGCGGAGATCGCCAAGCGCGGCGCACCGCGCTGATCGGCCGCATCAGCACCATCCATATCGCCGAGGCCGCACGCAGCGGCAGACGAGGAAACACGACACCATGGCAGCGAAGCGCACGGGTTTGGGCCGCGGAATCGGCGCGCTGATCCCCACCACGGACAGCGACACGCATCGCCCCATCGACGTCTTCTTCAGCGAGGATCACGGAACGACGCCGGTCATGACCGCGGAGTCCGACGGCCTCGTCGCCGTTCCGGGCGCGAGACTGGCCAGCCTCTCCCCCGATGACATCGTTCCCAACGCCCAGCAGCCGCGCACTGAGTTCGACCAGGAGGCGTTGGACGAGCTTGTCGCAAGCATCCGCGAGGTCGGTGTTCTGCAGCCCGTCGTCGTCCGTCCGCTGACCGGCCTTCCTGGCAAGTACGAGCTCATCATGGGCGAGCGCCGCTTGCGTGCGTCCAAGACTCTGGGGCTCGAGACGATTCCTGCTGTCGTCAAGGAAACGGCGGATGAGGACATGCTGCGCGACGCGCTGCTGGAGAACCTCCACCGATCCCAGCTGAATCCGCTCGAGGAGGCCTCGGCGTATCAGCAGCTTCTCGCCGACTTCGGCATCACGCAGGACGAGCTCGCCACCAAGATCGGACGATCGCGACCGCAGATCACGAACACCATCCGCCTTCTCAAGCTGCCGGCACCTGTGCAGCAGAGAGTCGCCGCCGGCGTTCTGACGGCGGGCCACGCCCGCGCGATCCTCGCCGCCGGTGACCCGGAGGCGATGCAGAAGATCGCGGACAAGATCGTGAACGAGGACCTCTCGGTGCGAGCCGCCGAGGCTCTCGTGAGCCCGTCTGCCAAGCCCGCGAAGCCCCGACCGGCCGCCGGCAAGCGCCAAGGCCACCTTAATGAAGTCGCCGATCGCCTCGGTGACCGCTTGAACACGCGAGTGAAGGTGACGCTCGGCGCACGCAAGGGTCAGGTCACCATCGAGTTCGCCTCGGTGCAGGACCTCAACCGCATCCTCGGCGAAATCGGTGAGGGGCCGTACGCGGGCTGAGGCTTCCCGTGCTCGACTCGGCTGGCTCGTTGCGGTACCTGAGCGGAGCGCAAGCAGGTGCGGAGCGACTGCGCCTAAGGATTCTTCAGACGATCCGGACGTCGTTTTGCGAGCTCGGATCAACATGCGACGCGGGCGGCGTGGGTCGGGCGGAATTGCGTGGGTCGGCCACGCAAGCGCAGGCTCGGGCTGCCTGTTCGCCACTCAGCTGAGGCGCCAGCGGACAGGGGCTTCGGACTCCCGTGCGACAGGCCGCACGGGAGGCGGCACCCGGTCGTAAGGTTCGGTTGCCGGCGGACGATGACATTCCGTCCGTGGCATGCGTCGTTGAACCGGAGCTCAGAGCCTGAAGGGTCGGGCGCGGGTCCCGGAGCCCTTTCCACGGACGCGCGCATTCGGATCTTCAGCAGCTGGCGTCGGATTGATGCTGGAGCCGTCCGTTCGTACCAGCCAGAACGTGGCAACCGGTCCGATGTTTCACGTGAAACCTCGCGGCGTGAGCGTGACCGAGAGCTCATGGCGGCGAGTGGTCGAGCATCATGTGAGTGTTCCGCCTGCCCACCGTCACACCGCTGATGCAGTTGGGTTGGGGTATCGGCGAACGATCAGGGATCGTATCGACGACGGGCGAAATGTAGCGCGCCGGTCGCTCGCGGCTGGGTACTTAGGCGCTGCACGTGTCGGTATCGACGGGTGCCGTGGCCCGATGCTCTCGGAATACACGCTCGTGACGAGCAGAGCAGAACCCTCGTCTTCGGTGTGAGGCACTGGATCGCGAAGTCTTGGAAGCAGAAGCGTTCCGGCTCTAGTATTCCCTCAGCGGCGGTGTTTCACGTGAAACATCCCGGGAGTTATCTCCTTCTGTGTCAGGTGCAACCGACTGGCGGTCCGGTCTGTGCTCGAGCGACTATTCCATAGGATGTGCGCGAAGGCGGCATTGCGCCCCTGATGGTACGTGCGGGTCCTGCGACTGAACCGACGCTCCCCCGCTGCTGCGCTCGTTGCGGAGATGTCGATGTCGAGGGAGCGATCTGGCGGGCGCACGCGGGTTCGAAACGGTCGGATCCTGACGGTCGACGTCGAGAGGGATCGGTACGTGGCGCATGGCGACTGCTGGCAGTATCGTGCCATGACTGATCTCCGTGACCGACTCCGTTCACTCCCCACGCTCGTCGGCTCGCCAGCCCGATGGGATCTTGCCGAGGCGCCCTGTGAACCACGGTCATTGTTCGTCGAGTGGCTCGGGTACGCGATCGACGCAGGCGTTCCGGAACCCCATGCCGCGACGCTGTCGACGGTTGATGGTGCTGGTCATCCGGACGCGCGCGTGCTGATTCTCAAGGACGTGACCGCCGAGGGATCGTTCGAGATCGCCACCAGTGCGGAGTCGGCCAAAGGACGGCAGCTCGAGGCGAATCCGTGGTGTGCATTGACGTTCTATTGGACCGCGTTGGCTCGCGCCGTCCGGATTCGCGGCGAAGCGACCCGTGGATCGGCGGAAGACTCCGCTCGGGATTTCTTGGCGCGGCATCCGGATGCACGAGCCCTCGTTCTCGCACACAGGCAGAGCGAACCCGTGGTGGACGAATCAGCGCTGGCTTCCAGCGTGGACGAGGCTCGCGTCGCGATCGATGCCGACCCGCTGCTCGTCTCTGCCGACTGGTCCGTGTGGCGCATCGAGCCGGCGTCGATCGAGTTCTGGCAGGGATCCCCGAGCCGGGACCACATCCGCCTGCGCTACGACCGAACCGGCGACTCGTGGGTGAAGCAGCGGCTGCAGTCCTGATCCGAGGCGCGTGGCTCAGGGCAAACGTTTGCGAGACGGGGGTCACTGAGCCATCGCGCGACGCGTCTGTGGCTTCTGCGTCTGATTGTTCTCGCGCTCGCTCACGTGCCCGAGCTCGTTCTCGCGCTCGTTCTCGCGCGCAGGTTCGCGCTCGCAGGTTCGCGCTCGCGCTCTGCCTCGGGTTCGCGCTCGCGCTCGCGCTCGTATAGCGCTCACCCCCTTTCTCCCGCGCTCGTTCAACGCTCGCGCAAATGTTCGTTTTCGCGGGGCGCCGTCGTTCTCAAGCTGGTTTTCGCGGTCGATCTCGCGCTGGCTCAGGCGGTCCAACCAGGGATGGTTGGTGGTCGACTGTCCTCAGGGATCGGTGCTCGGCGATGCGGCAGCAGTGATGCAGGGCGTCCAGTGCGGATGTTTCACGTGAAACAGTGCGCTTGGTGACACTGACGAGATCTCGATGATTTCGCACCGCCCGGTCTCACGGCGGATACCCTCGCACCGTCAAGTGATCGCTTCCATCCTCGATACGTAGGTATGTGGGCTGTTGACTGTCGAGCGGTGATCCGATGGTCTCGGAGGGCGTCGGATGATCTCGCAACCGGTCACTGCAGGACGGTACTCCGTTCACTCGTTCATGTTTCACGTGAAACCAACTGTGGCTGACAGACCGAATCGCTCGGGTGGACGTGAGAAATAGAGGGAACCGACCTTGGTGGATGGGACTTCGGACATCCAGCCATGCGGGCGGCGCTTGAATCGTGGACTGGGCGCGCATCCGCCGCATCACCGTGTTTTCACGTGAAACCAACTGCGGCTGACAAATCGAATGGGCTCGGGTCGACGTGCCACACAGCGGGCACCGACGTTGGCGGGCAGGACATCTGAGCACCCGCCATGCGGCGCTTGACTCGCGGGTTCGCCGGGCATTCACCGCATCACCGCGTTTCACGTGAAACATCGCAGGCGACAAACAGCTTGAACTGAGGAGCAGTCCGGCTTGGAACGCGAGCCCACGAGGGTGATCCATGGACGTGGATCGGGCCTTAGGGCACGAGCGTGGTCCGCTTCTGTCGCGCCCACTGGAACCGGCGTCGGATTACCGCGTTTCAGGTGAAACATCGGAGACGCAACGAGCAGGCTGAACTGAACAGTCCGACTTGGACGCGAGCCCGCAGGGCGATCCTTGGGAGCGGATTGGATCGGGTCCTAGGGCGCAAGCGAGTTTCGCTTGCGTGATGCGCCCAGCGGGACCGGTGCCGGATCACCGTGTTTCACGTGAAACGTTGCTGTTCCTGTTGCACTACGCGGACTGGTGCACCGTGCAAACTCGGAAACCGAGGACGACACACGCCGTCGAGTGACGGAATGCCAGACGCCGCGGACGCAGCGGGGAGCAAGCCCGCGTCGCGGGCTCGGCAGCTACCTAGCCAGGCTCAACCCGTCGCGAATCGCCTGCTCGGCCAAGCCCGCGTACACGGCACCGAGGTCGAATCCGGCGGCCTCGATCGCCAGAGGGACGAGCGAGGTCTCCGTAAGACCCGGCAGGACGTTCGCCTCCAGGAACCATGGCGCTCCGGAAGGATCCACGATCAGGTCGATGCGCGAGAGGTGGCGGAGGCCGAGGGCCTCGTGCGCGGCGATGGCGACATCTGCGACGCGCGAGGTGGCGGCATCCGTGAGTCTGGCTGGCGTGAAGAAACTGGTCTCCCCCGCGTTGTACCTGGCCTCGAAGCTGTACACGCCGTTGCGCGGCACGATCTCGACGGCGGGAAGTGCGATGGGACCGGCGCCGGTGTCCAGAACCGTGACGGCGACCTCGATCCCCGTCACGCGCCGCTCGATCAACGCGACGTCGTTGTACGTGTAGGCGTTGACAAGGGCGCGCGGCAGATCGGCGATGTCATCCACGTAGGTCACACCCTGAGCGGATCCGCCTTCGGCCGGCTTGACGACGAGCGGGGGTGTGAGCGCGTCGCCGAGTGCCTCGAGCACGCTGACGGCGCCGAGCTCGCGGAACGTCTCGGTCGGAATCGTGACGGATGCCGGGGTATCGACGCCTGCCCGGCTCACGACCGTCTTGGCAACGGGCTTGAGCCAGGCGAGACGGGCGGATTCCGCATCCGCGCCGACGAACGGCACGCCGGCCGCCGTGAGGAGGGCCCGGAGTGCACCGTTCTCGCCGCTCGCTCCGTGGAGAGCGGGCCACACCACATCGGGATTCACGTCGCGGATGCTCGCAAGGAGCGTCGCGTCCGGCTCACGCACTGTCACCTTGTGACCGTGCGCGGCGAGCCCGTCCGCGACCCGCCTGCCGGATCGCAGCGAGACGTCTCGTTCGTGGGAAATGCCGCCGGCGAGCACGAGCACGTTGAGGCGTTCGAAGTCAGTCATGGTGCAGCCCTTCTCCGGTAGGAGTCAGCGAAGGTCGGACGGAGGGAACGTGTTGGCCGTCGCGCGTTCCGCACGGAGCTGTCCCGATCCCTTGAAGGTGTCGAGCAGGTCGAGCTCACCGTTGATGACGTTGGCCAGCCTGCGAACACCGACCCGGATGGACGCGGGAGTCGGGTAACAGAACGAAAGCCGGATGTTCTGCGCGCCGTCGCCGTTCGCGTAGAACGCCGTGCCGGGCGTATAGGCGACGAGTTCCGTCACCGCGCGCGGCAGCATCGCCTTGGAATCCAGCGGCTCGGGCAACGTGAGCCACACATAGAATCCGCCGTTCGGGTCTGTCCACGAGAGATCGGGAAGGTACTCCTCCAGTGCGGAGATCATCGCCTGTTTCCGCTCGCGGTAGACACCCCTGAAGGTGTCGATCTGGCCGCGCCAATCCGCGTCACTGAGGTACTGGGAGACGACCAGCTGAGTGAACGAGCTCGGGCTGAGCACGGCGGCCTCGTTGGCGAGGATGAGCTTCTCGCGGATGGCATGCGGCGCGAGCGCCCATCCGACGCGCAGCCCGGGGGCGAGAGTCTTGGAGAACGTACCGAGGTACACGACGCCGTCCTCGTCGATCGAACGCATCGCCGCCGGCGGCTTCTGATCGAAGTAGAGCAGTCCGTACGGATTGTCTTCGAGTACCAAGATGTCGTTCTCGCGGCAGATCTCGAGGATCTCCAGCCTGCGCTCCCAAGTGAGCGTCACCCCGGCCGGGTTGTGGAAGGTGGGGATCGTGTAGAGGAACTTGATGCTGCGTCCCACCGCACGGGCATTCGCGATGTGCTCGCGGAGCGCCTCGGGGATCAGGCCGTATTCGTCCATGGGCACATGGTCGACATCCGCCTGATACGACTTGAAGATGACGAGAGCCGTCACGTAGCTCGGTCCCTCGGCGAGCACCAAGTCGCCCGGGTCGATGAACAGCTTCGAAAACAGCTCGAGAGCGTGCTGTGATCCCGTCGTGATGATGACATCGTCGGCGCTTGCGCTGATCCCCTCGAGCGCCATCACCTCGGTGATCTGCTCACGGAGCAGCGGAACGCCTTGACCCGATCCGTACTGCAGGGCGACGGGGCCCTGCTCGCGCATGACGCGTTCCATCGCCCCGACGACGAGATCCTCGGGAAGAGCGGAGACATACGGCATGCCGCCCGCCAGCGAGACCACTTCGGGCCTCGAGGCGACGGCGAACAGAGCTCGAACCTCACTGGCGGCCAGGCCGGCCGTGCGCTGCGCGTAGTGCGAGTACCAGGGGTCGAGGTTGTTGCCTGCGCTGCGCAGGCTGCCGTTTTCAATCACGTGTCATTCCGTTCTGGGCGTGGATTCCATGGTAGGGGATGCCTGTCCGCGAACTTGCTGGGGTTCGAGGTGCGGGTGGTGACCGGTAGCCGCCGGTTGAACTCGTCGAAGCGAGCGTCTTCAAGTCGCTGGCTTCGACGGGCTCGACGAGCGGTACTGTGCGGCCGATGATCCGCGAGAGGGCCGGAGATAGAAAACGCCCGCCCGGCGTATGCCGGGCGGGCGTGCGAGCCTGCGACCGACTACGAGATGTAGGCGGCCAGGTCGGCTTCGAGGGCGGGCTTCGGCTTGGCGCCGATGACGGTCTTGACGACCTCTCCGCCCTGGTAGACCTTCAGTGCCGGGATCGACGTGATCTGGTACTTGAAAGCGGTCTGCGGGTTCTCGTCGACGTTCAGCTTGACGATCTCGATCTTGTCGCCGTGCTCAGCGGCGATCTGGTCGAGGATCGGCGCGACCGCGCGACACGGACCGCACCACTCGGCCCAGAAGTCGACCAGGATGGTCTTCTCGCTGTCGAGGACGTCCTGCTGAAACGAGGCGTCGGTGACGGACTTGGCGGTGGACATTGTTCTCCTTCTATAGGGTCTGGATTCGGGAAGCCGCTGCGCGGCATCCGAAGAGTCAGTTCGCGAGGGTCAGCGCCTCGTGTTCGGCCTGCTCGAGGGCGGCCAGGTAATGCTCGGCGTCCAGGGCGGCGACGGTTCCGCTCGCTGCGGCGGTGACGGCCTGACGGTAGGTCGGATCGACAACGTCGCCCGCGGCGAAAACACCCTCGAGGTTGGTCTTCGAGCTACGACCGGCGACGGCGATGGTCCCTTCGCCGGTGAGATCGAGCTGGCCGTGCACCAAGTGCGTGCGAGGGTCGTTGCCGATGGCGACGAAGAGTCCGTCGAGGGGCAGCACACGCTGCTCCCCCGTGACCGTGTCGCGCAGCGTCACGCCGTCGACAGCGCCGTCACCGTTGATCGAGACGACCTCGCTGTTCCAAACGAACTCGATCTTGTCGTTCTCGAACGCGCGATCCTGCATGATCTTGGATGCACGCAGTTGGTCGCGGCGGTGGATCACGTAGACCTTCGACGCGAAGCGTGTGAGGAACGTGGCCTCCTCGACGGCTGAGTCTCCTCCGCCGACGACCGCGATGGTCTTCTCGCGGAAGAAGAATCCGTCGCACGTCGCGCACCACGACAGGCCGTGACCGGAGAGGTGCTCCTCCTCGGGAAGCCCGAGCTTGCGGTACGCGGATCCGGTCGCGAAGATCACCGTCTTGGCCTCGAACGTCTCGCCGCTTCCGACGGTGACCTTCTTGATCTCCTCGGAGAGCTCGAGCGATACGACGTCGTCGTACAGCACCTCGGCGCCGAACTTCTCGGCTTGCACCTGCAGCTTCGCCATCAGGTCGGGTCCCATGATGCCGTCTGGGAATCCCGGGAAGTTCTCCACCTCTGTGGTGTTCATCAACTCACCGCCCGCCTCGACGGAACTGGCGATGACGAGCGGCTCCAGATTGGCGCGGGCCGCGTAGATTGCCGCGGTGTAACCGGCAGGGCCGGAACCGATGATGATGATCTGCCGCACGTGCTCTCCTCGTTGTACTGCGCCGGGAGCAACCGCCTGAGACGGTTCACCCTCTGCGTGCCAGCGTCAGACTCACTGGTCCAGCGCTTGCTACGTGTGAAACACAGTGTAGGCGGATGCTATTCCGCGCCCCCTGAGGCACCCCCGCGCCCAGAAGGTGCTCCGCTCACGAACGCCCAGAACGTCGCGGAAGGCGGCCCTGGACCATGGCCCAGGCGGCACCGAACTCCTGGGTTCGGAGCAGCCGCAGCATTCCTGCGTAGACGGCGAGCATGACCACGCCCACGGCGGCGATCGAGAGCACAGAGGTGATGATGCCGTGGACAGCGAACCCGCTCGTGTATCCGCCCAGGAGGAAGAGCACGAGGAAGCCTGCCCCGCCAGCGACGAGTGCCGAAAGAAGGAATCGCCACAGACCCCGGAAGATTCGGCGCCCATCGAAGCCACGCACGCGCCTACGCAATAGGAAGGCGGCGATGATCGCCTGCACGGTTCCTGCGGCGGAGACCGCGAAGGCGATGGACATCGCGCGATACTGCGGATCGGCCAACAGGCAGAGCAGCACGCCGGCGATGACGACGACGACCTGGGCGAGTGTGAAGAGGAACGGCGTACGGGTGTCGCCAAGGGAGTAGAAGGCTCGCTGGATGACGAAAAGGATGCAGAACGGCACGAGACCGGCCGCGTATCCAATCAGCACGTTGCCCATTTGGCTGTAATCCTCAGTGAAGACGCGTGCGATCGGATACGCGGCAACGATGATCGCGACCGAGAAAAAGCTGATCAGAGCCGAAATCGAACGTGTTGCCGTTGAGAAGTCGGTACGGAACGAGGTGATGTCGCCCTCGCGAGCGTGCTCAGCCATCCGTGTGTAGAAGGCGGTGACGATGGACACCGCGATGATCGAGTGCGGCAGCATGAAAATGAGCCAGGACTGCGTCATCGCTGCGACGGACGCGAAGTGGTTGCTGTCACCGACGGTGTTGGCGACGTTCGTTTCGATGACAGCCGCCAGCTGGGTGAGCAGCAGCATGGCGAACGTCCAGCCCGCGGCCTTGCCGGCGGTGCCAAGGTCGACTCCGCGCCACTTGAAGTCGAAGCGGAACTTCAGTCCGACCTTCCGCCAGAAGAAGAACAGCACGAGCGCTTGCACCGCAATGCCAAGCGTGGCGCCACCGCCGAGCAGCGCGATCATGCCTGGCGTCCAAGCCGTGGCGTGCGGCCGCGGGTGCTGCGCCTGGGTGCCGAAGACGAGGATGAACACGAGCAGCATTGCGATGCTCACGACGTTGTTGAAGACCGGCGCCCAGGTGAACGGACCGAACGATTTGCGTGCGTTCAGCACCTCACCGAGAAGCGTGTAGAGACCGAGGAAGAAGATCTGCGGCAGTGACCAGTAGGCGAAGGCCGTGACCAGGCCCGCGAAGTCTCCGCGGGCGCCGAACAGCTGCGCAAGCCATGGCGCCATCAGAGTGGCGACGATCGCGACTCCGGCGAAGATGAGTATCCCGAGCGTCACCAGCTTGTTGATGTAGGCCTTGCCGCCATCCGCATGCACCGATGCACGCACGATCTGCGGCACAAGGATGGCGGACAGGAGGCCCTGCGCGATGATCGCGTAGATGCTGTTCGGCACTTGGGTGGCGGTGCCGTAAGCATTCGCACCCACGGCGATGACGCCGATCGCCTGGATCAGCACCCAGGAGCGCACGAACCCGAGTACGCGGGACACCATCGTCCCCGAGGCGAGCATCGCGCTCGCGCGGCCGACGCTAGCCACGCGGCGTTCCGTCTCCGGTGCCGACGGCGGATTCTCCGGATCCGGCGTCCTGTGGCGCAGCGTCCTGGCTTCCGGCTGCGCTGCTTCCGGGCGAGTCGCCCGCGGATCCGTCGGAGGAAGGTTCTGCGGTGACTGCATCTGCGTCGGGGGTTCCTTCCGGATCGTGGGCGGGGTCATCCGTCGCCGTGGTTCCGTCGGAGAGCGGTTCGCTGTCGCCGGCATCGGCCGGCTTGCCGCGCGACCTCACCCGGCGCACGATGCTGCGGGTCAGTCCGAAACCGAAGAACAGCACGACGGCGATGCCGAGGATCAGCGCACCGAGGCCCTCCCAGTCGGCATGGACCTCGATGGATGACGTCTGCGGCGACCCGATCGGCAGCCCGGTCGGACTGTAGAGCTGCAGGCCGAGCTTGACGCTGCCGTTCCCGAGTCGCGCCTTGACCGGCACCAGGACTTTCGCGCTGCCCGCGACGGTGCTGCTGGTGGCAGCGGGAATCGTCTTGGCCGTGTCGGATTCGACGTCGAGGCGCCCGTTCGACGGCGTTGCCGTGAGCACGATGTTCACCGGCAGGCTGAACTTGTTCGTGACCGTGACGGGGATCAGGCTCTGCGCGCTCGCCACCGTGATCTTGCCCGTCGGCTCGATCTGGACGGATGCGACGGTGTCACTCGCCTGTTTCTGGAACTCCGCGACGGCCGCACCCCAGTTGTTGTCCGGCTGGCGCCATCCGACGCCGAGCAGCGACAGGAGCTGGTTGCGAGTGCGGCCGGTGAGCACCGTGGGATCCGTGAGCACGGTGGAGAAGGCATCCAGGCGGCCGGCGGCGCTGCTGAGAGTCTGCACGCCGGCGGTGCGGGTGCCGTCTTGCGTGACATCCGTGAGCTCGAGTCCGTCGCTCGCCGGAGCCGCGAGCGCGTCATGCAGCGATGAGGTGGTCACCCAGGGCAGCGAGAAGACGGACGACAGAGCGCGAGTCGTGTCGGCGGCGTTCGTCGGCCAGTCCCGATCGAGTCCGGCCAGGATGACGCCGCCGCTGTTGTGCTCGCCGATCTCGGCCAGCTGCGCGGACACGGACGCGAGGGCTGCGTTCTGCTCGTCCGTGGTGGCGGCCGAGACCACGGCCCGCAACGCAGTGCTCACGCCCTGGTCGGTGACGAGTGCAGTGCCGCCCTTGACCGGCAGCGGTGCGTTCGGCGTGGTAGAGAGCGACGTCTGGTTGGTGTTGGATCCCGAGATGATCGTCGACTGGTATCCGCTCTTCGCCAGCGCCTCGACGTCGCTGGTGCGCAGGCTGGCGTCCGCCGGCCATGCGATTCCGCTGTACGTGTACGGCCAGGACAGGAGTTGCGCGGTCGTCGGCACGTTCGACGTCGGCTGCGTGGCTGTCGGCGTGGGGGTCACGAACGGGTTCGTGCCGGTCGTCGGAGTGGGTTGCGGCGTCTCGCCCACCTCGAGCGGCGCGGGGAAGTTCCTCGGATCCATGGCATAGCCGAACGACGTCGGGCTGAGCAGCGAGGTGATGCCGGATTGGAGCTGGCTGGCGACATCCGCATCGCCGTATTGCAGCGGGAACGAGTCGTTGCTCAGCGTGTTGTCGAGCTCGTTGAGCCAGTTCTGCGCGCTGGCCGGCGCGGAACTGCCGTACACCCGGATGGACGCGATGATCATCGGGTCGATCGCGATGGCGATCGAGGGATGATCCCTCGCGACCTCGAGCTGACGGGTGAGCAGGCCGTCGGGCGCCGTATAGGTCGCCAGATCGTCAGCAGCGATGAGGCCGGATGAGGTGGGCGGCACCGTGATGGGCATCGCGATGGCGAGTCCGACCGATTGCTGCACGCCGTCTCCGACGTAGGCGAGGGTGGAGTAACCGGTGCCGACGGTTCCGCCCGAGGACGTCACCGTCGCCTGCAGTCCGTAGACGGCCGTGGGTCCGCTCAACCCGACGGCAGCGGCCGGGATCGTGACCGTGGCGACGCGTTGGTTGGTGCCGGCCGTAACCCCCTGAGTCGGTGTCGTCGCGATGACCCTGGTCGAGGCGTGGTCGCCGTCCGGCTTGAGCCAGGCGTTCAGCGAGTCCCTCGTGGCCAGCGGCTTCTCGGTCAGGGAGATCGTCGCGGTGCCCGGTCCGACCACATTCGACGACGAGTTGCCGATGCTGACGGTGACGGTCACGGACTCGCCGGACGATTCCGTGCCGGCGTTGCCGGCGTACAAGGAGACCGCGGCGGCACCGGCGTCGGAGTTCAGCGCGGTCGCAGCATGGGCCGGCTGAGCGGCCGTCGGCGCGAGCGCCGTCAGCACGACGGCCGCGCACGCCATCCACAGCGCGCTCCGGCGGAATCCCCGGGGTCTGCGACTCAGCCGCATGCGGCAGCGCAGGGTTCGACGGGGAGCATGACGGCAATTGTACGGGGACGAAGGCGACCGAATCCGGGGAAGGAGCGGCGGATGCCGCGGGCTCACAAGCATCTGTTACCTACCTTGCAGCGAGCATCGGTTTCTCCGGTATCGGCCCTACCGGTGATGGGCCGCCGGATGCGCTTCCGGCCGCCGGTAGACTGGCGACCACTATGCAGAGCGTCGCCGAGTCCCTCGCGCGCCTGCGCGAAACAGCGGAGTCCCGTACCGTCTCGCGCCTCGCCACGGCGTTCGCCGAGGCGGGCCATGAGCTGGCCCTCGTCGGCGGACCGGTGCGCGACGCCCTGCTCGGCCGTGACGTGCACGACCTCGACTTCACGACGGATGCACGCCCGGAGCGCACGATCGAGATCGTGAAGCCGTTGGCGGATGCCTGGTGGGACATCGGCCGCCAGTTCGGCACGATCGGGGCCCGAATCGGCGACGACACCGTGGAGATCACGACCTATCGGGCGGACAGCTACGACGGGTCGACGCGGAAGCCGGAAGTGGAGTTCGGGGACAGCCTCGATGGCGATCTGATCCGTCGCGACTTCACAGTGAACGCACTCGCGCTTCGTGTGCCGGAGGTCGTGCTCGTCGATCCGTCCGACGGCGTCGACGATCTCGTCGCGCATATGCTCCGCACGCCGATCACGCCCGAGATCTCCTTCGGTGACGATCCGCTGCGCATGCTGCGGGCGGCGCGCTTCGCATCCCAGCTCGGATTCGCCGTCAGTGACGACACCGTCGCAGCGATGACGGCCATGGCGGACCGCATCGAGATCATCAGTGCCGAGCGGATCCGCGACGAGCTCGTGAAGCTGCTCGCCAGCGACGACCCGCGGCCCGGGCTCGAGTTGCTCGTCGAGACCGGGCTGGCCGAGCGGGTTCTGCCCGAGCTGCCTGCGCTGCGCCTGGAGATCGATGAGCACCACCACCACAAGGACGTCTACCGGCACACGCTCACCGTGCTCGACCAGGCGATCGGGTACGAGCGGGAGCGGCATCCGGGTGAGGCGCCCGACGTGGTGCTGCGCCTCGCCGCCCTGCTGCACGACATCGGCAAGCCGGCAACACGGCGACTCGAGGCCGCCGGTGTGGTGAGTTTCCACCACCACGATGTCGTCGGCGCCAAGCTGGCCCGCAAGCGGCTGCGCGCCCTCCGCTTCGACAACGACACCGTGGACGCCGTCGCCCGCCTCATCGAGCTGCACCTGCGCTTCTTCGGCTACGCCGACGGCGCCTGGACCGATTCCGCTGTTCGCCGCTACGTGCGGGATGCCGGCGACCAGCTCGAGCGCCTGCACGAGCTGACCCGCGCCGACGTCACCACCCGCAACCGCCGCAAGGCCGATCGTCTTGGCTTCGCCTACGACGATCTCGAGACGCGCATCGCCGAGCTCAAGGAGCAGGAGGAGCTGGATGCCGTGCGTCCGGACCTCGACGGCACAGCGGTCATGCAGATACTCGGACTGAAGCCGGGACCCGAGGTCGGCAAGGCCATGAAGTTCCTGCTCGACCTGCGGCTGGACGAGGGTCCGCTGCCGCACGACGAGGTGGAACGCCGGCTCCGCGAGTGGTGGGCCGGGCAGTCACCGGCATAGTCGGTTACCCGACGAGGCGGACGCCGAACGACGTGACGATCGGCTCGCGCTGGCCGCCGGAGTGCACAACGTGGGTGCCGTCGACCGTGACCTGCGTGGCGTGGGCGCGGAGGGCATCAGCGATCGCGTCCAGACGGTCATCGGCGTCGACGACGTAGGCGTCAGTCGCATCGGGTGCACTGAGCTCGGCGAACGGCACGCCCTCCTGTTTGCTGGCCGCGAGTGCGGCCGCGCGAATGGCTCGGTGGTCCGGATGTCCGTATCCGCCCTGGTCGTCGTAGCTGACGACGAGGTCCGGAGTCAGGTGGCGGATGAGCGCAGCGATGTCCGCAACGATCTCGGACTCGGGCGCCAGGGTGAGGGCCGCGGCCGGGGCGTCGTCGACGGGACCCGCGAGCGTTGGGGTGACCCAGCGCATCCCGGAGTCGCTGTACCGCCTCGGTGGCCGGTGGTCGGCGCGTGCAGGAGGGTCGCCCAAGAAGAAGGCATCGGCGATGCCCAACGACCGCACGGCGCGCTCCAGTTCGCCCAGTCGGATGCGCGTAAGAACGTCGGGATCGTCGCCGATCTCGGCCTGCAACTCGGGCACGACCCCTCCGCGTTCGCCGCGCGTCGCGGTGAGCAGCGCGACCCGGATGCCACGCTCGACGAGCCACAGGATCAGGCCGCCCGACGACAGCGTCTCGTCGTCGGGATGGGCGTGCACGAAGAGCACAGACCGCACGCCCGCGAACGGATTCACGCGCAGTTCCGCCACGACTCGTGAGCGGCGCGGCCCAGCAGATCACGGTAGACCCCGATCGTCTCGTGCACGGTGCGGTCCCAGGTGCGCTCGTGGGCGAAGCGGAGGCCGGCCGCCGACAGCGAGTTCCACAGGATGTCATCGTCGAGCAGCTCCGTCAGCCGTCGCGCCCACTCCAGCGGGTCCCTCGTCGGCAGCAGCGCAGCCGCGCGTTGGCTCACGGCCTCGAGCAGACCGCCGGATGCCGACGCCAGCACGGGAACACCGCTCGCCTCCGCCTCGAGCGCGACGAGCCCGTACGTCTCGGAGTGCGACGGCACGAGCACGGCGGATGCGTGCGCGAACAGTTCAGCGAGATCCTCGCGAGAGAGCGGGCCGACGAAGCGCACGCGATCCGTCACGCCCAGATCGGCCGCAAGAGCGTGCAGCTCGTCGACATGGGATTCATAGCCATCCGTCGGGCCGCCGGCGATGACGAGATCCGGCCGCCGTTCGGTCGGGATGGCCGCGATCGTGCTGATGGCGAGGTCGAGGCCCTTCAGCGGCTCGATGCGAGCGGCGGTGACGACGTAGGGACGCGGATCGACCGTGCGGGGCGCGCGGTGGAAGAGAGTGGCATCCACCCCGGGAAGCACGACGTGGACCCGCTCCGGATCGGCGCCGAGCCTCGCGGCGATCGTGTGCTCCTCGGCATGACTGACGGCGACGATGGCGTCGGACTCTGTGGCCAGCCATTCCTCACCGGAGAGTCGCCCGGCCGACTCCGGCCGCTCCCCCTCGCTCAACGCGGTCGACGGATGCGCCGCGATGCTGTGGAAACTCTGCACGTGGGGCACGCGACGGTCGCGAGCGAACGGAAGCCCTGCCATGCCGGCGAGCCAGTGGTGCGAGTGCACGATGTCGATGTCGCCGACGTCATCCAGCCCCCGACGGAACGCCGCGACGAACGCCTCCTGCTCGCCCTTCGGTCGCAGAGTGGCGGGTCCGGCGTCGATGAGACGCAGCACCACTCCGGACGGCCGCGTGCTGACGGCGGGAAGGTCCGGCGTGAAGCGTCGCGTGATCACCTCGACGTGATGCCCCTCGGATGCCATCCGCTCGGCCGTCGCCCGCACCAGCACGTTCATGCCGCCGACGTCGCCGGACCCTGGCGCGGCGAAGGGCGATGTGTGCAGCGCGACGACAGCGATGCTCAGAGACGTGTGGGGCATGGGGCCAGCCTACGGAGCGGCGCGCTGGAGCTAGGAGCGAACGCCATTTCTGGCCTTCGCCGTGACGCCGACCGCCGTCGCGGCGGTCGGTTGACGTGAAACCTCTAGGCACCGAACAAACGCGGTGGCAGCGGCGAATTGGCTGGTCCGTACCTATTCCGGTACTATTTACAGGTTGTCTGCCCTCCGGGCACCCGCTCGTGCGGGGTGGACACGATGCACAACCCTCCTGCTGCAGAAATACTGCAGCCGTTCTAGTCCAGAGGAGGTGGGTTAGTCATGCATCAGTACGAGTTGATGGTCATCCTCGATCCGGAGATCGATGAGCGCACCGTTGCTCCCAGCCTTGACAAGTTCCTCAACGTCATCCGCACGGATGGTGGAACCATCGACAAGGTCGACATCTGGGGCAAGCGCCGCCTGGCTTACGAAATCAACAAGAAGTCAGAGGGCATCTACGCCGTCGTCGACTTCACTGCTGAGTCCGCGTCCACGCAGGAGCTCGACCGCCAGCTGAACCTTTCCGAGGCCGTCATGCGCACCAAGGTGCTGCGTGCCGAGGAAGCCATCGCCCAGGTCGCCGCCGCTGCGAAGCGTGCCGACGAGAAGGCGGCCCGCAAGGCCGACAAGGCAGGCGCCTAGTCCGATGGCAGGCGAGACCATCATCACCGTGGTGGGCAACCTCACCGCCGACCCGGAGCTGCGTTACACGCAGAACGGGCTGGCCGTTGCCAACTTCACCATCGCATCCACTCCGCGCACCTTCGACCGTGCGGCAAACGAGTGGAAGGATGGCGAGGCTCTGTTCCTGCGTGCAAGCGTCTGGCGTGATTTCGCCGAGCACGTTGCGGGATCACTGACCAAGGGTTCCAGGGTCATCGCAACCGGGCGGCTCAAGCAGCGCTCGTACGAGACGAAGGAAGGCGAGCGACGCACGTCGATCGAGCTCGAGATCGATGAGATCGGGCCGTCGCTGCGTTACGCCACCGCGTCCGTCACGCGCGCTCAGTCGTCGGGAGGTGGCGGCCGCGTAGGCAGTGCGCCGTCGAACGACGACCAGTGGGCGCCGTCCACCGGGTCCGACTCGAGCTCCGACGTGTGGAACACGCCGGGCAACTACAGCGACGAGACCCCCTTTTAGAGGCGATTGAGCCGAGTGCGACGCAAGCGTGCTTGCATCGCCGAAGCGATTGAGCCGAGCGGCGCGAGCCGCGATAACAAGCATTCCGCGGATGCCTGAGCACGGGCATCCGCATCATCCGAAGGAAAAACCATGGCTGGAAAGTCGAGCGGCGACCGCCGCAAGCCGATCCGCAAGGGTAAGGACGGGAAGAACGCTGCTCCGGCGAAGACCGTCCGCGTCGGCGTCATCGATTACAAAGACGTCGCCACCCTGCGCAAGTTCATCTCCGAGCGCGGCAAGATCCGTGCCCGTCGTATCACCGGTGTCTCCGTGCAGGAGCAGCGCCTCATCGCGAAGGCCGTCAAGAACGCCCGCGAGATGGCCCTGCTGCCGTACGCCGGCTCGGGCCGTTAGGAGTCACCCCCATGTCGAAACTCATTCTGACTCACGAGGTCTCCGGCCTCGGTTCGGCCGGTGACGTCGTCGAGGTCAAGAACGGCTACGCCCGCAACTACCTCATCCCGCAGGGCTTCGCGATCGCGTGGACCCGTGGTGGCGAGAAGCAGGTCGAGCAGATCCGTTCGGCACGTGCCGCTCGCGAGCACGCGACGATCGAAGAGGCTCAGGACCTCAAGGCGAAGCTGCAGGCCACGAAGGTGAAGCTCACCGTCAAGGCCGGCGCCGAGGGCCGTCTGTTCGGTTCGGTGAAGCCGGCCGACATCGCCGCCGCCGTCGAGGCCGCCGGTATCGGTGCCGTCGACAAGCGCAAGATCGAGATCGCCGCGCCGATCAAGTCGGTCGGAACGCACGAGGCGACCATCAAGCTGCGCGACGACATCAACGCAACGATCACCCTTCAGGTGGTCGCCGCGAAGTAGGCGTCGCTCTTCTCGCGAAACGGGCCGCATCCTCTTCTGGGTGCGGCCCGTTTCGCGTGTGCGGCTGGCGGCGCTCCGGCCGTGCGGCGGCTGGATTCGTCGGAAGGCGGACCCGGACTTCCGGCCGAGCACCCGTGAGGGTGGCAGCTGATGATCGCCGAACCGAACTCCGATCCGATTGCCAAGCCACATTGCCAGCCGGGAAACATCGGATGTCCGGACGGTTTCATGGGCACCCGCACAGCGCGCGGCGGTGCCGCTGGTACCCGGGTATGCAAGGCCGCATGTAGCGATCCGTTGCATGCCTTACGCAACATGGAAGAGCGGATGCCGAACGTCGAGTCGACGCTCTTCTGAGCACTCTGGGACGTCGGCCGCCGACCCGTCGTGAGCTAACACCTCGCCTCACTTTCCGCAAGCTTTGTCCACATGTCGGGAGTGTCGTGACGTGCGCTTGCCACAGGATTCGACGAGTTTTTACACACAGGGCCGGGATAACTATTTACCTGGTCAGGCAGCATAAACGCGGTGAACTTTCTTGGTTATCCCCAGAATTCCTCACACCTTGTGCACACAGCCGTCGGCGTTTCACGCAGATTGTCCCCAGAGTTATCCACAGGCTGAGTTGTGCTGTGCGGAGAGGCTTCCCTAGGGTGGGTCAGCGTTGCAGGCGATGGGGTGCCGAGCGCGATTCGAGGGTCTTTGTCGGGGGTGACTGAGACCGTTGAAGAGCACTGCTGGAGGACACCGCTGATGCGTTGTGCCCACAAGGAACGCGACGTGATGAGCGGTGGATCCGCTCCGAGCGCGAAGTCGAAGAGGTAGAGCCGGCATTGGGCCGGCACCGGGGGGATAACAGGAGGTCTGGGTGTCGATCGCTCACCTGGGTCTTGCCGATGGCGGACCCGAACCCGAACGTCGATCGACGGAGCGCACGCCTCCGCATGACCTGCTCGCCGAGCAGAGCGCTCTCGGCGGAATGCTCCTGAGCAAGGATGCCGTTGCGGATGTCGTCGAGACCGTGCGCGGTGGCGACTTCTACATCCCGAAGCACGAGGTCGTCTTCGAGGCGATCCTTTCGCTCTACTCACGCGGCGAACCCACTGACGTGATCGCCGTCACCGACGAGCTGAGCAAGACCGGCGATCTGAGCCGGGCGGGCGGTCCCGAGTACCTGCATTCCCTCACGAGCCTGGTGCCGACAGCGGCCAACGCCGGCTACTACGCCGAGATCGTGGCCGAGCGAGCATTGCTGCGTCGCCTCGTCGAGGCGGGCACCCGCATCACGCAGATGGGATACAACGGCGAGGGCGAGGTGCTCGACCTCGTCAACGAGGCCCAAGCCGAGATCTACTCGGTGACCGGTCATCAGGAAACAGAGGACTACATCCCACTGACGGATGCCGTCACCGCTGCCATCGACGAGATCGAGGCAGCGAAGCACAAAGACGGCAGCATGACGGGCGTGCCGACCGGATTCGCCGACCTCGACGAACTCACCAACGGGTTGCATCCGGGGCAGATGGTGATCGTCGCCGCGCGACCCGCACTCGGTAAGTCGACGCTGGCGCTGGACTTCGCCCGGGCCGCCGCCATCCATCACGATCTGCCGACCATCTTCTTCTCGCTCGAGATGGGGCGGAGCGAGATCGCGATGCGTCTGCTGTCGGCCGAGGCATCCGTTCCGCTTCAGAACATGCGCAAGGGCACGGTCGACCAGCGCGACTGGACCACGATCGCTTCGACCCGCGGACGCATCAACGACGCTCCCCTGTACATCGACGACAGCCCGAACATGACGCTCGTCGAGATCCGTGCGAAGTGCCGTCGGCTCAAGCAGCGCGTCGGCCTCCGGATGGTCGTCATCGACTACCTGCAGCTGATGACGAGCGGCAAGCGCGTCGAGAGTCGCCAACAGGAGGTCAGCGAGTTCTCGCGTGCGCTCAAGCTGCTCGCGAAGGAACTGCAGGTCCCCGTCGTTGCGCTCTCCCAGCTGAACCGTGGACCCGAGCAGCGTGCCGACAAGCTGCCCGCGCTCAGCGACCTGCGCGAGTCGGGGTCGATCGAGCAGGACGCCGATGTCGTCATCCTGCTGCATCGCGAAAGCGCCTACGAGAAGGACAACCCGCGGGCGGGCGAGGCCGACCTCATCGTGGCCAAACACCGCAACGGCCCGACGCGGACCGTGACCGTCGCGTTCCAGGGGCACTTCTCGCGGTTCGCGGATATGGCTTCGATGTAGGGGGAGTGAGCCGTTCCAACGGTGTCCGTGCCTCGCACCCGTTCGCGAAACCTCTTCATCTACCCAAGCGGCCGGATCACCTCGGTGCCCGTGTCCGTGTCCCCGATTCGAGGTCGCAGCGCACCGCGTGATGCGTGTGATCGAGTCCCTGGGAAGCCGTCAGTACCAAGGTTGCGTTGCAGGGGTGCCCGTAGGCTCTTGCGGTGCCTTCCCCGCCGCGCTCCCGGCATTCGCATACGCACCTGCACACCGTCGAGACACCTGCAGATGGATCCACGATGGGCTTCGCCGGAGGTGCCGCTGACGTGCTTGCGATGGGGGCCCGGTTCACCGTCGCCGTTGACCGCGGCTGACTGCTTGCCGTCGTGCAACCGCTGAGTGCGAGGACGATGATGATCGCCGCGCTCGCGCTCCGGATTCGCCTCGACACGGGCCGACAATACTGCCGTGACGGTCGATGGTCCATGCGCGTGCACGAGTGGATCGACAACGTGCTCGACGACGCCGCGCGCTGACCGATCAGCTATCGGACGTTCGCGTAGCTCATCCCCATGCGGTCGCGGACCTCGGCGAGCGTGGTGTTTGCGATGCGGTTCGCCGCTTCGTTTCCGGCCCGAAGAACGTCCCAGGCGATGCGGGGGTCCGATTCCAGCTCGATGCGTCGACGCCGGTGCTCGGTGAGGAAGTCGTTGACTGCGTCGGTGGTGAGGGTCTTGAGTGCTCTGCTTCCGCGGTCGCCGATCTGGTCGGCGACCTGCCCGGGGGTCGTGCCGAGGCATAAGGCTGCGGTGGAGAGCAGCCCGGAAACGGCGGGGCGACCTTCCGGATCGTATGTGATGGTGCGTTCGGCGTCGGTGCGGGTGCGTCGGATCGCGTCCGCGGTTTCGTCTGCGGTCATCGACAGTGCGATCGCGTTGCCGTAGCTCTTGGACATCTTTCGACCGTCGACTCCGGGGATCTCCGGCGCATGGGTGACCATGCCTTCGGGTTCCGGGAAGATCCGCCCGTAGCGGTCGTTGAATCGGCGGGCGATGGTGCGGGTCAGCTCGACGTGCGGCAGGTTGTCCTTTCCGACTGGGACGAGGTTGCCTTTGCAGAAGAGGATGTCGGCAGCTTGGTGCACGGGGTAGGTGAGCAGCAGGCCGCTCAGTGCCCGCTCGGATGCGGCCAGTTCGGCCTTCACGGTTGGGTTTCGGCGTAGTTCCGCCTCGGTCACCAGGCTTAGGAACGGCAGCATCGGCTGGTTCAGTACGGGAACGGCCGAGTGGGTGAAGATCGTCGTCCTGGTGGGGTCGAGTCCCGCCGCGAGATAGTCCAGAACCGCGGAGTCGACGCTGTCGGCGACGTTGGCAGAGGTGTCGCGGTCAGTGATGACCTGGTAGTCCGCGAGGATCACGAACGTGTCAACGCCAAGCGTCTGGAGGCGCACCCGTTCTCGAATGGTTCCGAAGTAATGCCCGAGGTGCAATCGTCCCGTCGGTCGTTCTCCGGTGAGGATTCGAAACGCTCCCGGGTTGGCGGCGATGCGGGCTTCGAGGTCGGGCATGCGTGAGCGAGCGGCGGCGAACGAATCCATGGCGGTCCCCTTCCGATGAGGGGCCGCACGGGGAAAGGACTCCGCGACTCTCGCGGACTGCCGTGCAGCCCGCGAACATGCGTCAATCGGCTGCTAAAGCAGCCACCACGAAGAGTGCATTGAACACATGCGAGAAGACTACCGGCCCGCTGCGCGTCCGGTGCGGGCCGGCAATCGTTCGGTGCGGGTGCTATCGATCTGTCTCTGCTCCGGCCGGCGGTCCGGTGATCTCGCTTTCGTGGTGCGGCGCCGTTTCGGTGTCACCGTGCTCGTCGATAGGAGCGGGTTGGCGACCGGAGTGCAGCATGGCCGTGATCATGGCGTTGGCGACGGCGAGGAAGGGCACGGCGAACAGGGCGCCGGGAACACCGGCGAGTCCGGTGCCCGCCGCGACTCCCACCACGACAGCCAGCGGATGCACCTTCACAGCACCGCCGACCAGGAGCGGTTGAAGAACGTGCGCTTCCAGAAGGTGCACGCCGAGCACACCGGCGAGCATGATGATCGCCTGGATGGGGCCGCCGAAGATCAGGGCGATCACGACGGCGACGATGCCGGAGACGATGGCACCGATCACGGGTATGAAGGACGCCAGCAGTACGATCACCGCGATCGGAATCGCGAGCGGCAGTCCGAGGAAGAACGCGACGAGGCCGATCCCCACGGCGTTCACGAGCGCCACGACGATCTGCACTCGAATGAAGCTGGTCAATGTGCGCCAGCCGGCCTCCCCCGCCGCGGTCAATCCCGGCGTCGCGGTACGTGGGAAGAGGCGAACGATCCAGCGCCAGATTCCCGCCCCGTCGATCAGGATGAAGATCGTGGCGAACAGGGCGATCAGCGATCCGGCCAGCACGTGACCGGTGGCCGCACCCACTTTCAGCGCACCACCGAGGATGGATGCTGAATCCTTCCGGAGGAAGTCGGCCGCCTGGGAGAAGTACCCCGCCAGTTGGCGATCCGTGATGTCGAATGGCGGCTCGCGCAGGGCGTCCCTGAGCCGGGTGTATGAGGCCGTGGATTCCCGCTCCAACTGCGGCAGCCCGACACGCACCTGCCACACCACGAGCAGCACAAGGCCGGCAACCACGACGATCAACACCACCAGGCAGACCAGAATGGCGATCCATTTCGGCCAATGACGGCGCCGGAGCCCAGCAACCGTCGGGGCGACCAAGGCGCAAACGAGAAGCGCCACCAGGAGTGGCACGACGACGTCCTGAAAGACCACGATCAGATACACCACGACGGCGACAAGAGCTGCGATGACCAGCAGTCGCCACGCCCACTCGGATGCCGTGCGCACGCCGCGCGGCAACCCTCTTCCTTCTCTGTCGAGATACCTCTCGTCTACGCGATCCGCCATATGCGACAACCTCCCTGGTTCATGGCAGCTAATCCGTCCAGCGACGCCGACCAAGACACATTGTGGCCGCCGCCCGGGGATGGCAGGGCCGGTCGCTTCTCGCATACGTGGCACGAGCATCCCGGACATCGTCGATTCGGCTCGTGGTCATGGGCTCAGCATTGGTGCGTCCTCCCCCCAGATCAACCCCTCGCCAACCCCACCCGCACGTCATAGGTGCGGCGGGGTCGCCACGTTCGTGCAGACAGATGACGGTCTGTCCTGCCCGGCACAAAGCGACCGCCGAGACGGACCGTCCCAGTAGACGACCCTCCACGACGCCGGAATTGAAGCCGGCTGCCGCGAAGTGCCGTTGCCGACTCAACGCGTCAGCGACGGATCGGCGTGCGGGCGCCGGTCGCCTTCGATGCGGGCGTTGCCGAACTCGTTAGCTGGTTGGTTCTCCGTGCCTTTCGTGCGTCCGTAACGAGATCGAAGACGCATGAACAACACCCTTAGTGCGTTTCGATCTGTCCCCGCAGTGTCGAGTCCGGCGCATGTGGGTCGGTCGAAGTCAGATCCGCCGTTGCCGGTCTCTACCTTGGCGCGCATGCTGGTGCACGGAAGGGTCGATCATGGACCGCGTCACCGAATCTGTATTTGCCGCTTTCGATCTCGTCGTCAATGGGGACGAGATCTATGCCAGACCCACCGTGCCTGATGGTCAGCGCGTCGTCGAGCTCGAAGGGCATGTGGCTGACGACCTCGCGGAGGCCACGCGTGCCGAAAACCACTTGAGGCGCTGCATGAGACTGTGCGACGGCTACCGGGATCTTGTCCGCCATGACATCGAGATCCCCGAGGTACTCGACACGGTTTGGCGGACCGCGCTCGTGTCGTATGCGGCCGCATTCAACACCTCCGACGAGCACCCGGAAGGCGGTCCGCTGGCGGCGGAGATCATTTCTACACTCGGTCCGCTGTCGACTTCGCATGCTGCGCTGCTGCTTCAAAACGATCAATACCTGCGCTCGCATTACGGCAGTGACAGCACAAGAACGTTCGCTGTGGTCTCCGACGTTCCTGGCCGGCGACGCAGCGTGCTGGCCATCGGCGCGGTGGAGATGCCGTTCGGCCGCTCACATGCGGTCGACGTGCGCGTTCTCGAGACGCTCGCCGCTCATGCACTCGCCATCGCCGAGACCAGCCGTGTCGCCAGCGAGCACCGCATCGCCCTCGAGGTCGCAGAGGACCCCATCGAGACGATTTGCAGCATGAACGAGCTTCGTTTCCCCCTGGGGTAACTTTTCAACGGCTCGGATGACGCGTCGGGTGCGCACACTCGTCACGCGACGCTCCGGTCCGACGCTTCGGGCTGACGCTCCTCGGATAGCAGCTCTTGAAAAGCTCGGCCGAGTTCATCGAGGTCGTCGTCACTCAGGTCACGGACGCCGTGGACGACGAGCGGCGGCTGCCACCTCATTCCCAGCCGGTGCGCGGTGGCCTTCATCGGCGCCAAGATGACGTCGTACGCGAAACTGTGCAGCTCGCCGGGCTGATACCCCGGCTCGTCACCGCCGGTCGAGGTGACGACCGTCAAGGATTTGCCTGCGAGAGCGCCGGGCCGTCCGGTGCCGTAAGCCCAGCCACGCACCAGTACCTCGTCGAGCCAGCGCTTGAGCTGCGCAGGAGGCGCATACCAATACGTCGGGTAGAGCAGAACGAGGTGGTCGGCCGCCGCTAGCGCGGATTGCTCCTCGGCGACGTCCGGACCACCACCCGGATAAAGATCGCTCAAGACACGAATGTCGACGGACGGCAGAGAGCGCGCTGCTTCCGTCAGAGCCGAGTTCACTCGGGATGTTGCGAGATCGGGGTGCCCCACGATCAAAGCGGTACTCACGGACGACCCTTCCGTCGATCGACGCAGGGAGCGTGATCGCTCTAACCAGTAATCGATCGATAAATAGTTAGATTGCGATCATACGATTCCCTTTCTAACTTGTCAATCGCGCTAGGCTGGTTAGATGTCTGTGACCGAAGACCGCCTGCTCGCAGTGCTGAACAGTGCGCCCGTTGTGGCGGGCGCGATCGTGGAGACTCTTGACGACCCGAAACTCGTTGCCGTGCGCGATGAGCTGCACTCGGTGATCCGCGGGGAAGCCGAGGCGGGCATCCTGGCGCGTCATCTGGAGGGCGTGCACCAAACGCCCGTCTTCACCCCCGAGGGACTCGGATGGGAGGTTCGTGCACCCGCCGCGGCCAAGGAGGCGGCCGAGATCGTGCTGGAGTGGGCGCGGGTCACACGAGAGCTGCCGGGCCGATTGCGCCCCTGCGCAAACCCGGACTGCAACAAGTTCCTGATCGACCACAGCAAACCGAACACGGCACGCTGGTGCTCCATGTCGGACTGCGGCAACCGGATGAAGGCCCGCCGGCATTACGCCCGCCGCGTCATCGGCCACGTGTCGGATGAGGCAGCGAAACGCAGCGTATAACCAGCACCTCGCATGACTGAGGATGAGGCGCCGAATCGCTGGGCATGAGCACGCTCCGGTTCCTACCGCCCTGTGCAGGTATCGGCGACCCGATCGACGAAGACACGGAGTGGTCGGGGGAACACATCACCGACCTATCCGCGATCCTCTCCCACGTGTGACAGTCGCGTCCGTGCTCACGAAGTCCCCGCCCCGACCAGGGAACGACAGAGATCCGCCTGCGAGCGGGTCGGCGCGTGGACAGTCTCGCCTCGTGCTCGACTACACAGTAGGAGACAGGACTCTCCATGGACGATCCGCAGGTTTCCTTCGATCTCATGAGGCCGCCTCGTGGCAGGGTCGGATGGATGCCCGACAGAGCACGTTTGACCCCAGTTCGCGCTCACTGACGCTCGCGGTCACTCAGCCCTTGACGGCGCCCGCTGCGATGTTGGCGATGAAGTGTCTTGACCCGATGATGAAGATCGCGATCAATGGCAGCACGCTGATGAGCGCTCCCGCCATCACCCAGCCGTAGTTGGTCGCGTACAAAGTGTTCAGCGCGGCCAGCGCGGTTTGCAGTGTTTGCGTCCCAGGGTTCACGAGTACCACGAGGGGCCACACGTAGTCGTTCCAGGCGCCGATGAAGGTGAAGATGCCGAGGAAGGCGATCCCGCCTCGAATCATCGGGATGGCGATACTCCAGTAGATGCGGAAGTATCCCGCTCCGTCGATGCGTGCCGACTCGATCAGTTCGTTCGGTAGGGACTGTTCGCAGAACTGTCGCAGCAGGAAGATGCCGAATGCGTTCGCCGCTCCAGGAATGATCAGGGCCTGCAGGCCGCCGACCCAGCCCAGCTTGCTCATCTCCACAAAGCTCGGCACCAGGGACAGGCTGCCCGGAATGAGGAACGTGACGAGCATGATCCGGAACAGCACGTTCTTGCCGGGGAACTCGAATTTCGCGAACGTGAAGGCAGCGAGTGAATCGAAGAACATCACGAGCACAGCGCTCGCTCCAGCGACGATGAATGAATTGAGCATCGCTTGGAACAGGTTGATGTTGTCCAGTACGCCCTTGATGTTTGCGAAGAGCTGATCGCCGGGTAGGAGATCGGGCGGGTATCCGAAGATCTGCGCCGTGGTCTGTGTCGACATCGCGAACAACCAATAGAACGGGAACAGGGCAAGGAGTACACCGACCCAGATGCACGTGTGGGTGATGATGCGGGCGACACGTCGGCGTTTGCGCGCGGCGCGGCTCTCAACGTCGCTGAATCCGCGAACGGTGTCGTGGGCTTCAGTGGAGGCGATCGCGGTCATGGTCACACTTCCTTCTTGGACTTCGAACGTTGTGCCATTCGGGCGAAGAGACCGGGGACGGCCTCTCCGAATGCGTTCTCTTTGCGCCCGTTGACGAGCCGCCAGTTGATGACGGCGAACAACAGCACTAGGACGAACAAGGCCCAGGCGATGGCGGAGGCATAGCCGAAGTCGAACTTGTTGAACGCTTCGTAGTACTGGTAGAGCACGATGGTGAGGCCGGCGCTGTTCGTGCCGCCGAGATTGGGGACTCCGGAGTTCGCCAGTAGGACCTGCGGCTCTGTGAAGAGCGACAGGCCGCCGATAGTGGAGGCGATGACGGTGAACAGAATCACGGGACGCAGCATGGGGACGGTGATGCGGGAGAAGATCCGCCACGTTCCCGCTCCGTCCACACGGGCCGAGTCGTAAAGCTCGGTAGAGATCGACTGCAATCCGGCGAGGTAGATGATCGCGTTGTATCCGGTCCAGCGCCAGATCACCATGATCGCGACGGTGACCTTGATTCCCCAGGGGTCCGAGAGCCATTGCACGCCTGCGCTCGTTCCACCGAACCATTGCAGGAACGAGTTGACGAGGCCGAACTGGTCGGAGAACATCGAGCCGAATACGACTGCCATTGCGACCATCGAAGTCACGTTCGGGATGAAGAAGGCAACACGGTAGAAGGACTTCATCCGAATGTTCTGGTGCAGCAGGAACGCGATTACCAGCGCGAGGAACAGCATCGGTACCGTCGAGATGATCCAGATGATGAAGGTGTTCAGCACCGACTGCCAAAACAGTGAGTCGCTGAAGAGAAAGCGGTACTGGTCAAATCCGACGAAGGTGATCTTCCCCATGCCATCCCACTGCGTGAATGAGATCACGATCGAAAAGACGATCGGAAAGGCGCCGAAGACCAGGAACAGAACGTAGAACGGGGTGATGGAGAGATATTGTGGCCAGGATTTCCGGACCGACCCTCTCTTCACGGCGGCGATTGGAGTATTTCGCGGCTTGGCGCGCAACGGGACCCCTGTGGTCTGCGTGGTCATAGCTGCACCCCGTTCTTCTGGAGGACTCGATTGGTTTCATTCACGGCGTCCTCCCATGCGCGGTCGGAGGTCTTCGCCCCAGCCTCGACATTGGTGATCTCCGCGGTGAAGAAGCTCGCGATGCTCTCGAATGTGGAGATGAATGCCGCGGGGACGGTCTCGGCCTGCTTGGTGAAGAAGTCGAGCGAGTTCTGCGGGCCAAAGAATCCTTTGCTCGCATCCTTCATGAGTCCGCTCTTCAAGGCGGCAGGTGCGGAGGGGAACAACTGCACCTCGTTGTAGGCCTGCGCTTGGTGTTCGGCGGTCTGTGACCAGGTGACGAAGCGATAGGCCGCTTCCGGGTCTTTGCAGGTGTGGGGGATTGCGAGGAACGAGCCGCCGCTGTTGCCCGCTCGGACGGGCTGAGACGCCAGCCGCCATTTGCCCTTGGTCGCGGGCGCTGTGCTGAGCAGGATTTGGGCCCACCAGACCGCTTCAATGTGTCCGGCGGTTTTTCCACTGATCCAGGCCGCATTCTGGTCCGTGGAAAGCTGCTGGTTGCCGAGCACGCCAGCCTTGATGGCCTTCACCGTAATGTCCCACGCCTGCTTCACCGCTGAGTTCGCCTCCATGTAAAGCGGCTTTCCGGACTTGTCGAAGAAACGCTCCGGTGAGGCGTTGATGATCTGGTTGAACAGCTGGCCCGATTTGATCAACATGTAGGAGCCGACCTTGGCCTTCAGCTCTTGGCCGAACGCGATCCAGTCATCCCAGGAGCGCACGGCAGCTGAAACTTCCTCGGGCTCCGAGGGGAGGCCGGCCTTGGCGAAGATGTCGTATCGGTAGTAGAAGCCGGTGGGTCCGCTATCGATCGGGAAGAAGCACATCCGCCCGCTAGGCGTCAAACCGTATTCCCATTTCCAAGGGAAGTAGTTGTCCTTCAGCTCTTCCGCACCGAACTTGTTCATGTCAACAAACAGCGATTCATCCGGGAAGTACAGCGACACATTGGAGTTGATCGCCGTGATGTCCGGGATATAGGCATTACCGGCCAAGCTGGTGCGGAGCTTGGTGTCCCAGTTGGCGGTGGGTGGCTGCTGCGAGTTCAGGAACATGTTCGTACCCGGGATGCCGTGCGCAGCGTCCCTGAGCACGCTGGGGGTCATCGAACGGTCCCAGTACCAGAACACCAACTCTTTGGGGTTGGTCGACACCGAAACCTGAGACGAACATCCCGTCAACCCGCCGGCCAGGGCCAGGAAGCTCACACTCGTTGCTCCGGTCAGGAATGATCTTCGTGAAAATGCAGCCATGGAACCCCTCGTTTCTCGACTTTGAGGACTGGGGGCGGACCGGTGCACGACCGGATCCGCGCAGCGCCGTTGGAACCCTCGCGTGCCTGTGGGTTTGCGGCTCGATCCCGTCCACGGTCGATTCCGTGAACGTTCACGTAGCGGTCACAGTGGCACCCGAACGGGGGCCATGTCAAGAGATCTGACGAAATCAAAAGTCGTGCCCGCCGGCCGAACGGACGCGGAGCGAAGTCGACGAACCCGATCGCTCCGACCGCTTACAATCGGCTGCCATGGAGACCAACAGGCGCGCGACGATTGTCGATGTCGCCTCGGCCGTCGGCGTCTCACGACAGACGGTGAGCCGGGCCATGAACGACATGCCTGGGATCAGTGCCCGTACCAAGGAGCGAGTACTCGAGGCAGCTCGCGTCCTCGGATACCGCCCGTCCCGGTTCGGCCGGGGTCTGGTCAAACGCGGTCAACAGACCGTCGGACTGATGGTCAACAACCTACGCAACCCGTACTTCCCCGAGCTCGCGGCCGCAATCGTCGCACACGCTGCTCGTTTGGACTGGTCTGTGCTGCTCCTGGACACCAGCGGTATCGACGACCAACGCGAACTCCTGTCAAAACTTGCACCACAGGTCGACGCCCTCCTCGGCTACGTCGACCTCAGCAAACGCGAACTCGACCTGATCCTGCCGGGAGTTCCGGTGATCCGGATCGACACGACGTCCCATTCCGGCGCCGCAAACTGGGGTGGCGTGCAGTTCGACCTTCTGCCAGGACTTCGCGAAGCAATTGCCCACCTGCGATCTCGGGGCGTCAGCAGACCGCTCGTACTCGATAGCGGCGGGGCGGACGGGCGGCCATCGCTCCGGGCCCGAGTGATCGTGAAGGAGTGGGCCGCACAGGGAATCGATGCTCCCGTGCTCGAAACAGGCCGCGACGACGTGCATTCAGGAGAGGCAACGACCGCCCTGCATCTCGATCAGGTGCAATCGGCCGACGCGATCATGGCCTTCAACGACTACACCGCTTTCGGCGCCATGAAGGCTCTCCGACGGAACGGAATCCACGTCCCTGAAGACATCCGGGTGATGGGTATCGACGGCCTCGCCGCCGGCACCTACACCACTCCCGAACTGACGACGCTTGGTGTGGACATGGAGGAGGCTGCAGAAGCCACGATGTCCATCACACGATCACTCCTCGACCCGGCGCACTCGCCCGGGCCACGCTGGCAAAGGATCAGTCACAGGCTGATCCTTCGCGAGTCCGCCTAACGCACACTGACCGAAAGTGCGTCAACGACCGTGCCGGAACTGGTCCCCCGTGAGCGACTGTGCTTCGGCAGCCGCATACGTCAGTTGCGGATCCACCCATCGCGCGGGCGTTCCACCACCGCTCGTAGGCTGGAGCGGTGAGCATCAGCGTCCGGACTGTCGCGCACGGCGAGCTCCAGAGCTCAGACCTAGCTCGAATCGGCGAGCTCTTCGACGCGCAATACCAACAAGAGTTCGGGACATGGACTCCGGACAGCCCGTACGGTTATTCGCCGGCAGACTTTCACACCCTCGTCTTCCGCAGGAGGGCACTGGTCGCCCACGTCGGCTTCCAGATCCGAACGATTACCGTCGGCGACGAGGCCGTCACAATCGCAGGAACAGGAGGCGTACTCACCGACAAGGCCGTTCGCGGCGCGGGCTACGGCCGGGCCGCGATGGAATCAGCCCAACTTGCGATGCGCACCGAACGTGAAGTCGAGTTCGGATACCTCGGCTGCCGCGAGGGGGTCGTCCCCTTCTACGAGAGCGTCGGCTGGCACCGCATTCACGCGATCGAACGCTGCATATCCTGGCTCGATCAAGCAACGAACATCGTCACTGAGAATGCGCCGCTCCTGATCTGTGCGGCACAGCGAGCCATCGAAGAGTGGCCGCGCGGCGACATCGACCTGCACGGAACACCCTGGTGAGCCGCCCGTAAGCGGATCGCCGGCTGACGCATGTCGGACGTCAACCATTCGAGGTCGCCGTGCCCCGAAGACGCAGCACATTGCTCCGTACTAGCTGGTGCCTCTACTCGCGCTGAACGTACCGATACAGCGCGCGAGCAACGTGTCGGTCCGCCAGGGCGACCAGACTCCCACACCCGAAACGGGATCCGTTAGCGGGCCCTGGGGTTTGCTTGGAGGGCAATCACGCAGCGACTCGACGGGGCGAGTGAGTTCATGCCACCGGTATCCCGTTCGCGGCACGTGCGCCGACGATCGCACCGATGATGGTGCCGGCAAGGAGCACGATCAGCGCCACCCAGAGCAGTACAGAGCGGGGAGTGGGGGGCAGCACGGTCAGCGCCAGGACTGCGAGAACGATGTTGACCGCGGCGCTGCACACGAGAGGAAGGACCGCTGCACGGTGACCAGCCCTCCAGGCTTCATCAGAGGCGAACAACGAGGGGATCCGAAGCCCGACCCACGGGTTACGCCGAATCACACCGGCCGCGCAGAGAATGATCCCAACGGCGACCAGGATGGACGCCACACACAGAACGATGATCCCGATCAGCACATGTCGCAGGGTACAGCGCGTTGGGCATGGGCCGCAGGTGGTGAACGCCGACGCAGTCTCGGTATGCGAGTCGGAAGCGGCAGGGTCCGTGGTTCACCCTCATCGCAAGCAAGGGCCTAACGGACGGTGCGAGATCCCGATACGTGAAGCTAGGCAACGTTTCCAGTTCCGGCTTGTCTGGGACCCTCAAGGACTGTGAAGGACGCGCCAGGTCTCAGTGACGAGTAGTCAATGGAGCGGCCTCGTACTCGCCGGTGTTTGCCTCTGGGGAGCTCATCGGGTCCATGACCCGGCTGGACGCTGCTCGGCCCGGCGATCGATTTTCTTCCTATGGCGCTCTTCCACGCCACACGAAGCACGTTCGGCCGCGGACAGGGATCCCTCAGCGCGCCGAACCCGACGGCGGGGCTGGCTCGTTGCGCGAAGGCTCATCCCGAAGCTGCGCTCTTCTGTGGCGCCGACCACAGGCGCTCCACCGCATCGAGCACGTCGACGTAGACGGCATCCTGATCGATCTCGGCAGGTGCCACGCACGCGAACTCAAGACTCACGGCGCCGTGCACGTGTGCCCACACGGTGAGCGCTGCGCCAAGCGGATCGAGTGCGCCGCGTGCAGCGAGGGTGCGGATCAGCGGGCCCAACGCATCGTTCGACCCATGCCCCTCGTAGCCCGCAAGCGCTCCACCGAACATCAGCCGGTAGAGTGCGGGATTCTCCTTGGCCCACGAGCGGTAGGCGAGTCCGAGCGCTCGAAGTCCTTGCGGTTCGGCGGCCAACTGTGCGGCAGTGAACGACGCGAACCCGTCGACGATCACCGCGGTGAGCAGTTCCTGCTTACCGCCGAAGAGCGAGTACACGGCGGATGTCGACGTGCCAGCATCCCCGGCCACCTCGCGCAGCGAGACTCTGTCGGGACCTTGCGTGGCGACCCTTTCCGCGGTGGCGGCGAGGAGCCGGGAACGAAGGGCATCGTCGTAGCTGGGCGGTCTGGACATCCCGTCCATTCTACGCATAACATCGTTACATAACAGTGTTACGAACAGATTCGGGGTGGGTCATGAGTAGCGAGGTCATTCCAGGGCGGTACACGGCGCGGGTCGAAGGCGAGAGCATCACTGTGTTCCTCATCGGCATGCGGGCGAACCGGTGGTGGCGCATGGGCCGGGTGATGCGCGTCGCAAGCAGGATGCCGCCGATGCTGCGCTACCTCGCCACGAATCCGGATGCCGGCCTGCTCGGCTTCGAGCAGTGGTTCGGTCGAACCACGATCATCGTGTCGTACTGGCGCAGCCCCGAGCATCTACAGCGATTCGCCGCAGATCGCGATGCGCCGCATCTGCAACCGTGGCGCGAGTTCCAGCGCGGATTCTCCGGAACTGGCGATGTCGGCGTGTGGCACGAGACCTACCAGGTGCCGTCTGTAGACAGCGAGGCTGTCTACAGCGATATGCCTGTCTTCGGACTGGCGAAGGCGACCGCGCACGAGCGCATCGGAGTCGGGAAGAACACGGCGCGACAGCGCATGCATCGGTGATCCGGCGCACGGCGGCGGATTGGGCACGATGGGTGTCTCGGTTCAGATGATGAAGAGGCTGCAGGCGTCGTCGATCAAGCTGTCGACGGCTTCCGAGGGCAAGGTCCCTGCGGCGGCGAATGCGGCCACGCCCTGCAGGGTCGCGATGATCAGCGGCTTCAGTCGGTCGGGTTCGAGACGGCGAAGGCTTCTTCGCCCGACGCCCTCCTCGACGAGGGACCCGAAGGCGTCGTAGAGCACGCTCCTTGCCTCTTGGAGTGCTGTGGAGCCGGTGCCCTTCCCGATCGTGAACATGACCTCCACGAGCGCCGCGCTCTCAACGGCGAAGCGCACGAATACGGTGGCTACGGCTCGGAATTGCCCATCGAAGTTGTCGCCGGCTTCCTCTCTGGCTTCCATCACCGCACGACCGAGCCGTTCGTAGCCTGTCGCCGCAAGTGCCAGGAGCAGAGCCTCCCGATCGGGGAAGTGTCTGCTGGGAGCGGCGTGACTGACGCCCGCGCGCCGGGCGAGATCGCGGAGTGTGACCTGCTCGACGCCCTTCTCGCGTAGCACCGCTTCCGCCGTGACGAGCAGTTCGTCGCGAAGGTTCCCGTGGTGGTACGACCGCTGTTTGTCGCTCGCGCTGCGGACATCCGATGTAGTCATTGACAACAATATAGCTCCTGCGCATAATGTTGCCTATGACTACATCGACTCCTTCTGCCCTGATCACCGGCGGAACGAGCGGCATCGGCCGTGCCACCGCCGAGCTGCTGCATCAGCGCGGATACCGCGTCGCAGTCACCGGGCAGGGGGCTACTAGCACTGCGCGAGCGCGCGCCGAGCTGCCCGAGGATGTCCTCGTGCTGCAGTCGGATTCACGCTCCTCGGACGACACAGCACGCATGATCGAGGAGGTCCGAGATCGCTTCGGACAGTTGACCACCCTGTTCGTCAACGCCGGAGTCAGCCGGGCGACGCCGCTCGGTTCCGTTGACGAGCGGACCTGGGATGACGTGCTCGGCATCAACACGAAGGGCGCGTTCTTCACCGTCCAGGGCGCCCTGCCTCTGCTCGTCGACGGCGCTGCCATCGTCTTCACCATCGGCATCGGGGCGACGCCGCCGTACGGCATAGCCGGGGGAAGCGTTGCGGCCGCAAGCCGGGGCGCACGGTTGGCGATGGTGCCGACTCTCGCCCTTGAGCTCGCAGCACGTCGCATCCGGGTGAACGCGGTGAGTCCCGGCGCGATCGACACACCGATCTGGTCGAAGTTCGGGATGTCCACGGAGGCCGCCGACGCGCAGAAGCGGGCCCTCGCCTCCCTCATTCCGCTCGGCCGACTCGGCGACGCCAGCGAGATCGCGGAAACCGTCGCCTTCCTCGCCTCGGACGGGGCCGCCTATCTGACCGGGCAGAACATCGTGGTCGCCGGCGGCAGCGGATTGGCCTTGTAGCCGCACGTTCTCACCGCACTCACCAGGGCAGCGCAGGTTCGCGCCACCAATGCATCGCCCCTTCGACAAGCACGCGCCTCGCACCGGCCACGAACAAGGCGTGCAGCGGATGCGCAACCGTGCCGCCGTTGTCTCGTCGAAGACTGTGGTCGGCACACATCACGCGATCGGCGGGCCGTCTTGGACGAGTGTTGCGGCGTCGTCCAGATGAGAGGCGAGGGCGAGGGCATCGGATTCTCTGGTTCGCGACGGCGCCGTGTGGGTGACCAGGATCTGGTCGGGGTAGGCGCCGGACCGAAGCGACTGCTGCAGCACGATGAGCGTTCCGAGTTCGGGGTGGTCGAGCGTCACCTCCATTGCCGCACAGGGTTGGATGCGGTGGTCGTTCCAAAGTGCCGAGAACTCCGTGCTGCGGATGGCGAGGGTGCCGATGAGTCGGGCGAGCTTCGCGTCCCCGGGGTGCTGAGCGCTGACGATGCGCAGGTTGCCGACAACGGCGTGCGCATTCTGCGTCCAATTCGCATACAGGCTGCGCGTCCCGGGATCGAGGAACACAGCCTCGGCCATGTACGGTCGATTGCCGTCGGTGAGCGCGACGTCGGGGAAATCCGGCATCAGGAGCTTGCGGCCGCCGGCGTTCCAGGCCAATACCTCGGTGTACCGTCCGATGATCAGTGCCGGTACGTGTGCGGCGACCTCGAGTAGTTGGAGCAGCCCAGGGTCGGCTCTCAATGGCGTTTCCATCTCGGATCTGTCGAGGGACGTGCCGTCGGCGAGCGTGCGCAGGTGAGTGCGCTCCGCCGGTGTGAGCAGCAGCACGTCGGCCAACGCGCCCAGTACATCGGCGCCGATGTTACGGGACTGCCCCTGTTCGATGCGGGTGTAGTAGGAGACTCCGACGCCCGCCAGTAATGCGACCTCCTCGCGGCGCAGTCCGGGCAGACGACGGGAGGCGCGTGCGGCCGGCAGTCCGACCTGTTCGGGTTGCACGCGGCCCCGCGCAGCGCGGAGGAAGTCGCCGAGTTCGTTGGTATCCGGTCGTTGGGCCACGGTCCCAGTATCCGGGCCGGCCGCCACAGCTGCCTGCCCCTGGCAGGGGTAGGTCTGGCATGGGCTGGGGTGGTGTCCATCCGCGAGCGAGGTTGTCTTTGTGCCTCGGCACGTACCGGCCGGCATCGCGAAGACCCCCAGCGGGATCTCGCGGAGCAACGTGGCACTTCCACGCGGGACCCCATCACCCCGGCAACCAGCAAAGGACAGGACAGACAACATCATGACCACAACCTCAGCCACCCTCACCTTCGGAACTGTGACTGTCACTCGCGCGGTCGAAAGCGTCGGCAGCGTCGGGATGACGCCCGAGCAGTTCTTCCCCGGTACGGATCCCTCCGCGTGGGAGGACCACGAGGCGCTGTTGCGCCCGCACCACCTGGAGTCGGACGGAGACACCGTTCTCGGCAGTACCGCCCGCGTCGCCTTCCAGAGTTGGGTGTTCCGTTCGGCGGGGAAGGTGATCCTCTTCGAAACCGCCATCGGTGATGATAAGGACCGCCCGGACGTCCCGGGCTGGTCGCACCTGAAGACCGGCTTCCTCGACAGGCTCGCCGCTGTCGGCATCCTCCCCGAGGACATCGACATCGTCATCAACTCGCACCTGCACGCCGATCACATCGGTTGGAATACCCGCCTCGTCGACGGCGCTTGGGTGCCGACCTTCCCGAACGCCCGATATCTCATGCCGCAGGATGACTTGGACTTTTGGAATCCCGAGCGCGGATCAGAGACCATCATGGGTCCGGGGGCGCACATCGCGTGGGCGGACAGCATCCAGCCCGTCTTGGACGCCGGACAGATGACGGCATGGCGCGGAACATACCGCATCGACGAGAACCTCGCACTCGAGGCAGCCCCGGGTCACACGCCCGGCTCCGCCATCATGCGCGTGAAGTCCGGCGACGCGGAGGCGCTGTTCATCGGCGACACCATCCACAGCCCGGGGCAGGTGCACGACCATGGCATCAGCAGCTGCTTCTGCGAGGATCCGACCACCGCTGAGGCCACTCGCATCCGCGTCTTCGGTGAGGCCGCGGACAAGGGGCTGCTGGTGTTCCCGTCGCACACCCCAGGCCACGGCGGCTTCACCGTGACACGGGATGGCGGCGGCTTCGCCTTCGCGAAGTGGGCGCCGCTGGACGCGATTTGACCGATAGGCAAGAGAATTCAGGAGGACAATCCCATGACCGCGTCGACGTCTGCATCCGCGAGCGACATCCGCCCCTTCACAGTCGCCATCCCCGACTCCGAGATCGATGACCTGCAGCACCGCCTCGTCGCGACGCGATGGCCTGACCCGGAGACAGTCCAGGACTGGTCGCAGGGCGTCCGAGTGGAGAACGCCCGATCGTTCGTCGACTACTGGGCGCGCGAATACGATTGGCGGCGTTTCGAGCGCGAACTCAATCGTCTGCCACAGTTCGTGACGGAGATCGACGGGCTCGACATCCACTTCATCCACGTCAGGTCGAAGAACCCGAACGCGATGCCGCTGATACTGACACACGGATGGCCGGGCTCGATCGTGGAGTTCCTGAAGCTGATCGGCCCGCTCACAGACCCCGAGACGTTCGGTGGCGATGTCGAGGACTCGTTCGACGTCGTCATTCCGTCGCTGCCCGGATTCGGGTTCTCCGGCAAGCCGACCGAGACGGGATGGACCGTTGCACGCATCGCGAAGGCGTGGGCGGAACTCATGGGTCGCCTCGGCTATGCGCGGTGGCCGCTCAGGGAGGCGACTGGGGTGCCGTCGTGACGACTGCGCTCGGTGCGGAACGACCAGAGGGGCTTCTCGGAATCCACCTGAACACGCAGTACGCCTTCCCTGACCAGATCCCCGACAACCTGTCGCCCGACGAGCAGTACGCGGTAGACACACTCGCCCTCTACACCGGCATCCTCGGCGGGTCGAACCACCTGCAGGGGACGAAGCCGGAGACCGTGGGAATCGCGCTCGCGGACTCCCCCGCCGGGCAGGCCGTTTGGATTTACGAGAAGTTCCAGTCGAAGACCGACAACCATGGGCGAGCCGAAGACGCACTCAGCACCGATGCCATGCTCGATGCGATCTCGCTGTACTGGTTCACCAACAGCGCCGCATCTTCCGCCCGCATCTATTGGGAGAACCGCGCCGCCAGCATGGCCGGCCCGAAGCTCACGCTACCCGTCGCCGTGACCGTGTTCCCCCGCGACATTCCCCGCCTACTGCGCAGCTGGATCGAGGACACGTACGCGAACCTGATCCACTACGGCGAGGCGGAGAGGGGCGGACACTTCGCCGCACTCGAGCAGCCCGACATCCTGGTCGGCGAGATCCGGGACGGGCTCCGAAGCCTCCGCGCACGCCTGTAGCCCGCGATCGCGCCCGCCTCCTGCCCGCTCCGCCCCGCCGGGCGCGGGTGCGTTATCCCGCCGTCACCGGGGGCTGACCCCACGATCGACTTCGGGGGGTGATCGGATGGGTCGCCCGAGCCGCTCTCATGAGGCTGAAGAGGTCAACATTTCGGCGGTCGCTGTCCCTTGAGAGGCGCCGCACAACCACAGGAGACCCCATGTCCTCGTCCGCCATCCGTATCCGTCCACGCACACGCCTGGCGATGGCCGCAACGGCTTTCACCCTGGTCGCTGGTTTAGTCGGCTGCACGAATGAGCACGCCCCGCACCGGAGCACGTCGCAGAGCACTAGTACGTCCGCAACCGGAACCCTGCACTGGGTACGAAACGACGGTCACAGGCTCGCGTTCTACGTCACATCCGGGGCAGCCACCAAGCCGGCGATCGTGCTGGATGCCGGCGGCGGCAACGACGCGAGCTACTGGGACCAACTCGTTCCACGACTGTCGAAGCAGACCGGCGCCGAGATCATCACGTACGACAGAGAGGGCATGGGCAAGAGTCAGTACGTGCCCGGCGCGTATTCGGATCACGAGGAGGCGTCGGACTTGGATGCTGGACTCGCAGCTCTCGGAGTGGTGGGCCACAGTGTGCTGGTGTCTCATTCAGAGGCAGGCGAGATCGCAACGACTCTCGTGAACGACGCGCCGGACGCCATCCTCGCCGCCGTGCTGATCGATGCGAGCCTCCCCGAGTTCTACACGCCGATCGAAACCGCGCGGATCGTCGCGGGCAATGCGCCAACAGTGGCGGCTCTCGAGAAGCTACCGGCGGGAAAGCTCACCGCGGCAGACCGCCAGCTGCTTCAGGTCGCAGAGAACTATGGGCGCGAGCACCTCGAATTCGGCAAGCTCGGGTGGCCGTCGACCATCCCCGTCGCCGTCATCGTGTCCGCCTCGACGCCCTTCCCTGCCGGTCCGGATGCCGACGCTTGGCGCGCAGCGCAAGAGGCATTCGCAGCACAAGCACCGAACCGCACGCTCATCACTGCAGCAGGCACTTCCCACGACGTCCCGCTCGATGCCCCGGGGTTGGTCGCTGAGCAGGTGGGCACGCTGTTTACCACGTTGCAGTGAGCCAGGCCTCGGGAATGAGACAACGCCCGCAGGCAATACCGCGGTCGTCCCAGGAGTCGCTTCGGGTTCAGGTCAGGAACGCCTCGAGCTCGGAGACGACGAGGTCGGGGCGTGAGATGAAGGGGTGGTGACCGGTCGGCAGGACGACGGAGCGCGTCGCACGCGCAGCGTGGAACCGTTGCAGTTCGAGTGAGGTGCTGCGGTCCTCGCCGCACACGAGGTACGTCGAGTCGACTCCTTGCCAACCCGCAGCAGTTGTTGCTGTCCCGAACGATCCGACCGCCTGCGCGGTCACCCGGCTCCAAGCCTCCTCGCGGACCGACGAGTCGGCATCCTGCAGGAATCTCACGCCGAACGATCCCACGTCGTACCCCTGCAGGCCTACCATGCCTTGGCCGACCTCGCCCACGTGCACTGGGTCCGTTTCTCCGCTCATGACGTCGGCCAGCGACTGTCCAACATCCGGCAGGTACGAAGACACATAGAGCAGGTGCGAGACGGAGGGATGACGTCCGGCCTCGGCGATCACGGTCCCGCCGTATGAGTGGCCAACGACGATTGCAGAGTCGACCCGATCGAGCGCGCGGCGGAGCGCTGCCGCATCTGCGACGAGTCCTCCCGCTGTATTCTCGGCGCCAGTCTCGCCACAGGACGGCAGAGCAATCGCTCTGCTCGTGATGCCTGTCTGCTGCTGCAGGAGCGCAGCAGTCGGCTGCCACCACCACGCTCCGTCTCGCACTAGGGCTCCGTGCACGAAGATGACGTCCACCTGCTCCTCCTCCGACTGCCGATCGGGCCTCTCCAACGTTATCTGTAACGACTGTTACGTGAAAAGATGAGGTTATGGGACGACGACCGCAGCCGGCGATCGCGGAGCAGCTGCTCGAGCGCTGCACCGATCACGCTCTCGAGCACGGCCTGCCCGACCGCCTCGAACCGCTCGTCAGCGCGACCGGCAGCTCGGCACGGATGCTGCTCTACCACTTCGGTACCCGCGACGACCTACTGCTGGCAATCCTGCGTCGAGCGCGGCAGCGCCAGCTGGCGAGCTTCGGCGAACTCCTTTGCCTGCGGCCGGACGAGAACTACACAACGACGCTCGGACGCGCCTGGGTCGCCACGACCGGCGCGGACGCGCAGTCGTACCTGCGGATGTTCGGCCAGCTTCGGGAGCAGTCGGAACGTTCGCTCTGGCCCGGCTTCCGTCGGCTAGCGACAACGGACTGGCTCGGACCACTCCAGACCGGCCTGGCAAGCATCGGCCGGTCCGGTTCGGAAACCCTGGTCCTCGCCGTGATCCGCGGACTCATGATGGACATCGACGCCACCGGCGACCTCGCTCGGGCCGACGCCGCGTTCCACGAACTGCTCTGCGCGCTCGAGCCCGAGGCTTCGCCCCTTCCGCCTCGATGAGCTCTCGTTTCTTCAGTTCGGCACGCGACTACGTTGCGCTCGGATGGGATGGCCGGTCCGATGCGAGTCGACCGGGCCCCGATGAGGCCCTGAAACGCGAGGCACCGCTGTAGGAATTCGCCATCTTCCGCGGAATCCGGGCTCGGAATCACCGCTGACTACCGCTGAATCCCCAGGGATGTCCGCCATCTCGGCATGGAACCTGCAGTAAGTTCCGCGTGAACATGTCTCATTCCGCGGGAGGCCCGTCACATGTCCAACTGGATGCCGCGCGTACTCGCGCAGCAGGAAGACCGCTTGACGGTGCTGTTCCGTGAAGGCGAGGGGCGGCCGATCGTGGTGAAGATGTCGCCGAAGGCGGACGAGTTCGGCCGCGAAGTTCGGGCCCGAACGCTCCTGGCCAAGGCCGGGATGCCTGTCTTGCTCCCGTCAGGCCATCAGCGCATCGCGCCATCGACATTGACACTACCGTGGATTCCCGGTGATGCCCTCAGTGAGCGACATCCGCGCGCCGTCTGCGAGCGCGTCGGGGCACTCCTCGCACGTGTCCACGCGGTCCGAACTGACTCGAACTTCGGCGGCAACGCGACGTGGAGTCAATGGATGGCCGGGTGGTCAAGGCACGCACTGGCGTGGTGGCGGGCTGCACCACCGGGCGAGGACGTAGCGAATGTCGGTTTCGAGCGCGCGCTGGCGGATCTCGGTCCCAGCATGGACGCCGCCTGCGACGGTGCGATTCTCTTCGATGGGCGTCCCGACCACTTCATCGTGGGTGCCGACGAGCAGGTCAGCATGATCGATGTCGAGGAGCTTCGCACGGGTGACCCGGCAATGGACGTTGCCGTCTTGGGAGTATGGATCCCCCAAGCGGTCTCGGCAATCGTTGCCGGCTTCATCGCGGCTGGTGGTCGAACGGGTGAACTCTTCGATGAGCGAGTGCGCTACTACACGATCTTGCGCACCCTCGCCGCCGCGGAATGGCACCGCGACCACCTCAACGACGACCGCACCTCGAAGCATCTCCTGGACACACTGAACGCCACACGGTGGTGGACATGAGCAGGTGGCCCCGGCCTGAGCCCCGCTGAAGGGTTCCGCAGGGGGCTGGTTGTGGGGCGACTGGCTGTGATGGTGTGTTCAGGAACCTTTCATGTGGCTAGTGTGTGGCTCGAAGGGTGCTGTTGGGGATGCACCCTCGAAGCGGAGCGCGTCCGGGGGAGCCTGCTTGCGGCCCCGCGTTGAGTGAAGGGGTTCCTTTTATGTCTGAGAACACGGCAACAAGGAAATCGGGTTGGGCGGGATGGCGGACGTTCGCGGCTGTTGTGCTCATCGTGGGCGGCGCGATTGATGTCTTCCATGGTTTGCAGGCGATCATCGGCCCGAATACGGCGTATTTCGTTGGGAAGGTGGGGATCTTCGCGGTGGATGTCGCCGGGTGGGGGTGGTGGCACCTGATCATCGGTGTGCTGTTGGTGTTGGTGGGCATCATGTTGCTCACCGGTGCCAAGTGGGCGCGGATCACCGCGATCGTGCTGGTGGCGATCAACGCGGTCGGGCAGATCACACTGATGGACGTGCAGCCGTGGCTGTCCTTGGCCGTCCTGGGTCTGGACGTCGTCGTGATCTTCGCCCTGACCGTGCACGGACGCGAGATGGACACCAACTAAACCAGCAGCACAGCACAGGATCGGATGCCCCGACCCGCACCAGCGGCAGCCGGGGCATCCACCACCTACAGCAGTACAGCCCACGCCGAAGCAGCCAACGCAGCCTGCGCACCGGGATCGCCTAGCGATCCGGTGTGGCCTCGGGGCCGGAACGCCGTGTCAGCAACGGCCTTACAGACAGCTGCACCCTCGCCACAAGGGTGAGGGTGCAGCATGCTCGGCACGGTCGCCGCGTTCGGCGCCCGAGCGTCGCGAGTTGCTATACGGCGACCAATTCCAGCTCGACCACGTTCTCGCCGTTGCAGTAGAAGTAATCGCCGTTACGGCCCACCAGAGCATTGTCATTGTCGACAGAGCTGAGTTGCTTAGACCGTGGATCGTAGTTCCACCGGGCGGCGTACGCCCACGCCCTCATCTTCAGACCCGTCGAGTAGATGACGTTTCCAGACCGGTAGGAGAGGTAGTTGTTCGTCGACTTCTTGAGGTAGCGCCCCCCGTTGTAGTCGACCCACGTCCACGTCGTACTGTCCGACTGGTCGGACACTGTTGTGATCCACCATTCAGGAGAGCCGTTGTCGGTCCACCATCCCTGCGACACACCATTCACAACGACCCTGATGTTGAACTCTCCGGTCGACACGGCCTCCGGCTCGGCGCCGGTGTTCACCGCAGCAGTTTCCAAATCCTCACTCAATTGTGTATCCCCTCGTACACGAACGACGCAGCCGATCTGACGGCCGCAGGCATCACGCTACGACCAGCAGACCGCCTAGTGCATGGTCATCGGGGGCGGTGACACCCGGATTGGGGATACGACCTCGAGACACCGACTCGAGCCACGCGAGACAGGCGCTTGGAATGCGGCGTTGCGGCCATGAGAACGTCGAGTCCGCTCAGCGGATCGCGTTCACGACCACCGCGTCGAGGCGCTTCAGGTCGGCGAGCACGTCGAGTCCCACGATCCGGTCGCCATCGATATCGAAAGCCATGATCGACACGACTCGACCGTTCATGACGGCGGCCACACCGGGCTGTCCATCGATGAGGATGGGCGTGGAATGCGCGGCGAGGCGAGCCGACAGCACCGCCTGTTCCGCGATCGACTGGGCGCCTTCGACGATCTGGGTATTGGTGCCGAAGTCTGCATGGAGGACCGCGCCGTCGTCGAGGAGACTCAGGAGCGCTCCGATCTTGCCGTCTTGAGCGGCGGCCAGCCACGCTTCCACGATGCGCCGGCCCTGATCGCGGCTGGGCCGGGTCGGTTCGTCCGCGCCGCGCACTCGTCGTCGGCCTCGGGAAGCGAGTTGGCGCGCGGCTTCCGGTGACCGATCCAGCACGACGGCGATCTCCTCGAACGACTGGCCGAAGACATCGTGCAGCACGAACGCGATCCGCTCTGCGGGCCCGAGCCGCTCCAGCAACACGAGGAGCGCGACGCTCACCTGGTCGCTCTCGGCAGTGAGCTCGGCCGGGTCTGCCGCGACGGCGACCGGTTCGTCTCGCCACTCCTCGACTTGCCACGAACGCTCGCGGGTGCGGCGAGGTGCCCGCAGCATGTCCAGACTCACGCGCGACACGACGGTGGTCAGCCACGCGTCCAGGTTGTCGATGCCGTCGACGGAGGTGCGCTCCAGTCGCAGCCAGGTCTCCTGAACAGCGTCTTCCGCGTCCGCGGCCGAGCCGAGCAGGCGTGTGGCGATGGCGCTGAGCCGTGGGCGTTCGGTCTCGAATCTGCGGGCGAGAATTCTTTTGTCCGTCATGTCACATCTCCTCGATGTCGGTCGTCATGGTGTCGACGAGGGAACGCCCTCGGTTGTGACATCAAAGGACGAAGAACATGAATGCAACATTGCTCGTGACAGGCGGCACCGGAACCATCGGCAGCCGCGTCGTGCCGATGCTACGGGAGGCCGGACGCGATGTGCGGATCCTCTCGAGGCATCCGCGTGCGGATGAGCCCGGAATCCACCACGTCTCCGGTGACACCGTCGCCGGCACCGGACTCGCGGAGGCGCTCGACGGTGTGGATGTCGTGCTGCACCTCGCAGGCGGGGCGAAGGGCGACGACATCGCCGCCCGCAACCTGGCGGCCGCGGCGAAGACCGCCGGCACGCGACACCTCATCCTCATCTCCGTGGTCGGCGCGGATCGGATGCCCATCGGCTACTTCCGCGCGAAGGCGGAGGCTGAGCGCGCAATCGCGGAATCGGGTACGCCGTGGAGCGTTCTGCGCGCCACGCAGCTGCACGAATTCGTGTATCCGATGGTGCGGGGCATGGCGAAGCTTCCGCTTCTTCCCACTCCTGGCGGGCTGCGCTTCGAGCCGGTGAACGTGGACGAGGTCGCAGCGCGACTCGTGGAACTGGCGCTCGGTGATCCTGCCGGCCGCGTCGCCGACATCGCAGGGCCCGAGGTTGTCGATGTGCGGCAGCTCGCCGACGCATATGCCGAGGTGATGGGCAGCCGCCCTCGTCCGGGACTCCCGATCAGGATCCCGGGGGCGATCGGTCGTGCCTACAGAGCTGGAGACAATCTCGCCGGAGACACCGTCCAGCGCGGTCAGCGAACGTGGCGCGAGTTTCTCGGCGGGCGTGCACAGCAAGCTGGCATCGGCGACGAGCCGGCGCAGGTGCAGCACGGATCCGCAGGGCTCGTCTAGGTGTTTGCCGTCTCGCCTCGGGGCTCGAGATCACCGACAACCGGGTCGGAGATGCCCGCACTCACCGTCCTCGTCGTGTGGAACCCGCAGGCCTGCGGTGGGTTCCACACGAAGCCGCGGGTTCGATGCCCTCCTTCGAGGAGCCGCGAGTCGGAAGGTCCCCGTCGGCGAGGATGTTACGCGGCGACCGCCGCGACCGCCTCGATCTCCACGAGCTGGTTCTGGTAGCCGAGCACGGTGACGCCGAAGAGGGTGCTCGGCACCTCGTGATCGGCGAAGGCGGCGCGGACGACGGACCAGACCGTGCCGAGGTCTTCGTTCCTCGACGATGCGACGAGCACCCGCGTGTACGCGATGTCGGAGAGTGCGCCACCCGCCTCGCTGAGTGCAGCGATCATGTTCTCGATGCACTTCTCCGCTTGACCCGCATAGTCACCGACGGGAGCGACGGAGCCATCGGCCTCGAGAGGACACGCTCCCGCGAGGTGGATCAGCCGGGTACCGGGTGCAACGGCGGACGCATACGCGTAGCCGGGTGTCGCGGCCAGGGAATCGGATCGGATCAGGCTGACGTTGGGCACGCGATGACCCTACCGAAGCGGCCGGTACCTGGATCGGCAACCTGCGCCTTGGACACCACTCGAGCGGCGCCTGCGCCCCTGTTCTTAGGCGGCGCCGAAGTTGTGACGCCGTTCTAGGATCCGCTTCAGCGCACCCAGGTTGTCCTGCATGCCGCGCTTGAAGAGAGGCTCGGCGGCTGATCCGAGCAGGCGGGCCAGTCCCGGGAGGCCGGCCGCACTGATCGAGCCCTCCAAGTGGAGCCGTGTGCCGGCGGATGCCCGTTGCACACGGTAACGGTAAGTAAAGGGCGTCGGGCCGTCGACCGACTCGAACACGACCTCGTGTCCTGCAACGTTCGTCGTGACTTCCACCGTGTTGACGACCGGGCCGGTGGGAAGGCGCCGATGGACGGAGTATCGCGTGCCGACACCGCTTCCGTCTCCGCTCAGTCGGTCGACGCGCTGCACCGCCGAATACCACAGTGGCGTGCTCGCGAAGTCCGAGACGAAGGCGAACACGTCGGCCGGTGACGCGGTGATGTCGAGTTCGAGTGAGAATGTCATCCGTTCCTCCGTGGGTGCACCTTGACGGTGACGCTGCACTTCACTGCGACTCCTCGGCGGCGAGGCGGTTGCCGAAGGCGGTGCCGGCCGGCGAGCCGTTCGTGAGAGCACGAAGGATGCGGAGGAGTGTCTGCGTGTCATCCGCGTTCATGGCGCCGTCGATCGCGTCGTACATGGCGTCTTCGATTGCTCCGACCTGTGCCGACTTCTCAGTGCCCAGTGCGGTGATGCTGAGCCGGATCTGCCTGCGATCGTGCTCGCCGGCATCCCGTTGCACGAGGCCGGCGGTGACCAGCCGGTCGACGATGCGGCTCGGGCTGGCGCCGGTGTCGCAGACGAGCATGTCGCCGAGCTGTTTGAGCGAGAGCGGGCCGTGATCGTCGAGGATGCGCAGCGCCTCGGACTGCGCAGGCGTGAGGCCGAGCTGCGCCAGGGCAAGGGTGAGCTGACGGTTGCCCTCCCGCTGTGCCGCGAGGACGAGGAAGCGCACCTGTTCGGCGGACCTCATCGCTGAACCCCTGCCTCGGCCAGGGCCGCGCTGAGACGGGTGGCCGCTGCAGGATCGTGGGCCGCGAGCACGGGCATCCCCGGATGGCGCGCCACCAGCTCGTTGACCGCCCTGGTCGTCTCGTGCAGTCCAGAACGGTTGCCGACACACGGCACTCGGTCGGCCGCGAGCAGGTCGGCGTCGTAGGTGAGGTCGCCGACGAACAGCATCGGCGGGAGGCCGTTGCTGCGCATGAGCAGTGACATCGACCCGGCCGTGTGACCGGGGGTGGGCAGGAGCAGCAGGGATCCGTCACCCATGACGTCGTGAGCGCTCGCGAAGGGGGCGATCGACCGATCCCCCACCGGTTGTGGGGTGATCGGGACCCAGTCGAGGCCAGGGATCAGGATGTGATCGCGCATGAGGCCGTTGACGACGGCGAACCGCTTGCTCACGGATGCCAGTTCCACGGCACTCGTCATGACTCGCGCGGTTCGCGGCAGCTCGCTCAGGCCGCCGATGTGGTCCTGATGCAGATGCGACAGGATGGCGACGCGCACGTCCGCGATGTCGTATCCAACCGCCTTCAGTTGCTCTGTGAGCGTTGCGGTCTTCGGGATGTCGAACCGCGCGAGCCGACGGTAGTTGTGCCCGACCACGCCACCGGGGAAGTAGCCGGGATCGGTGACCGAACGTCGGTCCTGGCCGGTGTCGAACAGCACGAGGCCGCGCTCGTGCTCGATGACGTACACGTTGATGGGACGGGGCGCGGTCCAGCTGCGCGAGGTAGTAAGCCACCACAGCAGGGGCGTTCCGTTCGTCTCGACGTGCTCCGGCCGAATGCTCACGGTTCCCGTGCTGACGACCGCAACCTTCTTCACGTGATTCGTCATGCTCGCAATATACATGTCGCGACATGGATGTCGCAACATGTATATCGTTCGAGACGACGATCAGCGCCGCCCGCCATCCAGATGCACCGTCTCGCCGGTGAGAAATCCGGCCGACAGAATCCAGAGCACGGCGTCGACGACATCCTGGATCGTGCCCGTCGTTCCGACGAGGGTGCGGGAGGCGGCCGTTGCGAGGAAGTCCGCCTTCTGCGCGCCGCGGCCATCCCACAAACCCGAATCGACGATGCCCGGAGAGATCGCGTTCACGCGCACCGGGGCGAGCTCGGCCGCAAGGTGCTGGGCGGCGAAGGCGACGGCGCCGTTGGTGATACCGGTGGCGTAGGTTCCCGATCCGGGACGCCAGGCGGCCTGCCCGGAGAAAAGGGTGAGCGAGCGGCGGATCCGCATGTGCTTGGCCAGCAGGAGCGGACCGGTCACCTTCGCGGCGATGGCGTCCTGCAGGCGGGAGAGCTCGAGGTCGCCGATGCTCGCGCTGTAGGTCATGCTCGCGGTCGACACGACATGGTCGACGGGACCGAGAAGCGTGGCGGCATGCGCAACGGATTCCTCGTCGCGCAGGTCGATGCGAAGCACGGTGTCGGTTTGTGGTGCGTGCGAGGACACCGTCACCCTGGAGCCCTCTGATGCGACGGCCTCGGCGATGGCGGCGCCCAACCTCTGGGTTCCGCCGACGACGAGGACGGTCTGGTCGCTGAATCGTCCGGTCATTTCTTCTCCTCGAGCGTTGATGATCCTGACGGCACACGCGGTTGCAGCGCCGATGGTTCGACGCTATGGAAAAGTAACCAGTGACTTCAACGTAACCGGGAGGGCGGCCGGATGGCCCACAACGTCATGTCAGCGACCTGTCCGTCGCGTGTCGTGCTGCGACGGATCGGGGCGCGGTGGACCGTGTTCATCGTCAACGCGCTCGAGCACGGACCGATGAGGTTCACCGCACTGGCCGCGCGCATCCAGGGCATCACCCCCAAGGTGCTCACGGAGACCCTGCGATCGCTGGAAGAGGATGGCCTCGTCTCCCGTGTCGCGTTCGACGTGAACCCGCCGCACGTCGAGTACGAGCTCACGGAGCTCGGCCGATCCCTCTTGGTCCCGCTGCGAGCGGTTCGCGAATGGGCGGAAGCACACGTGCCGGAGGTGCTCGCGGCGCGAGCCGCGCGCGAGCCCTCTGGCACGTAGGCCGAGTCGGCCCGGATCATCCGCTCGTCGACGGCTTGCCAGGATCCTTCAGGTTGACCGGACCGTCGAACAGACGCACGACCTGTTCGACCGAATGGCCCTTCGTCTCCGGCAGGAAGAAGTAGACGAAGAAGATGCCGACCACACACAGTACGGCGAAGATGATCATCACCCAGCCCAGGCCGATTCCGGCCTGCAGTATCGGGAACACCAGCACGAGCCCGTAGTTCGCGAGCCAGTCCACCGCTGCACCGATTCCGGATGCCCGGCCGCGTACAGAGGTCGGGAACACCTCGCCCTGGAGCAGCCATCCGGTGCCGCCGATGCCGATCGCGAAGCACGAGATGAACAGGGCGAAGCCGACCATGATGACCACCAGCTGCGGCACTCCGGTGAGGAAGGTCGCGCCGTATGCCCCGACGAGCAGGAACACGGTCATGCCGATGTACGCACCTATCGCGAGCCGGCGGCGCCCGATGCTGTCGATGAACCGGAAGGCGAAGTAGGTGGCGACGACGTTCACCACGGCCAGGATTCCTGCGGCGTAGACCCCGTAGACCTCGGACTGCACGGCCGTGGTGCCCGGGTGGGCGAAGTACGGGCCGAGCAGGTGCGGACCGTAGTAGAACGCCACGTTGATGCCGGTGATCTGCTGCAGGATGAAGAAGACGCTCACGATGATCAGCGCGCGACGCACAGGGCGGGTCCACTGCGTCTGGCCCGCCAGTTGCTCTTTCTCCGCACGGACGGCGACCGCCTCGGCATGGACGTCCTCTTCAGTCACCTCGAGCCCCAGCGTCTGGAAGGCCTGCATGGCCTTCTCCTCCTTGCCGCGTTCGAGCAGCCAGCGCGGGGACTCAGGCATTCGCGCGCGCAGAATCAGGGAGATGATCGCGGGGATGAACCCGATGCCGAGCAGGATGCGCCAATCGACGGTCGACGCCGCGCTCGGGGCGATCAGCAGCACGATGACCGCGATCACGTATGCGGCCAGAATGCCGATCGTGATCATCCATTGCTGGATGATGGCGAGCGATCCGCGCCGTCGCTTCGGCGCGAACTCCGAGATGTAGGCGGTCGCGATCGCCGAGTCGGCGCCGATCGCGATGCCGATGATCAGACGGCCGACGGTCAGCGTGACCGGCTCGAACGCGAACGCCGAGATGAGCGAACCGACGGCGAACAGTCCGGAGTCGACGAGCAGTAGGGACTTGCGTCCGAATCTGTCGGTGAGCGGACCAGCGGCGAGAGCACCCACGAACGAGCCAAGCGAGGCGCCGGCGACGATGATGCCGATCGCCAGCGGGCCGAGCTTGAACGGGAGGAAGACCAGCGCCGAGCCGATGTTCGAGGAATCGAATCCGAACAGAAACCCGCCGATGGTGGCCAGGACGGCCAGGTAGATGTAGAACCGGCCGATGTCGCGTGTGTCGAGCGTCTCCAGGAGCCCGGCCTTCGTGTTCTCCATGATCGGGACGCTACGCCGATGCCCGCGCGGTGGAACGGGTTGCCAACCGAGCGGAACAGCACTAAGGCGCCGAGTCGGATTCATCGTGGAGTTGCCCGGCGCAATGGGCCGGCTGGGCGGATGCCGGGGTGCCCTACAGTTGGCGGGTGCGACTGGTTCAGTGGTGCCGGTCCCTGCCGGGATGGGTGTGGGACAGCCTCGGTGCCGTCGCGCTCGCGGTGATCTCCCTGGTGCCGGCGCTGCGGTCATACGGGCTCGCGCTGGGTGAGCTGGCGTCACGGCCCGCGGATCCCCTGCACATCGTGCTGATCCTCGCCCAGACGCTGCCACTTGCAGCGAGGCGGATCGCTCCCGGATGGGTGCTCGGCGTTGTCGGCCTGGCGTTCGCGCTGGATCAGTGCCTCGGGTATCCGGCCTCTCCGGCCGGTCTCGGCATGCTGTTCGCGCTCTATTCGGCGGCCGCCCACCTGAGCCGACACCGGGGTCTCGCGATCACGATCAGCGTCGTGGCCTACGTGGCGCTCGCCGCCGCGCTGACCTGGCTCGGCTCACGCGAACAGCCGTGGGACTTCGCGACGTTCGCCCTGGTGCTCGCCGCGGCCTGGGGCGTCGGCGATGTCGTACGCCTGCAAATGGCGGCGGCGCGCACCAGGGCCGACCGGGCCGCACACGACGCGGTGAGCGACGAGCGTGCGCGCCTGGCCGGAGAACTGCACGACGTCGTGAGTCATCACGTGACAGGCATGGTGGTGCAGGCCGACTCCGCCGCCTTCCTCCTGCCGGCGGACGAGACCGTGGTGCGCCGGCAGCTGGAGTCGATCGCCGACGGTGGAAGACGCGCGCTCGCCGACCTGCGGCAACTGCTCGACGTGCTCGGTCCGGAGGGTGCGGCCACCTCGCCCGCCATCGGCGACCTCCGCGACCTCGTCTCCGATGCTCAGCGTGCCGGTCAGCCGGTCGTGCTGCACGAGAGCGGGGATCCCGTCGGGACGGATGAGCTGCGCCTTGCGGTGTACCGCATCGTGCAGGAGGGGCTGACCAATGCTCTGAAGCACGCGGCCGGCGCATCGACCGAGGTGAGGGTGGACTGGGGTCCGTCAGAGGTGCACGTGCGGCTGGTCACGCAGGCGGTGGGTCAGGCATCCGACGGGCCTGTCGCGCCGGGCTCAGGCCGCGGGCTGGCCGGCCTCGGCGAGCGCGTGCGGCGCCTCGACGGACGACTGCGAGCGGATGCCGATCCCTCCGGTGCATTCGTGCTGGAGGCGGTCATCCCCGTGACGGTGGCGGACGGGGCCGGGATCGGAGAGGGACACCGTGACGACTGACGGGGCGAGCGCGGACGGCATCCGCGTCATCATCGCCGACGACCAGGCGCTGATCAGGGCCGGGTACGCGACGATCCTCGGTTCGCAGCCGGACATCGATGTGGTCGGCGAGGCCGAGAACGGTCGTGACGCGGTCGAGCTCGCCGGCCGGGTGCATCCTGACGTCGTCGTGATGGACGTGCGGATGCCTGTGCTCGACGGCATCGCGGCCACGCGGATGCTCGCGGGGCCGGGCGTGGAGCACGCGCCGCGCGTGCTCGTGGTGACGACGTTCCATCTCGATCAGTACGTGTACGACGCGCTGCGGGCAGGGGCGAGCGGATTCCTGCTCAAGGACACGAGTCCGGCGCAGCTCGTCGACGGCGTGCGCACGATCGCGGCCGGCGAATCCCTGCTGGCCCCGACCGTGACCCAGGCGCTGCTTGGACGGTTCGCCGAGCGAGTGCTGCCGCCGGGAGCGCGCGCCGAGGCGGATCCGCTGCTCGCGCAGCTGACGCCGCGGGAGCTCGAGGTGTTCACCGCGATGGCGCACGGAGATTCGAACGCCGAGATCGCCGAGGCGCTCGTGATCAGCCGTGAGACGGTCAAGACGTACGTGTCGCGGATCCTGCTCAAGCTCGAGCTCCGCGACAGGGTGCAGGCCGTGGCCTACGCGTACCGAAGCGGGTTGATCGTCCCCGAGCGCTGAGCGGCACGCTCCGATCCGGATCGGGCCGCAGTCCGATCGGGCTGACTCGGATCGGGCCGAGTCGGATCGGGCCCAGTCGGATGACGTGTCTCGATCGGACGGCTGCATCCCCCACGAGAGGGATCGCGATTGTCCGCCAGGGGGCGATTCGGGCGGGGCAGGGGCATCCGTAGCGTCGGAGCCATGACAGATGCGCAGCAGAACAAGCCTTTCATCCGCTTCCTCCACTACCCGCTCGTATGGCTCGTCGTCGGCGTCATCGTCGTCGGCGCGGTGTCATTGTTCGTCGGGGCGGGTCCCGTTCCCGCCGTCATCTGCGCCGTGCTCGCGATCGTCGGCTACTGGGCTGTCATGCGCTTCGTCGCGGGCCGTCGCACACCCGAGATCGCATGGCGCCACGCGCTCCGCGACGCAGGGATCGGAGCCGCCATCGGCGCCGGATTCCTCGCCCTGTCGGTCGGTGCGATCGCACTGCTCGGCGGCTACAGCTTCACCTTCGACGGCGCTGCAGGTCTGCGCGCGCTCCCCGAACTGATCGCTGTCGCGATCGGCGGTGCCGTCACCGAGGAGCTTCTCTTCCGGGGGCTCGCGCTGCAGGCGTTCGAGAAGCTCGGCGGGAGCTGGATCGCACTCATCGCGACAGCCGCTCTGTTCGGACTCGCGCACTCCGCCAACCCGGGGGCGACGCTGTGGAGCTCCATCGCGATCGCCGTCGAGGCCGGTGGTCTGATGGGTGCCGCGTTCCTGTGGCGCCGCAGCCTGTGGCTCGTCTTCGCCCTGCACGCCACCTGGAACGGACTCGAGCAGGCCATCGGCATCCCGGTCTCCGGCCACGTCGACCCCGGTGTCATGCTCACCTCAGTGCACGGACCCGCGTTCCTCACCGGCGGGGCGTTCGGCCTCGAGGCGTCGATCGTGCCCGTGCTCGTGAGCATCGCGCTCTCCGTGGTCATGCTGCTGGCCGCGCACCGCAGCCGGAGGATCGTGCCGCTGCGCGCATCCCGCCGGCTCAGCGCGCTGCCGGGATCAGCGAGCCTGGTCGCGGAGTGACGAGAGCAGCGCCTCGCGCAATGGCCTGACGAACACGACGAGCTTCGTTCAGCGGCCGGTCGGCTCTGCCGGCCGGTCGCCGGCGTCTGTTCGGCGGCTGAGCAAGCCGGGACGTCGCGCGGCGCGTTCACCGATTGCCGGGCGTGAGGGTCGGTGCTACTTTCGCGGGCGGGAAGGGTCACCATGAAACTGCTGCTCACGTCCGGCGGAGTCACCAACCCGAGCATCAAGGATGCGCTGGTGCGGCTTCTCGCAAAGCCGATCTCGGAAAGCCGTGCACTCTTCATCCCCACCGCGCAGTGGGGTCAACCGGCCTGCTCACCGGAGTCGGTATGGATGTCGGTCGCCGGAGGCTGGCCAGGCGAGGTCGGCCTCTGCGAGCTCGGCTGGAAGTCGGTTGGCGTGCTCGAGCTCACCGCGTTGCCGAGCATCGGCGAAGAACGGTGGGTTCCGTGGGTCCGCGACGCTGACGTGCTCCTCGTCGACGGCGGCGAGGCCATCTACCTGGCCCACTGGATGCGCGAATCCGGTCTCGCCGACCTGATCCCGTCGCTGACCGACACCGTCTGGGTCGGCGTCAGTGCGGGAAGCATGGTGATGACACCGCGGATAGGGCGGCAGTTCGTCGACTGGAAGCCCGACGGCGGCGACGAGACGATCGGCGTCGTGGACTTCTCGATCTTCCCCCACCTGGACTATCCGGGTTGGTCGTACAACACGACCGAGCGGGCGCACACGTGGGCGACGACGATCCAGGGACCGGCATACGCCATCGACGACCAGACCGCGATCACCGTCGTCGACCGCGAGGTCGGTGTGGTGTCGGAAGGGCACTGGGAGCTGCTCAACGCATCCGACTGACGCTCGAGTTCTCCGGCGCGACGGATCCCACGCCTCGGACACTGGGCGCCCGAGCGTAGGCTCGATCAATGCGCGCGATCGTCCATCACGAGTTCGGCGACCCGGCGGAAGTGCTCGGTGTCGAAGACCAACCGCTTCCGGAGCCCGGACCGCGAGAGCTCAGGCTTCGGGTCGTGCTCTCCCCCATCCACAACCACGATCTCTGGACCATCAGGGGCACCTACGGCTACAAGCCCGAGTTGCCTGCGCGAGCCGGAACCGAAGCTGTGGGCATCGTGGATGCGCTCGGCAGCGAGATCGACGGTTTTGAGGTGGGCCAGCGCGTCGCGACCGGCGGCACGTTCGGCAGTTGGGCTGAGTACGTGATCGCCAAGCCCGGCGCCGTCGTGCCCGTTCCGCAGGGGATTCCCGACGAGGTGGCAGCCCAGCTCATCGCCATGCCGTTCAGCGCCATCTCGCTCGTCGACTACCTCGAGGTCGAGCCGGGCGACGTGATCGTGCAGAACACGGCGAACGGGGTCGTCGGGCGCCTGGTCGCGCAGATCGCGGCGAGCCGAGGCATCCGCGTCATCGGCATCGTGCGCCGTGAGGCCGATGTCGCCGAACTGGCGGCATACGGGATCCCGGATGTCGTGGCCACCGCATCCGACGACTGGCGCGATCGCGTTCGCGCGCTCGCCGGCGACTGTCCCATCAGCGCGGCGGTCGATTCGGTCGGAGGGTCGGCATCCGGAGACCTGCTTCATCTGCTCGGCGAGGGCGGAACACTCGTGTCGTTCGGTGCGATGGAATCCGATCGCATGGAGCTGTCATCCGGCGACGTCATCTTCAAGCAGGCGACAGTGAAGGGGTTCTGGGGCAGCAAGGTGTCGGTGGCGATGCCGGCAGAGACGCGAAATGCGCTGTTCGGCGAGCTCTTCCACTTGATCGGCAGCGGGCAGCTGACGCTTCCGGTCGAGGCGGTTTTCCCGCTGGATGACGTGCGTGCGGCAGTCGAGGCGGCGACCCGTCCTGGCCGCGTCGGCAAGGTGCTGCTGCGGCCCTGAGCGACGACGGGCTCAGCCCTGCTCACGCTCGGCGCGCGCCTTGACCAGTTCCTCGACGGCGATCGGCAGCGTCGTCTCGAAGTCGATGAGCTTCGCCCAGGTCGGCGTGACGACCACACGGACCATGCCGTCCACGTAGAGCGAGCGCACCTCCTTCTCCCACTCGACGCGTTGCTCCTCGGTCATCTCGTACGTCGTGTTCGCTTTCATGAACTCGTCGGGAATCCCGTCGACGTAGTCGAGGTCGGCTCTGCCCCTCAACAGCAGGATCTTCGGCGGATGCGCCTCGGTGTCGATCGTCAGCGCCACGGCGGGATTCGCGCGCAGGTGTGCGAGTTTCCGCGAGTTCGTCGGTGTGCTCATGACGATCTCCGTGCCGTTCCACGTGAAACCCATCGGCACGTTGCGCGGCGTTCCGTCCGTCGCCACGTAGGCGAATCGGATGATGTCGCGCGCGAGCAGTTCCCGGCTGATCGGGCGGTTCAGAACCTCGGTGATCTCGGTGGGGTGCACTGTGGATCCTCCTTCGTCGTCTCGTCCATCCAAGCTCATGCATCAAGGGACGCCGAAGTGCAAACGCTTCCAGATTGATCGTGCGACTCGGCGGACGGCCCTCGCCGCCACGTTCACCGCTCGCGGCCCGGTCATCAAGATCCCCGTTATGGCGCCGTTCGGTGTCCCGCCTCATCCCACATGAGCGGAACAGAGCCGATGCCGAACAGGAGCGTGACGACGGATCCGGAGGCGCATTGGCGCTCTACGACATGTGGCGGTGAGCCGCGCCGCTGGATGAGTTTGCCGCTGCTTGTCGAGCTCAACCGGCGCTGCTGTGCAGGCTCAACCGGCGGCCGATGCGGTCTTCTTCTGCTGCGGGTACAGGTAGTCCGTGAGCGCGACGGCGGCATCCCGTCCCGCACGATTCGCCCCGACCGTCGACTGGGACGGGCCGAAGCCGATCAGGTGCACGCGCGGGTCGCTGGCGACCTGGGTGCCGTACATCCGGATGCCGCCGAGCTCGTTGCGGAGTTGCAGCGGAGCCAGGTGGGCGAGATCCGCCTTGAACCCGGTCGCCCAGAGGATGGCGTCGACCTCGGTGAAGCTCCCATCGGCTTCGCGCACCCCGCGCGGCTCGATGCGGGTGAACATCGGGCGACGCACCAGCGCACCGCGCTCGCAGGCGGCGACAGCGTAGGGCGTCCAGGCCAGGCCTGTGTAGGAGACGACGGATCCGGTCGGTCGCCCGGCCTCGACGTCGGCAACGACCTTCGCGATGACGGCGCGTCCCGTGGTCTCCGGCTGGAACTCGCCGTCGATGAAGCGGGGTTCGCGTCGGGTGTACCAGAAGACGGTGGCGACGCGGGAGATCTCCTCGAGCTGCTGGATGGCGGAGATCCCGCCGCCCACGACGGCGACGCGCTGCCCGGCGAACTCGTCGAGGGACACATAGTCGCGGGTGTGCAGCTGCCTGCCGAGAAACGATCCGGCGCCCGGATACGTCGGCAGTACAGGGTTGTTCCAGGTACCGGTCGCATTCACGACCGCGCTCGCCAGCCACGTGCCGTCGTCCGTCTCGATCGAGAGCTGTCCGCTCGGGTCGTCGTCGAGTCGTCGAACGGAAGTCACGGTGACAGGTCGCAGGATCGGCAGCTCGTTCGCTTCTTCGAACCCGGCGAAGTACCGCGGCACAGCGGTGCTGCTCTGCTCCTGCGGATCCAGATGCGGTGCGGCATAGCTCGGCAACGCGAAGATGCCGTTGAGGGTTGCGACGCGCAACGAACGCCAGCGATGCTGCCAGGCGCCGCCCGGCTCCGGGTTCGCATCCAGCACGACGAATGTGCGAGAGGCACTCGGACCGTCGAGTGCACTCCTGAACCCCCGTCGACTCAGGTGGTACGCCGCTGACAGGCCCGCCTGGCCGGCCCCGATCACGACGACCGTCGCACGACGTACATTGCTGCTCACACTTGCTGAACCCGCCGACGGCGAGAGTTCTTCCCTCTCCAGGCGCCGCCGGTGGCGAACCATCCGGCACCACCCTCCGCGATGGCAAACATGTGGCAACCCTTTGCCATCGGTCGAGGGCGAGCGTCAGACTTGCTCGGGCGGAGCATCCGCACGGTCGTCCGCAACCGATGGACGACGACGAAGAATACGGGACCGGGAGCGAAGAAGCGTGGCCAAGATCGGCGTACAGGCGATGATGCTGAAGCGGCAGGTGGCCGAAAGCGGCGCCTACTCGATCTGGAAGCGGCTCGCCGCCGGTGGGTTCCGCGTCGTCGAAGTGTCGCAGATCGAGCTCACGGAACAGACCAGGGATGACATCGTGCGCGCGAATGCCGATTTCGGCATGAGCGTCGCCGCCATTTCCGGCGGAATGGGCGCGACCGGAGGCGGTGGCAACGACTCGCTGCGTGAATCGTTCGACAAGATCGTCGCCGACTGCCGTGCGCTGGGCACGAGCCGCGTGCGCATCGGCATGCTTCCCATGCCGTCGCTCGCGTCGAAGGATGCACTGCTGCAGTTCGCGGCGGACGCCAACGTCATGGCGCGTCGGCTGGCCGACGAGGGCATCGTTCTCAGCTACCACAACCACCACGCCGAGTTCGCGCGGATCGACGGCGTGCACCTCCTCGACCTGATCCGGGAGAACGCCCCCGACCTCAAGTTCGAACTCGACGTGCACTGGATCCAGCGCGGTGGCATGGACCCCGTGACGGTCCTCGGCCGCTATGCGGGCGTCGTCGACCTCGTGCACCTCAAGGACTACCGCATCGAGCTGCCGCCGGCCTCGGCATTCGAGGCGCTCGCCGCCGGCGACCAGACGACCTGGGGCGAGGCATGGCAGAACCTCGTGCAGTTCGCTGAGGTCGGTCGTGGCAACCTCGACTTCAAGGGCGTCGTGGATGCGGGCATCGCCGCCGGCGCCGAATACCTGCTCATCGAGCAGGACGACCAGTACGGCCGTGACATCTTCGACTGCCTCGCCGACTCGCGCGAGCACCTGGTCGACCTCGGGTACGCAGACCTGTTCTGAGACCGGTTCGTTGATCCGTCCCCTGGCGCCCGTCCCGCGACGGGAGCAGGCTGGATGCTGCAGCATCCGAGGCGAGAGGCGGGGTGGGAACGATGACAGCGAGACCAGAGTCGTTCGAGTATCCGGACGAAGCAGGGTACCCGGACGGCAGCGGATTCCTGGATGAGGGAACCGCCGGGGAAGGGACCGAGTCGCTGAACGATGTCGACGACGCGGACGGCGCTTCCCGCGAGTGAATCCGCAGCCCGTCAGGCCGGCGTGACCGCGAACCAGCGCACGCCGTGCGACGGGATGTCCGCACGCACCTCACCTGAAGTGAGCTGCGCGTCTTCGTGAGCAGAGTTGCCACCCGCCGACAGCTCCCGAACGGACCACCGGTTCGAGGGGGAGGGGTCTCCCGTGATCGCCGAGAGCGGGACGGCGCGGGTGACGGCATCCGCTCCGGTCCAGAACAACGCGACGTAGTGCGACGGCGTCTGCGCCGAGCGGGCCGTCCAGACGATGAACTCGCCGTCGTCCTGCGGTTCGCGGATGATCTCGGCGCTGTCGCGAGCATCCGCCAGCACTCTGGCGAGCCACGGGTTGGCCAGCAGTTCGATCGTGCGGGGGTCGCTGGACGGCAGATCGCCGCCCACCATCAGCGGAGAGCGGCCCATCACCCACAGGGTGAGGAGGGTCTGCTGCTCGTCGTCGGTCAGCCTGCTGTCTCGCGGTTCGCCGCGTTCGGCGCGGATGCCGATGCGTCCGAGTGGGAGCATGTCGGCGTCCGCCCAGCGGCCAGAACGCTGGAACGGCGCCCATCGGGCGAGTCGCGCGAACTGGGCGTGCACGTCGTCCCAGCGATCCCAGAGGTCGTCGGAGATTCGCCACATCTGCGCGTTCTGCCGCAGGTGCTCGACATGCCGCGTCGACAGGTGGGTGCCGGGCGACAGCGACAGCACGATCGGTCGTCCGCACCGCTCGATCGCCCTCGCGTATGCCTCGATCTCGGCGTCGTGGTACGGCGAGAGCATGTCGTCGGCCTTGATGAAGTCGACGCCCCACGACGCCAGCTGCGCGACGAATCCGTCGTAGAACGCCTGAGCGCCAGGGTGTTCGTGGTCGAGACCGTAGTTGTCGTGGTTCCACACGCACGTGTCGCCGGTGTTCGCGATCTGACGGGCGGTGAACTCCGTCCCGAAGACCGGCAGATCCTGCTCGACGGCGGCGCGCGGAATGCCACGCATCACGTGCACGCCGAACTTGAGGCTGAGCGCGTGCACGGCATCCGCCAGCGGAGCGAAGCCCTTGCCGCCGGCGGAGGACGGAAACCGGTTCGGTGCGGGGAGAAGGCGGCCCCAGGCATCCATCGAAGGCCGTAGCGGATCGTTGTACCCGTGAGCGTGCGCGAACGGATCGAACCACGCGATGTCGACGACGATCGTGTCCCAGCCGGCGTCGAGCAGGTGATCGTGGAGGAACCGGGCGTTCGCCAGCACCTCGTCCTCAGTGACCGTTGTGCCGTACGAGTCCCAGCTGTTCCAGCCCATCGGCGGGGTCGCGGCGAGTTCTGGCATGAGAGCCTCCAGTCGGGAGCGGATGACACGACGAGCGACGTCGTCGTCGGCGGAACGCCTCAGTGATTCTGCCGGATGCTATCGATCCCGTTCGAGCGTTCGTCGCGATGCGCTCACCGCGGCCTCGAGCGACGCAAGGGCGTGGGGACCGCTGGCGATGCGGATGACGCTCTCACGCGTCGCGAGGAACTCGTCGAACTCCCGCACGATGTCTGCCATCTCGGCCGGGAGGGCGCCATGCGGATCCGCGTGAGTCAGCGAGTCGGCCCGCGCCGTGAAGCGGCCTTCGGCCGTGGCCGCGTCGACGACCAAGGCCGTCTCGACGAACCTCGCGCCGGCTGCGTTCGCCGTCTCCTCGAGCCGATCGATGAATTCCGGACGACGCAGATACTGCGGAACGACCACGTCCCGGCCGCTCTCCAGGTGCGTCTGCACGGCGGCGATCGCGAGGTCCCTCGCGGCGAGTCCGGCCTCCTGCAGCGCATCCCGCCACCCGCCGAGCATCGAGCGGATCGTGTCGACGTCCATGCAGAGCGGCAACGTCGCCGCGTGCCGTTCGCACCACTCGCGGGCGAGTGTCGTCTTGCCGCTCGCGGGCGCGCCGTTGATCAGGATCAGGCGGGGGTTCACCCTGGCATCATCTCGTGGCGCACGATGGTTCGCAGATCGGCGCCGTCAGGAGGAGGCTGCGAGCGCTTCCTTGTACCGGTGACGCGCACAAATCGGAGGCCAGGTCTCGGGCCGACATCACGGACACCGCGGGGACCTCCAGGCGCGTACGCAAGGATCGTCATGTGCTCCTCGCCCCCGTCACCCCGTCGGATGTCGACGCGTTGCGCTCGTTCCTCGGCGAAGCCGACCTCACGCTGGCCGGGCTGGAGGCGCCGGGCGTCAGGCTCTGGGTCGAGCGGGATCCGGATGGCGTCATCGTCGGCAGCACCGGATTCGAGCTCAGTGCTGACGGCCGCCACGCGCTCATCCGCAGCGTCGCCGTCGCGCAGGACCGGCGGACGGCCGGTGCGGGATCCCGCCTGGCCCGCTTCGCGCTGGATGCCGCACGCGGCGCGGGAGCGGAACGCGCCTGGCTGTTCTCACGCCGGTCGGGACCGTTCTGGCAGAAGCTCGGATTCGCTGCAGCGGATCGCGACCAGTTGGCATCCGTGCTCGCGGGCTCTCATCAGGTGGAATTGTTCCGCAGTACTGGTCAGCTGGGCCGTGAAGTCGCCTGGTCGCTGGCGCTCGCCGAGCACGTTGATGCCACGGCGACGGCTTGAAAGCCGTTCGAACCCCCGGTCGACCGCTCAGTCGACGACGAGCACGAGCTTGCCGCGAACACGGCCTTGTTCGCCGGCTCGATGAGCCTCGGCGATGTCCGCCAGGGGGAACGTCGTCACCTGCGGGAGCGTGAACGCCCCGGACTCGATCAGTCCGGGCAGCTCGCCCAGCACGTACATCGCCCTACCCGTGTCGCCACGGCTGAAGCGCACGCCGTGCTCCTGCGCTCCGGCGAAGTCCGCGAGCGTGATGACACGGTCCGGGCCGCCGGCCAACTCGATGAGTTCGGGCAGGATGCCGTTGCCCGCCACGTCCAACGCGAAGTCGACTCCGTCGGGGGCGAGCTCCCGCACCCGTCGGCCTAGTCCCTCGCCATAAACGACGGGCTCGGCTCCCAACGGGCGCACGTACTCCTGGCTGGAGGCACCCGCGGATCCGATCACGCGGCCCCCGCGCGCGACCGCGAGCTGTACCGCCGCCCCTCCGACGTTGCCGGAGGCACCGTTGATGAGCACCGTGTCACCGGCGCCCAGCCCTAGCTGGTCGAGCGCGCGGGCAGCGGTCTCGACGGATGCGGGCAGCGCCGCGACATCTGCGAAGCCGAGCGTCGATGGGATCGGAGCGTAGACGGACAGCACCGCCAGTTCCGCCTGGGCGGCGCCGTCGGTGCAGAAGCCGAAGACGCGATCGCCGAGTACGACGTCGTCGACACCGGGGCCCAGTTCGTCGACGATGCCGGCTGCCTCGTATCCGAGGGTCTGCGGCAGCTGGGGATCCATGAGACCCTGCCGCTTCTTCCAATCACTGGCGTTGACGCCCGCGGCTTTCACGGCGATGCGGATCTCGCCAGGAGCGGGGTGCGGATCCGGCACGTCCACGATCTCCAGCACGTCCGGTGCGCCGAAGCTGCTGAATCGAGCTGCCCTCATGGTTCGCTCCCCCCTCGTGCGCCTGGTCGTTTGCCTACCCCTCCGGGGTCAGCAGCGCCTTGATCGCGCGGCGCTCGTCCATCGCCGCGTAGGCCTCCGCCACCTGGGAGAGCGGCACCGTGAGGTCGAACACCTTGCCAGGGTCGATCTCGCGTCGCCAGATGCGGTCGATGAGGTCGGGCAGGAAACGGCGAACGGGCGCCGGTCCGCCCATCAGGTGCACGGTGGCGTAGAAGAGTTCCTCGCCGGGGACGGCGACGTCGTGCGAGACGCCGACGAATCCGACGTGTCCGCCGTGACGGGTCGCACGGATCGCCTGCATCATCGACTCCTGCGTGCCGACCGCTTCGATCACGGAGTGCGCACCGAGCCCGTTCGTGAGCTCCTTGATGCGGGCAACGCCGTCGTCGCCGCGCTCGGTCACGATGTCGGTCGCGCCGAACTCGAGCGCGAGACGCTGCCGTGATTCGTGGCGGGACATCGCGATGATCCGTTCGGCGCCCAGCTGCTTCGCGGCGAGCACGCCGAGCAATCCGACCGCCCCGTCACCGACGACTGCGACGGTCTTGCCGGGCTGCACCTCGGCGGCGACGGCGGCGAACCATCCGGTGCCGAGCACGTCCGAGGCGGCGAGCAGGGAAGGGACGATGTCAGCATCCGGGATTCCGGGGGTCGCGACAAGAGTGCCGTCTGCCAGCGGCACCCGCAGGAGGCCGGCCTGCGCGCCCTCCCTGCCCATCGAGTGCACGTGCACGCAGCGGGACTGGTACCCGGCCTTGCAGATCTCGCACGTGTTGTCCGAGGCCATGAAGGAGCCGACGACGAAATCGCCGACCTTCACGTTCTTCACGTCGCCGCCGATCTCCTCGACGATCCCGACGTATTCGTGGCCCATCGGAATCGGTCGTCGCACCTTGTTGATGCCGCGATACGTCCACAGATCCGATCCGCAGACGCAGGATGCCGTCACCCTGATGACCGCATCCGTCGGCTCGATGATGCCGGGGTCTTCGCGGTACTCGTACCGCACGTCGCCGGGGCCGTACAGGATCGCTCCGTACATGTCAGTGCTCCTCGTCTGTGGTCGTGTCGGCGGACGGACTCACGGATGCCGCGGCATCCGTCGGATCCGCCGTGAAGATCTCTTTCGCGACGGTCATCGCGCTCATCGCGTTCGGCCAGCCCGTGTAGAACGCGAGCTGCAGGATGGCCTCCTTCAGCTCGTCCTCCGTCACCCCGTTCCGTCGAGCGAAGTCGAGGTGGAACCTGAGCTGATCAGCTTTACCGGTCGCGGTGAGCGCGGCCACGGTGATCAGGCTCCGGTCCCGTTTCGAGAGCTCCGTGCGTTCCCACACCTCGTCGAACAGTACCCGGTCGGTGTAGTGCACCAGTCCGGGCGCGAAGTCGCCGAAGGCCCGCAGGCCGCCGGTCCAGCCCGAGGGCGTGCTGCCGGCATCCGGTGTTTCGGTCATGGCTGTCTCCTTCGCGTGAGTGGATGCCATCAGCTAACGCCTGTTCCGCGACGTGCGGGAGTGTTTGGCGAGACGTGTACCGGCAGGGCACCCCACGGCATCCGGTCGCGGCGTACCGTCGATCGTGCCGAGCGCCGCAGAGAGAAGGACACCATGAACCTCGAACCGACTCACCCGACGGGCAAGGGCTCGTCCGACTGGTTCACCGGCGATGTGTACGTGGATTCCATCGCGACCCGCAAGCCGGAGCCGTCCCGCATGGCGGTCAGTCGCGTGCGGTTCGCGCCGGGTGCGCACACCGCCTGGCATTCGCACGCCCAGGGTCAGACCCTGCACATCACCGAGGGCATCGCGCTGGTCGGGACGAGGGATGGCACGGTCATCCGCGCAGTTCCCGGTCAGACCGTCTACACGCCTCCCGGCGAGGAGCACTGGCACGGCGCGACGACCGACCTCTTCATGGAGCACCTGGCCATGCTCGAGGACGGCGACGGACCGGAGCCGACGACGGTGTGGCTCGAGCACTTGAGCGACGCGGACTACGCCGCCGCGAACCAGCACGCAGCCAACGAACCGGCGGCGGACTGATGCATACCCGCATCCTCGGGCAGGGACTCGGACCCGGAAACGGCCTCGAGGTCTCCGCCGTCGGCCTCGGCGCCATGGGCATGTCGCAGAGCTACGGTCCGAATCCAGGCGATCGCGACGAGATGATCCGTGTGCTGCGCTCCGCGGTCGACGTCGGTGTCACCTTCTTCGACACGGCGGAGTCCTACGGGCCGTTCGTCAACGAGGAACTCGTAGGCGAGGCGCTTCAGCCGATCCGCGAACGGGTCGTCATCGCCACGAAGTTCGGCTGGCGGTTCGAGAACGGCGCGCTCGCCGGGTTGGACAGCAGGCCAGACCACATCAAGGAGGTGGCCGATACCTCCCTGCGCCGCCTGCGCACTGACACGATCGACCTTTTCTACCAGCACCGCGTCGATCCGGATGTGCCGATCGAGGACGTCGCAGGCGCGGTGGGGGAACTGGTGCAGGCGGGCAAGGTGCGGCACTTCGGCCTCTCCGAGGCGGCGGCAGCGACCATCCGTCGAGCGCACGCAGTGTTCCCGGTGACCGCGGTGCAGAGCGAGTACTCGCTGTGGACGCGGGATCCGGAACCCGAGGTGCTACCGACCCTTGCGGAGCTCGGAATAGGATTCGTGCCGTTCAGCCCGCTCGGCAAGGGATTCCTCACCGGAACCGTCACAGCGGGCACCGAGTTCGCCGCGGGCGACGTGAGGAGCACGATCCCTCGGTTCTCCGACGAGAACCGGTCCGCGAACCAAGCGCTCGTCGATCACGTCACCGAACTGGCGCGACGCAAAGCCGTCGCACCCGGGCAGGTGGCCCTCGCCTGGCTCCTGGCGCAGCATCCGTGGATCGTGCCGATCCCGGGCACGCGACGCAGCGAGCGCATCAGGGAGAACGCCGACGCCACGCTCGTTCCGCTCTCCGCCGACGAACGCTCCGACCTCGACGCCCTTGCCGGCCGCATCGGAGTGCACGGCGACCGCTACGGCGCACAGCATCTGGGCTACGTCGGCAAGTAGCCTGGCAGAGGCCTCGTTCAGCGGTGGACGACGGGATCCGATCGCCGCAGAACTCAGGACGCAACTCCGCGCAGCACGGCGTCGACCGCGTAGTCGAGTTCGGCTCGCGCATCCGAGACGTCCTGCTGCGGCGCCGCCGCCAGTGCAGGGAACCGTTCGGCGACGGCAGCTGCCAGCCACGGCTCCGGATCCGCGGCGGTCACGGACCGCTCGAGCGTCGCGTACGAGCGGATGAGGCTGTCCAGCAGCAACGCCAGGCGTAGCGCGTCCACGCCCGATGTCGGCGGGATCCCGCTCACGAGCGCGTCGATCCAGGCGTACGGTCGGGGCTGGCGCGGCATCCCCGTCGCCTTCACGTCGGTCAGCCAGGGATGCGCCGCGTACCGGTCAGCGAGCAGCCGCACCCACTTCCGGGCGCGGGCCCGCCAGTCCCGGCCGGCGATGCCGGGCGGATCGCCGATCGCGGCGTCCACCATCAGTTCGACCAGCGTCGCCTTGGCGTCGACGTAGCGGTAGAGCGCAGTCGTCGTCATGCCGAGGCGAGCGGCGACGCGGGCGAGAGAGACGGCATCGAGCCCGATCTCATCCGCCAACTCCACGGCGGATGCCGCGACCTCCTCAGGGCTGAAGCGCGCCTTCGGCCCGCGCACCGGTGTGGTCTCGACACCCCAGAGCACCTTGAGCGCCCGGCTTTCCGAACTGTGCATGACATTCACTGTAGTCTTTGTTACTGTGAATGTCGTTCACAGAAAGGACATCACATCATGAGCACTGCACTCATCACGGGAGCATCATCCGGAATCGGCGCACGTACCGCGGCGCTGCTCGTCGAGCGGGGCCTGACGGTCTTCGGCGCCGCCCGAAACACAGACGCCGTCGCGGCGATCGAGGGCGTCATCCCGGTGAAGCTCGACCTCTCGGATGACGCCTCCATCCGCGCCGCCGTCGCCCAGGCGACCGAGCGGGTCGGCAGAGTGGACATCCTCATCAACTGCGCCGGCTACGGCGAGTTCGGCACGGTCGAGGAGACCTCGCTCGACGCGGCGCGCCAGCAGCTCGAGGTCAACGTGCTCGGCGCGGTCGGCCTCATCCAGGCGGTACTCCCCGGCATGCGCGATGCCCGCCACGGACGCATCGTCAACGTATCGTCGCTCGCCGGTGAGTTCGCCGCCCCGCTCGGCGGCTGGTATCACGCCTCGAAGTTCGCCCTCGAGGCCCTCTCCGATTCGCTCCGCGGTGAGGTCGCGCAGTTCGGCATCGACGTCACCCTGGTGCAGCCAAGCTATGTGGCGACGGACTGGCACGACACGGCCATGGAGCGCCTGGCCGAGACCTCAGGTGATGGTCCCTACGCGAGCATGGCCGCCGCAATGCGCCGCTATTTCTCCAGCCCGGCCCTCGCCAGGCAGATGTCGACCCCGGACGCCGTCGCCCGGCTCATCGTGAAGGCCGCGCTCACCCCGCACCCGCACACGCGCTACCGCATCGGCGCCGGTGCGAACATCGCCGTCGCCATGGCGACGCTGCTGCCGGACCGCACCTTCGACGCTCTCACCCGCAAGCAGTTCGGGTACGCCTGATCGGACCCGGCTCCGTCGCACCGTGTGCGCACCAGTGCGCCGCGCTCGCCGGTTCTCGGCCGGGCAAGCGGCGCAGCTGCCGGGCCGAGCAGCGATGTGCCGACCTAGACTGCGGTGATGTCCGTGACAACCCGACGCATGCAGGACCTCACCGTCGACGACCACACCATCACCGTTCCGCTGGTGTGGAACGAGCCCGCGGATGCCCGCACCATCGAGGTGCACGCATCCGTCATCTCCCGGGAGGGCGGCGCAGACCTTCCGTACCTGGTTTACCTGCAGGGCGGACCCGGATTCGAGGCGCCTCGTGCGTTCCACTCCTCGACGGATCCGTACTGGCTGGACTACGCCCTTGCTCATCACCGGGTCGTGATGATCGACCAGCGCGGCACCGGCAAGTCGACGCCGGTGAGCGACGCTGACCTGGACCGCGGAGCATCCGCGGTCGCCGAATACCTCACGCATCTGCGCGCCGATTCGATCGTGCGCGACTGCGAGGCAATGCGCGAGCACCTCGGCGCATCCACCTGGAGCGTACTCGGCCAGTCCTTCGGAGGCTTCACGACGCTGGCCTATCTGACGACGGATGCCGCATCCCTCGAGCACGTCTACCTCACTGGCGGCCTGAGTGCCGTCGGTCGTCACCCCGACGACGTCTACGCGCTTACGTACGACAAGATGCGCACCGAGTCCCTGCGGTACTACCGCCGATTCCCGGAGCACAGGGATGCCGTGCGCCGGCTCGTCGACCTCGCCCACGCCGGACGGATCGTCCTGCCAGACGGCGAGGTCGTCTCGGTCTCGCGGCTTCGGTCGATCGGCATGCTGCTAGGCACGAACGACGGATGGCAGACGGTCTGGTCGCTCCTCGACCAGGATCCGGCGACCAACGCGTTCCGTCACGATCTCGCCCACGCCCTCCCGTTCTCGGCCCGCAACCCGCTCTACTACGTGTTCCACGAGTCGAGCTACGCCGACGGACACGCCACCCGCTGGTCAGCCGAGCGCGTCGAACCTGACGACTTCCGAGCGGATCCCACGCTCCTCACCGGCGAGCACGTGCACCGCGATTGGCTCGACACCGTCCCTGGACTGCAGCCGTGGCAGGACGTCACGCTCCAGCTCGCGGAGTTCGAGTGGCCCCGACTGTACGACGCGGATGCGCTGCAGGCGTCCGGAGCGAAGGGCGCCGCAGCCGTCTACGTCAACGACGCGTACGTGCCGTTCGAGTTCTCGATGGAGACAGCGGCACTGCTGCCCGGTGTGACGCCGTGGGTGACGAGCGAGCACGAGCACAACGGCCTTCGATCCGGCGACGTGCTGGTGCGGCTCATCGACCTGGCGCACGGCCGCCGCCTGCGCTAGCCGAGTCCGGCCATCCGCTTCGGGCCGTCGAATGTCTGGCCCTTCTTGTCGTGACCGGGTACGGAAGCGACAACGTGCGCCAGCAATTCGGGGTGAGTGACCGTCGCGCGTCAGCGCGGCGACGCCGTGCTCGCGCGCACCACGAGGTTCGTGGACAGCTCAGCGCGGTTGTTGTAGTCGGCGGAGTTGCCGGCGACCAGCATCTTGACCGCGAGCGAGGCCATCTCGGCGAGCGGCTGTCGCACGGTGGTGAGCGGGGGTGCCATCCATCCTGCGGACGGGATGTCGTCGAATCCGACGACGCTGAGATCGTCCGGGATGCGCAGCCCGTGCCGCCGTGCCGCCTCGTAGACACCCATCGCCTGCACGTCGCTCGCCGCGATGATCGCGGTGGGCGGATCGTCGAGCTCGAGCAGTCTGCCGGCCGAGGTCAGCGCCGACTCGAAGCGGAAGTCGCCCTCGGCGACCAGTGCAGGATCCGCGTCGACTCCCGCGCGGGCGAGTGCTGCCCGGTATCCGTCGAGTCGTGCCTGAGCGCAGAGCGTGTCGATGCGACCGGTGATGGTGGCGATGCGCCGGTGGCCGAGCGTGAGCAGGTGTTCGGTGGCCTGCATGCCTCCTGCCCAGTTCGAGGAACCGATCGACGGGATGCCCGCCTCCGGCTGCCCAACGGGATCGATCACCACGATCTGCTTCTTGAGCTTGCGCAGTCGCGCCCACGCAGCATCCGACAGGTCGCTGAGCGTGAGGATGACGCCGTCGGTGTTGCCGCGCTCCACGCTGTTGATCCACTGGCCGATGTCGCCCCGGTTCTTCGCGACGGAGACCGCCACCCGCAGGCCGGCGTGGAGCGCCGCCTCCTCGGCTCCGCGGATGATGTCCACCGACCACGGGCTGAGGTCGCCGAAGACCAGGTCGATCAGACCGCCGGTGCGGCGCGAGGTGTGGCGGCGCTGGTAGCCGGTTTGGGCGATCGCGGACTCGATGCGCTGCCTCGTCTCGGCCGCGATGTCGTCGTGTCCGTTGAGCACCTTCGACACGGTCGGCACGGACACCTCCGCCAGATCCGCGACCTGTTGCAGAGTGACCCGATCCGTCACCGTCGTCATCGCACTGCCACCTTTTCGATTGCCTCTCGCTCTCGCCCATCTGCAGACAAGATCGGCCACTATCGTCCGGCCTGGTTTCGACGAGCACTGCGAGTGAGCTCTGCCGAAAGTTTCGGCCAACAAATCCATGATAGCGCATCGTTGACAGCCGGGATATCGGGGATCTATCGTGATCAATTGTTCACAGCTCAACCAAATCTTCGGTAGTGCGAGCGAAATCTTTCACTCTTTTCCATGCCTTTTCGCTCGCCGGTGACACAGGGAGAATCCGGGCTCACGCATGCCCGGGCGACCGTCGGATCGCCGCCGAACCTCAACGGAGAGGACGGCTGGAATGCCCAAGACACTCAGCAGACGCGAGGCGCTCGCCCTCGGCGGCGCCTCGTTCCTCGGGGCGGTGACGCTGCTGGCAGTCGGCAGCGAATCCGCGTTCGGCGACGTGCAGCACGGATCGACGCCGGTCACCCCGTGGCCGGAGGCCGAGAAGATCATCGCCTCGGTCAAGAAGCCGCGCATCCCGGGGCGCACGCGCTCGGTGACGGAGTTCGGGGGCGTCGGCGACGGCACCACCGACAACACCGAAGCCTTCCGTGCCGGGATCTCCGCGTTGTCGGCGAAGGGCGGCGGACGCCTCACGGTTCCCGCGGGCACCTACCTCACCGGCGCCATTCACCTGGAGAGCCGCATCGACCTGCACGTGGAGGAAGGTGCGAGGATCCTGTTCTCCACGGATCCGGCCGCCTACCTGCCCGTCGTGCTCACCCGGTTCGGCGGCGAGGAGTGCATGAGCTTCTCCCCGTTCATCTATGCGTACGGCAAGACCGACATCGCCATCACGGGTACGGGTGTCATCGACGGGCAGGCGAGCACGACCGCCTGGTGGCCATACACCGGCAGCACGTCGTGGGGATGGCAACCGGGGATGCCGACATCCGACGCCGACGGCGCTGCTCTCGATGCCATGGCCGAGTCGGGCGTTCCGGTCGCGCAGCGTGTGTTCGGCGACGGGCACTACATGCGGCCGACGCTTATCCAGCCGTACAACTGCCAGCGGGTGCTCATCTCGGGCGTCACCACCCACCGCACTCCGAACTGGCAACTCAACCCCGTGCTGTGCACGGATGTGACGATCGAGAATGTCACCGCCAGCAGCCACGGGCCGAACAACGACGGCTGCGACCCGGAGTCCTGCAACCGCGTGCTCATCACGGGCTGCACGTTCGACACCGGAGACGACTGCATCGCCATCAAGGCGGGCAAGAACGCCGACGGTCGCCGGGTGAACGTGCCCAGTCAGAACATCGTCATCCAGCAGTGCGAGTTCTTCGACGGACACGGAGCCATCACGATCGGCAGCGAGATGACCGGCGGCGTGCGCAACGTCTACGCCAGGGACAACCGCTGCGACAGCAAGAACCTCAACGAGGGCATCCGGCTCAAGACCAACTCCATGCGCGGCGGCTTCATCACCGACGTGCACGTGCGAAACATGACGATCGAGGAGGTCGCGGATGCCGTGCTCATCGTCGACTTCTTCTACGGCGAGGGCGCCGGCCACGGCTTCAACCCCGTGGTGAAGAACATCAGCCTGCAGGATGTGCGGGTCGGCACGGCGTCCTATCCGCTCTATGCCGTCGGATACCCGGACGACCTCATCACGAACATCTCGCTCACGAACGTGCTCGTCGACACGGCCAAGCGATCCTCGGTGTCGAAGTACACCGACAACGTCACGTTCACGAACGTGTGGGTCAACGGGCAGAAGACTGAACCGCCGAAGCCGTTCGCGACGCTGGCCGACGCGTTCAACGACATCGGAACCGGCACTGCAGCGTCGCCGGGCAACCTGGACGGATCTGGCAGGTACCTCACCAGAGACTCGCTCGCCGCGGCAGGACTCACGCCGGGAGCCGCGGTCACGCACGGTGCGCTCACGTACACGTGGCCGACCGCCGCTGCCGGCAGCAACGACAATGTGGCGGCGGGCGACGAGACCATCCTGTTGTCCGGATCCGGCAGTACCCTCGGCCTCCTCGGCCTGGCGACGCACGGCAACCAGAGCGGAACTCTGACCGTCAACTACAGCGACGGAACAGCGGACACGGCCACAGTCGCGTTCAGCGACTGGTGGCATCCGGTGCCTTCGGCAGGGGATGAGCCGGTGGCCGGCGCGATGAGCAGCGATAACCACGCGGTCGGGATCTTCAGCTTCGGCGTTCCGTTGGCCGCAGGCAAGACCGTGGCATCCGTCGAGCTGCCGGCCAACGCGAACATCCACGTTTTCGACCTCGCGATCGGATGAGCGCGATGACCAGGAAAACACTGGACCGGTCGGCGCTCGGCCGACGGACGCTGGCCCGGCCGACGCTGGGTGTCGCGGTCGCCGTGGTGCTGGCATCCGTTCCGCTCGCGGCGGTCGCCGCTCCGTCCGGCGCCGACAACGGCCGCGGCACCACGCTTCACGTCGCCCAGGACGGCAGCGCGCCGTATTCCACGGTGCAGGCCGCGGTGGATGCCGTGCCATCCGGCAACGCGAAGCCCGTCACGATCGTGATCGCGGCCGGCACGTACGTCGGAACGGTGAACGTACCTGCCGACAAACCGAAGATCAGCTTCATCGGCGCGACCGGAGACCCGAAAGACGTGGTCATCACCGAGAACCACTACGCGGGCATGCTGGATGCGTCGGGCAACGGCTACGGCACCGAGGGCTCGGCAACCATGACGCTGAGCGCCGTCGACACGACTGTCGCCGGCATCAGCGTCGCGAACGCCTACGATCCCGTGCTGCACCGGAATGACCCGGGCGGCCAGGCCGTCGCGTTGCGCACGACGGGCGATCGGATCGGCCTCTACAACGACCGGATCACCGGACGCCAAGACACCCTCTACCTGGACACCGCCTCGCCGACGACGACTGCCCGCGTGTACGTGCGGGATACCTACGTGGCCGGATCGGTGGACTTCATCTTCGGCAGGGCGACGGCGGTGTTCGACCATGACACGATCGACTCCGTCGACGTCGGTTACGTGACGGCGGCGAACACCGAGCTCGACAACCCGTACGGGTTCCTGTTCACGAAATCGACCTTCGTCGGCGAGACGAAGGACGGAGTCATCGCACTCGGACGCCCGTGGCACCACACCGGCGACCCGGCGCCCTTCGCGTCCGTCGTCGTGCGCGACTCGAAGCTGGGCGCGCAGATCGCGGATCACCCGTGGACCGGCATGTCCGGATGGTCGTGGGTCTCTGCACGGTACTTCGAATACGACAACAGCGGCCCTGGAGCCACGTCGGGTCCGGACAACCTGTACCGCCCTCAACTCACCGACAAGCAGGCCAAGGACTACACGCCCCAGAAGTACCTGTCGGGCAGTGATCACTGGGCGCCATGGGGCTATGAGATCCCGAGGGTCACGACAGCGCAGAAGACCTGCCTGCCCGAGTCCTATGGCGCTGCGCCTGACGGCAAGACCGACGACACCGCCGCCATCCAGAAGGCGCTCGATGCCTGTGCGAACGGCGGGCGCGTCTCATTCGCCGGCGGCAGCTACCTGTCCGGCCCGGTGAAGGTCGCCGACAAGGAGACCGTCGAGCTGATCAGGGGGTCCGTTCTGCTCGGGACGACGGATGCGAGTGCATATCCGGTATCCGGATCCCACCTCGCACCGCTCATCGACGTGACCGACCGTACGAATGTCACCCTCACCGGCGGCGGCACCATCGACGGCCAAGGCTCGCCCTGGTGGGACACCATCAAGGCGGAGAAGGCGGCGGGCAAGGATCTGTCACCGCGGCCCGGGTTGCTGTCGCTGACCGGATCGAAGCACGTGATCGTCGACACGCTCACCATGAAGGACGCGCCGAACTCCCACGTCTCGATGCACAGCGTCTCCGATGTGGCGGTCACCGGCGTGACGATCTCGTCGCCGAGCGACAGCCCGAACACCGACGGAGTCGACATCTGGTCGTCGTCAAACGTGACGGTCAGCCGCTCGTCGATCAGCGACGGCGACGACGACATCGCGCTCGACTCGTCCGACTCGCCGACCACCGGCATCACGGTGACGGAGAACCGGATCGGCGCCGGCCACGGCCTCTCCATCGGCAGCTACACAGGAGGCGGCATCAACGACGTGCGCTTCGCGGACAACTCGCTGGTCGGCACGTCGACCGGCGTGCGGATCAAGACGGCACGCGACCGCGGGGGCGAGATCAGCGGCATCACGTACGACCACCTCGCGATGACGAACGTCTCGACGGCGATCGGCATCACGGCGTATTACCCGAAGGTGCCGTCGGACGGCGATCCCACGCAGCCGGTCACCGCGACAACGCCCAACATCCACGACATCGTCGTCTCGAACGTCTCGGCGATCGGATCGGATGTCGCGGGCCAGCTCGTCGGGGTCCCGGAGCAGCCGCTGACGGCCATCTCGTTGCAGGGCGTGACCATCGCTGCGACGACGGGATTGACGATCCGGAACGCGACGGTCAGCGCAGACGCGGCCACGTCGATCACCGTGACGTCGGGGGCTCCGGTCATCCTGCAGAGCGGTGCGAGCTACAACCGGGAGACGCCGGCACCGCCCGCACAGTTGGAGAACCTCGCTGCGGCGTTCAACGACATCGGGACGGGAACGGCCGGGGCACCAGGCGACCTCGACGGTGCGGGACGCTACCTCACTCGTGACTCGCTCGCGACATCCGGTCTCACGCCGGGGGCAACGGTGAAGCACGGTGCGTTCGCGTTCACCTGGCCGAGTGCGGCTGCGGGCACCGCCGACAACGTGGCCACGGCCGGCCAGACGGTTCTGCTCTCCGGATCGGGCACCCAGCTCGGATTCCTCGGGCTCGCCACCAACGGCAACCAGAGCGGGACGGTCACCGTGCACTACACGGATGGCACGACCAGCACTGCGACAGTCTCGTTCAGCGACTGGTGGCACACGACGCCGTCGGCGGGCGACGAGGCGGTGGCCAGCACGAAGAGCAGCGACGGACACACGGTCGGGATCTTCGCCTTCGCGGTGACGCTCACCGTCGGCAAGGCCGTCTCCGCGGTGGATCTGCCGTCCAACGCCAAGCTCCACGTGTTCGACCTGGTCGTCGCGTGAGGGGTGAGCTGCGACCGAGGCGCGCTCCATAGTCTCGTACCGAGTCGCTTCTCCAGACCGCGCCACGTGCGCACCACCCGCCACGGCCTCCGGCGATGGTGCGCACGTGGCGCATCCGACGATGGGGTGCCGCGTCCGCGCGAGACCTGCGGCATCCTCATCCCTCGACGGTCCGCACTCACCCGGTGTGCGATTCGACCAGCTGAACGACGCGCTCGGCGACGAGCGCGAACCCCACGAGGATCATCGCCGCGCCGGAGACGCGGCTGATGATCCGCGCCGTCGCCGGACGCGCCCCCAGAATGCGCCGTGCGGCGAAGCCCAACGACAGATAGAACGCGCAGCAGAGGGCCACGAAAACGGCCCCGAGCAGCGCCAGTTGCGCTGTCATCGGCCAGGTCGCGTTCTCACGCGCGAACTGCGGCAGGATAGCGAGGAAGACGAGCAGCCCCTTGGGGTTCAGAGCGCTCACGCCGATGCCCTTGCCGACCAGACGCCAGCGCGGCGATCCGATGGCCGCGCTGTTCGAGACCTCCACCGCAGACGGATGCCGCAACGTCATCACACCGAGGTAGACGAGGTACGCGGCGCCCACGAGCGTGAGGCCGAGCAGGAAGCCGGGAAGCGCGGCCACGAGCGGACCGACGCCGGCGGCGACGATTCCCGTGAGCAGCGCATAGCCGACGACCAGGCCGCCGACGGCGGGGAGGACGACGCGGTCGCGCGCTCCGACGCCGAGCACGTACGCCCAGTCCGGGCCGGGCACGACGATCAGCGAGAGCGCTACGCCCGCGAATGCGAGTACTGCGGTGGGATTCATTCCGGCCCCTTTCGAGCAGGAACTTATGTCAAAATGCCCGCAAGGTGCTGCTCACTTCTGAGACACCTGCAGTGCGGAGTGGAAGGAATATGGCGATCGATCGACTTGACCGCAAGATTCTTGCCGAGCTGCAGAGCGAGGGCCGGCTGAGTGTCACGGATCTCGCTGCTCGGGTCGGCCTGACGCTGTCGCCCGCGCACCGACGGGTGCGCGACCTGGAGGCCGCAGGAGCGATCGTCGGGTATCGCGCGATCGTCGATCCCGCCGCCCTCGGACTCGACTTCGAGGCTCTCGTGTTCATCACGATGAAGCAGGAGGATCGCGAGACTCTGCTGGCCTTCGAAGAGGCGGTGGTGCGCATCCCGAACGTGCTGCTCGCGCAGCGCCTGTTCGGCGACCCCGACTACATCCTGCGGGTGCGCACGGCCGACCTCGACGCCTATGCGCAGTTCCAGGACAACGAGCTCGCCCGCCTGCCGGGCGTGCAGCGGTTCCAGTCCACCCTCGTCATGAAGAATCTGGTCGTGGATCGGCCGTATCCGACCGACCTGTAGCCGCACGCACAAGCGCCGCCTGCGCTCCCGCGTCGGCGGAGCGACACGATCGAGCGCAGGCGGCGCAGGTTAGGGCTGCGACGGCAGCGCGGCCGCCGAAGGAGCCTCAGTAGCCGGTCGGCATACGGAGCCTGTAGGGCGCCTCGAGTGCGGCGACCTCGTCATCGGTGAGCTCGACGTCGAGTGCGGCGACCGCGTCGTCCAGGTGCGCGACCTTGGAGGCGCCGACGATCGGGGCGTCCACCACCGGGTTGCGCAGCACCCAGGCCAGGGCGACCTGCGCCATCGGGATGCCACGGTTCGCGGCAACGCGCTCGACGGCATCCGCGATCGGCTCATCGAGGTCCTGCACATAGCGGCTCTGGAGCGGATCCGTCTGGCCGCGCTGGCTGGACTGCTGGCCCCACGGCCGGGTCAGTCGGCCCTTGCCGAGCGGGCTCCACGGGATGGATCCGACCTCTTGGTCGGCCAGCAGCGGGAACAGCTCGCGCTCGTCTTCGCGCATCATCAGCGAGTACTGGTTCTGCATCGAGACGAAGCGCGTCCATCCGCCGAGGTCGGCTGCGTGCTGCAGCTTGGCGAACTGCCACGCCCACATCGATGATGCGCCGATGTAGCGGGCCTTGCCGGCCTTCACCACGTCGTGCAGCGCCTCCATCGTCTCTTCGACCGGGGTCTCCGGGTCGAAGCGGTGAATCTGGTACAGGTCGACGAAGTCCGTTCCGAGGCGCTTCAGCGACGCGTCGATGTTCTCCATGATCGCCCGGCGACTGAGGCCGGATCCGCCGGGGCCGTCGTGCATCGTGAAGTTGACCTTCGTGGCCAGCACGATGTCCTCGCGGCGGGTGAGCTCGCGCATCGCGCGACCGACGATCTCCTCGCTCGTGCCGAGGCTGTAGATGTTGGCGGTGTCCCAGAACGAGATGCCGAGCTCGAACGCGTGCCGGATGATCGGCAATGCGTCGTCGTAGCCGAGCGACCACTCGTTCCATCCGGTGGACCGGTCGCCGAAGCTCATGCAGCCGAGGGTGATGCGGCTCACCTTGAGGCCGGTGCTGCCGAGTCGTGTGTACTCCATGTGTCTCTTCCTTCGTGTCGTGTGTCGTGTGTCGTGTGTCGTGTGTCGCGTCGTGTGTCGTGTGTCGTGTCGCTCCGAAAACAGCAGGAAGCGATGAGAACAGCAGAAAAGCTCCGGTTCTCGCGCCGAGAGCGCGAACACTCCTGTTTTCAGAACCGAAAAGAACAGGGCAGGACAGGTACGGAGCGGACTCAGGCCGCGCTGGGCTCGAGTCGGAGGGTCACGTCGTGTGCCGAGTCGCCGACGATTCCCGCGACGATGCTGGCGTAGCGCGCACCGTACTTGGCGCGGTACCCGTCGTCCACGGCGGGCTCCTCGGTGGCATCCGCCCTGACGAAGTCGATGTCGTGCGCGACGCCGGCCACGCGGATGCTCCCCCGTCCCGACGCGAGCGCACGGCGGTACCAGGGGTTCGTCGCGCCGTAGGCGGATCGCACGTACACGTGCCCGTCGGCCTCGACGGCCCAGATCGTGACGTACGGACGCAGCGTCCCGTCGCTGCGGTACGAACTGATGCCGACCTCGTCGTTCCGGTCGATCGCGTTCAGGTCGGTGCGTGTCCATTCGGCGCTCATGATGCTCCTCGTCGTACTCGCTGTCGGTCGTTGTGGTCGTCGTGTGGAAATCGGGATGCGTGCGCTGAGCACTCAGCGGGACGATTCCATGATGGTCGTCGCGCCGGTGATGGGGGCGATCGGGTTCGGTGCGGAAGGGTTCGGAGCGGGCACGTTCGGAGCGGCCGAGACGGATCGGCGACGTTCGGCGAGCGCCGCCGGCACGATCAGGGCCAGTACGACGGCGAGTGCGCCGAGCACCAGAGCGGAAGCACCGGTCATCGCGGCGGAGACCTGCGCGCTCGGCGTGGCGGCGGCATCCGCACCGGGGGCGGCAAGGGCCGTCACGGCGACCAGCACTCCCAGCCCGAGCGACGTGCCCATCTGGTGGAAGGTGTTGAGCACCCCGGATGCCGCGCCCGCGTCCTCAGCGGACGCCCCGGCGATCCCGGCGGCCGTCATCGGAGCGAACGCGAGGCCCTGTCCGGCACCGATGAGGAGCATCGGAGCGGCGACAGCTGTCACGTAGTCGCTGCCGACGCCGATCCGGCTCAGCCAGAGCAGGCCGGCGAACGTGATCGCGACGCCGGCGACGAGCATCGGCGCGTTGCCGATCCGCCGCGTCAGCGCGGGCACCGCCGCCGCCACCGCGAAGTTGGCCGCTGTCATGGGGAGGAAGGCGAGCCCGGCCTGCAGAGGCGTGTAACCGAGGACGCCCTGCAGATACTGCGTCGTGAAGTAGAAGAAGCCGATCATCGCGCCCAGGTAGAGCAGGCGGGTGAGGTAGCCGCCGACGCGTTCCCTGCTGCGGAACAGCCGCAGGGGCATGATCGGCTGTGCGGCCCTGGCCTCGTGCAGCACGAAGAACACGAGCAGCACGACGGCCGCGATCAGCGAGATCACCGTCGGTGCGCTGGTCCAGCCGTTCTCCGCCGCGTGCAGAACGGCGAACACCGCCGACCCGACGCCGAGCGTCGAAGCGATGGCCCCGAGCACGTCGAAGCGTCCGGAGACCGTGGCCGTCCGCGGCAGGAACCGCGGCGCGAGAACGATCATCGCGACGCCGATCGGCACATTCACGAAGAATCCGGCGCGCCACGAGAGCCACGACGCGAGAGCGCCGCCGAGCACCAGGCCGAGACTTGATCCGATCCCGGCCATCGCCGAGTACCAGGCGATCGCCTTGGTGCGCTCCTCGCCGCGGAAGGACGCCGTCAGAAGCGACAGCGACGTCGGCGCCACGATCGCCGCACCGATGCCCTGCAGCGTCCTGGCCGAGATGATCCACCAGCCGGTGGGCGCGACAGCGACGAGCAGCGAGGCGATCGAGAACACGACGAGTCCCGCGACGAACACGCGCTTGCGCCCCAGGATGTCTCCCGCTCGCGCACCGAGCAGGAGGAATCCGCCGAACACGAGCGTGTAGGCGTCCTGTACCCAGGCGAGTTCGGCCGGCGCCAGGTGCAGCCCCTTCTCGAGGCTGGGCAGTGCGGTGAAGATGACCGAGTTGTCGAGCAGGATCATGAAGTAGGCGACCAGGATGATCGCCAGGATCGCGCCCTTGCGAGGTGCGACGGACGCAGCGGATCCGCTCCCCTCGGGGGAGGCGGCCGGCACGGCTGCCGTGTCTGCGGTGGGTGTGATCGGCATCGCGGCTCCTTTCATCGGGGCGATGCATCCATGCCACTCCCTTCGCGACGACCGCGGCAGTGCGTGGTCTTCCGTGTATTGCCAGTACCTCCCTCTGCGGCGTGGGAGACGTACCGTCGAGACATGACGATGCAACAGGAGGTGCGGGAGTTCCTCAGCTCCCGGCGGGCGAAGGTCACGCCGGATCAGGCCGGACTGCCCGTCTACGGCGGCAACCGCCGCGTGCCAGGACTTCGTCGCGAAGAGGTGGCGATGCTCGCCGGTGTGAGCGTCGACTACTACAACCGGCTCGAGCGCGGCAATCTCGCGGGCGTCTCGGAGACGGTGCTCGACGCTCTGTCGCGGGCGCTTCAGCTCGACGAGGCGGAAACGGCGCACCTGTTCGATCTTGCGCGTCAGGCCAACCGATCTCCGCTCGCGCGCACGCCGCGCAGGCGGTCCGACGTGGTGCGGCCGAGCATCCAGCGCGTTCTGGATGCCATCACCGACGCCCCCGCGCTCATCCGCAACAACTACTTCGACTACGTCGGCGCGAATGCCCTTGGCAGGGCGTTGTACGCGCCGGTGTTCGCCGAGACGGCTCCGAACAGTGCACGGTTCACGTTCCTCAATCCCGCAGCGCAGGAGTTCTACCTCGAGTGGGAGCAGACTTCGGCCGAACTGGTCGCCACCATGCGCGGCGAGGCCGGACGAAACCCTTACGACAAGCGGCTGAGCGATCTGGTGGGCGAGCTGTCCACGCGGTCGGATCGGTTCCGCACTCTGTGGGGCGCCCACAATGTGCGCTACCACCGCAGCGGGATCAAGCGCCTGCACCATCCTGTGGTGGGCGACCTGGAACTCGTCTACGAGGCCCTGGAGCTGCCGGCGGATCAGGGACTCACCATCTCGACGTACACGGCCGAGCCGGGCACGGCATCCGCCGACGCGCTCAAGCTGCTCGCCAGCTGGGCTGCCACGCAGGACCTGCCTGCACCCCGCACTGCGGCACGGACGGCCGAGAACGCCGGATCCGATACGACTCCGGCGGGACCAGCAGCTCGCTGACCGAACCGAATCCCTGAGGCCGTGTCGAACTCGCCACCGCGACCGGGCGATTCGCACGCGCACCCGTTCAGTGGCCGCGGCGACGCAGTCGAGCACGAGTCGCGCAGGCAAGCGGCCGAGCACCGCTGCCGCCGTCGAGGACGCTCCCCGATCCATCTTTCAGCACACGAAAACCACCGAATCACCGAGGAGAACCGATGATCGACATCACACTCAACAACGGACTGCGGATGCCTGCACTCGGCTTCGGCGTCTTCCAGAGCGCCCCCGACGTGACGGCGCAGGCGGTCGAGGCCGCACTGAACGTCGGATACCGGCACATCGACACCGCTGCCGCCTACAACAACGAGCGCGAGGTGGGCGAAGGGATCCGCCGCTCAGGTGTGCCGCGCGACGAGATCGTCATCGAGACGAAGGTGTGGGTCTCCGACTACGGATACGACGAGACGCTGCACGCATTCGAGAAGGCGACGGGCAAGCTCGGCGTCGACCGGCTGGACGTGCTGATCCTTCACCAAGCAGCACCCGACCGTTTCGAGAAGACGATCGCGGCCTACAAGGCCCTGGAGACGATGCACGCCGACGGACGGATCGGCGCGATCGGAGTCAGCAACTTCGTGCCGGAGCGGATCGCCATGCTCCTGGATGCGACCGGCGTCGTCCCCGCGATCAACCAGGTGGAGCTGCACCCGTACTTCACCCAGCGGGACGTGCAGCGGGCGGATGCGGAGCAGGGGATCGTGACGCAGGCGTGGTCGCCGATCGGCGGCATCACCTTCTATCCCGGATACGGCGACGAGCGGCGCAGCGTGATGGACGACCCGACGCTTCAGGAGCTCGCCGGCCGGCACGGCAAGAGCGCCGCCCAGGTGATGCTGCGCTGGCACCTGCAGCAGGGACGGTCGGCCATTCCGAAGTCGACCAACCCGGCGCGCATCGCCGAGAACTTCGACGTGTTCGACTTCGAGCTGAGCGACGAGGAGCTGGCGCGCATCGACGCCCTCGACACCGGCGTGCGCAGCGGCCCTGATCCCGAGGTGCCGCGCCCCGCCATGTACGACAGGTCGATCCCGGAGGCGTGAGCCCGTGGAGTCGCGTCGTCCGGCGATACGTCAGTCCGGATGCCGCGGCGCCTCGAGCGGCACCCGGCGCGTCACATCGGATCGCCGTTCGGTCACACGCATCCCTGCGTTGAGGAAGCCGAAAGACGCGTTCAGGAAGCCGAAAGAGCGGACCGGTTCGCGAACGATCCGGTCGACGCTCGCACGATGAGCTCGTTTTCGATCAGCCGCAGCCCCGTGTCGATGCCCTCGCCCTGAATCGCCTGGCTCAGCAGTCCGAAGGCCTGCTGTCCCACCTCGGTGAAGTCCTGTCGCACGGTGGTCAGCGGCGGCCAGTACTCGGCGGACTCGGGGTTGTCGTCGAATCCGACGACGCTGATCTCGCCGGGCACGGCGCGTCCGCCCTCGTGCAGCGCGCGGAGCACGCCGAGCGCGAGCTGATCGTTGGCGCAGAAGACGGCGGAGACGTCGTCGCGTGCCGCGATGACCTTGCCCGCCTCGTATCCAGACTCGGCGTTCCACGTGCCGCCGAGGAGCTCGGGCACCGTCCTTCCGTGCTCATCGAGCACCTCGCGCCAGGCATCGGCGCGGTCGGCTGCGGCGTTCGACGTGCCGATCGGTCCCGACACATGCCAGACCGTCGGATGCCCCAACTCCAGCAGGTGCTCGACGGCCAACCGGGCGCCCTGCTTCTGATCGGCGTTCACGGAGACCCTGTCGTCGTATTCGCGGGAGTCGACCAGAACGGACGGGATGCGATCGGGGAACGTGATCGAATGCTCGCTCAGTTCGTGGGCCTCGACGATGACGATGATGCCGTCCACGGCCTCCTGGTCCAGGCGGGAGAGGGCGTCCGTGATGCTGCCGGTCGAGGGATCCCCCGTCGAGATCAGGTCGATGGAGAAGCCCTCGGCCGCGGCGGCGCTGGTGATGGCATCCAAGATGCGCACCGATCCGATGTTCTGCAACGAGAACATCAGCACGCCGACGTTCTGGAAGCGTCCGCTCTTCAGCGCACGCGCGGCACTGTTCGGACGGTAGTCGAGCTCCGCCATGGCGGAGAGGACCCTGTCGCGGGTGGCGGCCTTGACGGTGTCGAGCCCGTTGGAGACACGGCTCACGGTCTGGGCCGAGACGCCGGCACGTGCGGCGACGTCGGAGATGGATGCCGCGCGCTGGCGCCCCCGCGGCTCGATCAAGACCATGCGTCACTCCCTGCCGTCGACGCTGCGCCGTGCGGCGGCAGGATCGGTTCCTGCATCGTATTCAACTCCGGCCCTGATGAACACAGGCACGCGATGACCCGGGCCGGCCGCGTTGCGGACCGACCGGCGATCAAGGACCGACGTGGACGAAGCATCCGTTTGACTATGTTAGCGTAAACATGTTTACGTGAACATCGCGTGATGGGATGCCGACCCGAACGGTATCCACCCCTGGTGCGAACCGGTGCCGCATGGCGCCGGGGAGCACCGCCCCCTCCGCACCCGATGAAGGTTGCCCGTGTCATCCCTTACCCACAACACCGCAGGTCGGCTGGATGCGACCGCTGTGGCGTCGCAGAAGACTGCGGCCGCAGACTCGCGAACCGCTGCGACCGCCGCGAGCCGTCGCACGACCGCCACACCGCCCGGCCGACGCAAGCGCTCCGTGCTGCAGCGCCGTGTCTCGTTCGCGGGCGTCGGCTTCGTCACGCCGTTCATGATCGGGCTCGCGCTCTTCGTCGTCGCCCCGATCGTCTACGCGCTCTACCTCAGCGTGTTCCGCACCCAGCTGGTGGGCGGCACGACGTTCGTCGGGTTCGACAACTACATCTCGCTGTTTCAGGACGTGAAGTTCTGGCAGTCGTTCCTGCGCGTCCTGCTGTTCCTCGTGGTGCAGGTGCCGATCATGCTGGTGCTCTCCCTGGTCGCTGCGCTGGCGCTGGACAGTGCCCGCCTGCACGGCGTCGGATTCTTCCGCATCGCGATCTTCCTGCCCTACGCCGTTCCCGGTGTGGTCGCCGCTCTGATCTGGGGCTTCATCTACGGCGACCAGTTCGGCCTGACCGCGGCCATCAACCACGCTCTCGGATGGCACCTCGAGCCGCTCGCCAAGTCGTGGATCCTCGGCTCGATCGGCAACATCGTGACCTGGGAGTTCATGGGCTACAACATGCTCATCTTCTACTCCGCGCTGCGGGTCATCTCCCCCGACCTGTACGAGGCGGCGGAGCTGGACGGCGCAGGCGCCTGGCGCGTGATGTGGAGCATCAAGCTTCCGGCTCTGCGCGGCTCGGTCGTGATCGCGGTGATCTTCTCGATCATCGGCAGCTTCCAGCTCTTCAACGAGCCGAATCTGTTGCAGCCGCTGGCACCGAACTCGATCAGCAGCTACTTCACTCCCAACATGTACGCCTACAACCTGTCGTTCGCGGGCCAGCAGTTCAACTACTCGGCAACCGTCGCGATCGTGATGGGCCTCATCACCGCCGTGATCGCCTACGTGGTGCAGGTGCGAGGCACGAGCGCGGAGAACCGATGAGCACGGGACCGATGAGCACAGAACCGATGACCACGGGACCGATGATGACCGCAACGACAACGGCGACCGGCCGCCCGGCCGACGCCTCAACGGCGACGCGCCGCGAGAGGTCCGCTGCCCGTCGCTCCTCGATGCCGAGACGTCGCCGTCGGCCGGCGACCGTCGCACGGCCGCGCAAGAACATCGTGCTCACGATCGTCATGGCGGTGTTCGTCATCTACTCCTTCGTTCCGCTGGTCTGGCTGCTGATCAACGCGTCGAAGACGCAGGGCGACCTGTTCTCGTCGTTCGGTCTCGGATTCGGCAGCCACTTCGCGCTGTGGGACAACATCGTGGAGACGCTGACCTACAAGGACGGCATCTTCGTGCACTGGCTCGGCAACACGCTGCTGTACGTGGTCGTCGGCGCGGGCGGTGCGACGCTGCTCGCCACGCTCGCCGGATACGGCCTGGCCAAGTACAAGTTCCGCGGACGTCGTGCCGTGTTCGCGGTCGTGCTGGGCGCCATCGCCGTGCCCGGCACCGCACTGGCCGTGCCGACCTTCCTTCTGTTCAGCCAGCTCGGCCTGACCAATACGCCGTGGGCGGTGATCCTGCCGTCGCTGATCAGCCCGTTCGGTCTCTACCTGGTGTGGACGTTCGCGATCGATGCCGTGCCGACCGAAGTGCTCGAGGCTGCGCGCATGGACGGTGCCAGCGAGTTCCGCACCTTCTTCACGATCTCGCTCAAGCTCCTCACGCCCGGCATCGTCACGGTCGCGCTGTTCGCCATCGTCGCCACCTGGAACAACTACTTCCTGCCGCTGATCATGCTGAGCGATCCGACCTGGTATCCGCTCACGGTCGGCCTCAGCCAGTGGAGCGCACAGGCGACGGGCGTTGGCGCCCAGCCCATCTTCAACCTGGTCATCACGGGAAGCCTCCTCACGATCGTGCCGATCGTCGTGGCCTTCCTGTTCCTCCAGCGCTACTGGCAGTCGGGTCTGACCGCCGGAAGCGTGAAGGCCTGACCGGCGAGCGGATGCCGCAACCCGGCACCCGCGCGATCCCCACTCTTCCGACTCCCGTTTTTTGTTTCGACTTCCATCCCGATGAAGTGAAAGGCAACCCATGAATCACAGCAAGCGATCGTCGGCTCTGCGCCGCATCGCATCCGTGGCCGCGGCAGGCGCTGTCGTCGCCGCAGCCCTGGTCGGATGTTCGTCCGGCTCAGGCAACGGAGGCAACGCATCCGATGTCGCGTCCGCCCTGCAGAAGGGCGGGACGATCACCTACTGGACGTGGACCCCGGCCGCTAAGGCCCAGGTCAAGGCGTTCGAGAAGGCCTACCCGAAGGTCAAGGTGAACGTCGTCAACGCCGGCACGAACACCACCGAGTACACCAAGCTGCAGAACGCAGTGAAGGCGGGCAAGGGTGCACCGGATGTCGCGCAGCTCGAGTACTACGCTCTGCCGCAGTTCGCCCTCAGCGACTCGCTCGTCGACCTGAAGCAGTTCGGCTTCGACAAGCTGAAGAGCGACTACTCGGTCGGCCCGTGGAACAGCGTCAACGTGCAGGGCAAGCTCGTCGGCCTTCCGCAGGACTCCGGCCCCATGGCGATGTTCTACAACAAGACCGTGTTCGACAAGTACGGCATCGCCGTGCCGAAGACGTGGGACGAGTACGTCGCAGCGGCGAAGCAGCTGCACGCTGCCGACCCGAACGCCTACATCACCGCCGACAGCGGCGACCCCGGCTTCATGACCAGCATGGCGTGGCAGGCGGGCGGCCACCCGTTCAAGGTCGACGGCACGAACGTGACCATCAACCTGCAGGACCAGGGCACCAAGAAGTTCACGGCCGTCTGGAACGAGCTCGTCGAGAACAACCTCCTCTCCCAGGTTCCCGGCTGGACGGATGACTGGTACAAGGCACTCGGCAACGGTGACGTCGCCACGCTGATCACCGGCGCCTGGATGCCCGGTGTGCTCGAGTCGTCGGTGCCGCAGGCATCCGGTGACTGGGCGGTCGCCCCGATCCCCACGTACGACGGCAAGGCCGTGAACGCGGAGAACGGCGGCAGCTCCGAAGTCGTCATGAAGCAGAGCAAGAACCAGGCCCTCGCGGCCGGATTCCTGAAGTGGCTGAACGACAGCAAGGACAGCGTCAAAATCTTCATCAACTCGGGCGGCGGATTCCCGTCGACCACTGCCGACCAGAACTCGAGCGCCTTCCTGAACCAGGCTCCCGAGTACTTCGGCGGCCAGAAGATCAACCAGGTGCTGGTCGACGGAGCGAAGAACGTCGTCCCCGGATGGCAGTACCTGCCCTACGAGGTCTACGCGAACAGCATCTTCTCCGACTCGGTCGGGCAGTCCTACAGTGATGCCAAGTCGCTCGACGACGGACTGCAGCAGTGGCAGCAGTCCCTCGTGAAGTACGGCAACGAGCAGGGCTTCAAGGTCAAGGCCGGATAACCTCGCTCGCACCCGAGAGTGGGCCGGCTCGGATTCCTCGAGCCGGCCCGCTCCCACGCCCGCTGAACATCACTCCCGCCCCCGCACCACCTGGAGCTCATCCCATGGGTCGTTTCGAGATCGGATCCGACGCCTTCCTGCTCGACGAGCAGCCGTTCCGCGTCATCTCCGGCGCGATGCACTACTTCCGCGTGCATCCCGCGCAGTGGCGGGAGCGCATCCGTCTCGCGAGGACGATGGGCCTCAACACCATCGAGACCTACGTTCCGTGGAACGCGCACGAGCCGGAGCCCGGCGTCTTCGTGACGGATGACCCGCGGCTGGGCCTGCGCCGCTTCCTCGAACTCATCGCCGAGGAGGGCATGTACGCCATCGTGCGTCCCGGCCCGTACATCTGTGCTGAGTGGGACGGCGGCGGCCTCCCCGCGTGGCTGCTCGCGGATCCCGATCTGCGGATGCGTACCTCCGATCCGCGCTTCCTCGAGCCGGCGAGCCGCTTCCTTCGGCACGTGCTCGCACAGGTCGCCCCACTGCAGGTCGACAACGGCGGACCCGTCATCCTCGTGCAGGTCGAGAACGAGTACGGCGCCTACGGACGGGACAAGGAGTATCTGAAAGCACTCACCGACGTGACGAGGGAATCCGGCATCACCGTTCCGCTCATCACGGTCGACCAGCCGGCGGACGACATGATCGCGGACGGCAGCCTGCCGGAGCTGCACAAGACGGCATCCTTCGGATCCCACGCCGCCGAGCGCCTCGCGCATCTGCGCGAGAAGCAGCCGACCGGTCCGCTGATGTGCGGCGAGTTCTGGTGCGGATGGTTCGACCACTGGGGCGCGCACCACCACACGACGTCGGCGCAGGCATCCGCTGCCGAGCTGGATGCGCTGCTCGCGGCAGGCGCGTCCGTGAACATCTACATGGTGCACGGCGGCACGAACTTCGGCTTCACGAACGGCGCCAACGACAAGGGCGTGTATCAGCCGATCACGACCTCCTACGACTACGACGCCCCGATCGACGAGGCGGGACGGCCGACCGAGAAGTTCTGGGCGTTCCGCGACGTCATCGCGAAGTACGCGCCGGTGCCCGACGTGCAGCCGGCGGATGCCGCGGCAGCCCCGGTGTTCGAGGTGCCGCTTCGCGGCGGTGCCGACGTGCTGACGGCGGCCGACGCCCTGGCGGCCGAGCGCGGATCTGCGGATGCCGCATCCTCGGGCACCGCATGGACCAGCCACACCGCGCTCCCCACCATGGAGGATCTCGGCGTCTACCGCGGTCTGCTCGCTTACCGCACGAGCATCGACACCGATGCGCCTGCGCTGCTGTCCTTCGCCGAAGTGCGCGATCGCGCCATCGTGCTCGTGGACGGCGCGCGCGTCGGCGTGCTCGCCCGGGAGCGGCACGAGAGCGCGCTCGTCATCCCAGCCGGACGTGAAGTCGTGGTGATCGTCGAGGACGAGGGCCGCGTCGACTACGGATCCCGCATCGGCGAACGCAAGGGCCTCATCGGCCCGGCGACGCTCGACGGAGTCGCGCTCGACGCCTGGGACACGCTCGAGCTCGATGTCGACGCCCTCGTCGACACGACTGCAGCCGGCACCGATCCCGCCGCAACCTCGCTGGCACCCGGGATGCTCCCGACGTTCCACCACGCGGAGTTCGAGCTCGCCGAGCCGGCCGACCTGTTCCTCAGCACGGATGGCTGGGGCAAGGGACTCGCCTGGGTGAACGGATTCGCGCTCGGCCGATACTGGAGCGCCGGTCCGCAGCACACGCTGTACGTGCCGAGGGGTGCGACGCGATCCGGATCCAACGACCTCGTCGTGCTCGAGCTCGACGCCCTCGCGGCTCCCACCGCCCGCTTCGTCGCGGGTCTCTCCCTGGGCCACACCGAGGAGTAACCCCCTCCCCCTCACCTCCCGAGGGTGCCCGTTCCTCCTCTCGAAAGTGCCCGTTCCTCCTCCCGAGGGTGCTCCGCGGTGACCACGGGAGCGTGCCGACGTCGATAGCCGTCCCACGGCCGCCGCACAGCATCCGCACCTACGGTTCCGTGCATGAGTGCCCCGACGTCCGCCGCGGTGGTGTACACCGTCGGCGACCTGCACGTGGAGGTGCACGGGCAGGGGCGTCCCGTGCTGCTCATCCACGGCAACTCCGGCGATCTGCACTACTTCGACCGGATCGTGCCGATCCTGGCGCAGGTGCGACGCACCATCGCGATGGACAGCCGCGGCCAGGGGCTATCGGCACGGGGTGAAGGCCCGCTCACGATCGCACGCATGGCGGACGACGCGGCAGACGTCATCCGCTCGCTGGGCAACGGGACGGATGCCGCACCCGACCCGTTCGACATCGTCGGGTTCTCTGACGGCGCGAACGTGGCCATGCTGCTGGCACTGCGACATCCGGAACTCGTGCGCTCGCTGGTGCTCAACTCGGGGAACATCGACGTGCGCGGGGTGCGACCGGGCTTCCTGTGGAGCGTCGGATTCGTCGACTTCGTGCTGCGGATGCGCGCCCGCGTGCTCCCGCGCTCGAGGCTCTCCCATGCGCTCGGGCGCAAACACGAACAGCTTCAGCTGATGCTCGTGCCGCCGGGAATCGCGCGCAGCGACCTGGCGCGCATTGCTGTGCCGACGCTCGTGCTCACCGGGTCGCGAGACGTGGTCCTGAAGTCCCACACCCGGATGATCGCCGGCACGATCCCCGACGCCCAACGGCGCGTGGTGCGCGGCGCCACCCACCTGCTCCTGCGGGAGAAGCCGGCCGCCGCTGCCGCGATGATCCTCGAGTTCCTCGACACGGGGGTGGCGCCGGAGGTGTGACCGGGCCGGTGGCAACGGCACCGCAACGGAAGCGGGCCCCGCGACATCCCTCGAGGATGCCGCGGGGCCCGCTACTCGTCGGGCGCCGCCGTCTACTGCGCCGCGAGGGCGAAGAGGTGGATCGACGCGCTGTCCGGCAGCGTCACGGTCGCGATGGTCTTGCCGGAGGCCAACGGGATCGTGTTGTAGAAGACCCGGTAGGCGTAGGCGGAGTCGCCGTATCCGCTCGGGGTGTTCCTGCCCTGGGTGGAGATGGCCACCTGAGACCCGAACTCGGTCGCCGACGAGAACGACCAGTTCGGGAACCCGAGCTGCCCGGTCGACGTGCTGCCGTCCGTGTAGGTCACCGTGACGGTGCCCTGCACATCGCCAGCCTCGGATCCGAGGAAGGCGAGCTTGGTGCCCGATCCGCTCGCCTCCACGACCTGACCCGTGGTCTGCACGTTGTCGTTCGTGCCTGCGGCGGCGGACGGCCACGTGAACGTCGCCCCTCCGAACGAGACGGTGCTCCCCGGTGTCACGCCTGCCGCCTGCAGCTGCTCGGCGGAGAAACTGTTCCCGTCCCCGTCGAAGTTTCCGACCGTGTAGTTCGACAGATCCGTGACGCCCACGTTGTTGAACGCGGCGGCCAGGTTCGGATACGGCACGTTGCTGTAGAGGTCGTCGACGCCGATAAGGGTCGCCGTCGCGCTCTGCGAGCGGTAGCCGACCGTGGCGGTCAGCTCATCTGTGTGCGGCCCTGGCGGAGGCGTAGGGCCTGTCACCTTGAACGAGACCGTTGCCGAGCCGCCCGCCTTCAGCGCGTGGACGGTCTGTCGCGACCCGCTGACCTTCCAGCCGGACGGAACGGCGAGGGTGACATCCGCGGTGCTCACCATGGTCGGACCGTTGTTCGTCAGTGTGAGGTCGATGTTGCTGGACCCGCCGCCCACGGTGTTGTTCTGGAACGACAGCGACACGGCCGCCGCGAGTCCCTTGCCTGCGCCGCGGTGCACGCGGTACATGACCGTGCCGTGCGCGGGGACATCGGCGGAGACGACGCCGTTGGTGACCGACTGCTGGCCGCCGACGAGGTCGGTGAGCGTGAACGGTCCCGATCCGGTGAGACCCGCTGCAGCAGCCGTGGTGCCGATGGTCTGCGACGAGGTGCCCTTGTTGAACAGCACGACGGAGACATCGCCGTTCGCGAGCGGCTTGGTCAGCACGTCGTATCCGGTGCCCTGCTGCACGATGTGCCCCTGGACGCCGAGCGGATCCTGGTCGACGCCGATGATGCGGTCGTTGCCCAAGACCGCGAGCGATGCGGGCGACAGTGACGTGAGATCGGTGCTGCTGATGAGCGGTGCGGCCATCTCGGCCCACAACGACATCTGGCTCTGCATCTCGGTCGTGCTCAGTCCGGAGTCGCCGGCGAGCAGGAAGTCCGGGTCGTTCCAGTGGCCTGGCCCTGCGTACTGTCCGAGCGGCTCGTTGTACGAGTAGTTGTAGGCGATGGCGCTCCACTTCGACGCGCCGCTCTCCTGCCCGAGCGCGGTATCCGCTCCCTCACGCCACAGGTTCGCGACCTTGCTCGACGCGGAGATGACGGTCTGCCAGTCGGAGGTGCCCTGGAAGTACGCGGGCGCCGAGTCGGAGAACACGATCGGGCGGCCGGTGGCCACGAGCGCCTGGCTGAACTGGTTGTACGCCTGGATGTACGTCTGCGCGTCCGACTGTCCGGCGACCGATGGCACGTTGCAGCCATCGAGCTTCACGTAGTCAACGCCCCAGGATGCGAACGTGTCGGCGTCCTGCGTGTAATGCCCCCAGCTGCCGGGATATCCGCCGCAGGTGTTCGTGCCGGCATCCTCGTAGATGCCGAACTTGAGGCCCATGGCGTGCAGCTTGTCGGCGACGTACTTCATCCCGTCGGGGAACGTCGTCGGGTTCGCGACCAGAACTCCGTTGGCGTCGCGCGACTGCATCCAGCAGTCGTCGATGGTGACGGTGTTGTAGCCCTTCTTGGCGAGACCGCTCGAGACGAGAGCGGCCCCCTGATCGAGGATGAGTTTCTCGTTGATGTCGCACTGGTAGTACGACCAGTCGTTCCAGCCCATCGGTGGCGTGAGAGCCTGACCGTTGTACGACGACGTGGATCCGGTTGCGGCGCTGGAACTCTGCAGCGGGGCGGCCATCACCGCACTCGGGGCTGCCAGTAATCCGGCGATCACGACGGCTGCGCTCGCGACGGCGAGAGCAGCAGCACGACCCTTTCCCATGCGATCTCCTTGTTCGTGGTGGGCCCCCTCGATGGGGGACGAATCTCACGCTAGAACGCGAATTAGTGATCGGAAAGGGGAGTTTGCGCTCAGTTTCAATCAATTTGGTGAGCGATACGCGTCGAGGGGTGCCGCAGGACGACGGAGGCCCGGATCGTCCTCGAACGACCCGGGCCTCCGTCAGCCACCTCCGGTGGCGGCACCCCTACGCCAGAATCGTCCAGGGATCCTCGATCAGCCGCGTGAACGTCTGCAGCCACTGCGCCGCCAGGGCCCCGTCGATGATGCGGTGGTCGCTGTTCAGCGTGTAGCGCATGCGCTGCCGCGGCACGATCTCGCCGTTCACGACGGCCGGCTCCGCCTTCGTGCCGCCGACCGCGAGGATCGCGCCCTCCGGCGGGTTGATGATCGCGGTGAACTCCTCGACCCCATACATGCCGAGGTTGCTGATGGTGAACGTTCCGCCGCTCATCTGATCCGGCGTGAGCTTGCGGTCCTGGGCGAGCTTCACAAGGTGCTTCGCCTCCTCGGCCAGGCGTCCGACCGACTTGGTGTCTGCGTCGTCGATCACCGGGACCACGAGACCGTGGTCCGAGGCGACGGCGATGCCGATGTTGATGCGGTGATGCACCTGCATGGTGGTGGCATCCTCGCCGGTGAAGCTGGCGTTGACGAGCGGATGCTCTCGCAGCGCGAGCGCGGCGGCCCGCACGAGCAGGTCGTTGACGCTGATCTTCTGGCGTCCGGCCGCCACGAGGCGCTCGTTGAGCGTCGCGCGCATGGTCATCAACTCTTCGGCGTCCGCGACCGCCGTGACGGCGAAGTGCGGGATGGTCCGTGCGCTCTCGGCGAGACGGCGCGCGATCACGCGACGCACCGAGTCCATCGGCACCTGCTCGGTGCCGCGCTGCTCGTCGAGTGAGCTGGATCCTGCACGAGCAGCGGATGCCTGGGCCGGCGCCGGAGCGGATGCCGCTGGCGCGCTCGCCGCGGGAGCCTGAGCAGCGGGTACCGCGGCGGATGCAGGTGCGGCGGCCGAGGCATCCGCTGCGCCGACGAGGTGCTCGACATCGGCACGGATGATGCGTCCACCGGGACCGGTGCCCGTCACCGAACGCAGGTCGATGCCGTTCTCCCGAGCGATCGTGCGCACAACAGGCGAGGCCAGCAGACGCTCGCGCGAGTTCGCCCCGGCGGTCGACCCGGTGGCCGAATCGACAGCGGCGACGGACTGCGTAGGGGTCTCGGCGTTCACCGGCTTGACGGCCTCGGCGGTGGCCTCTTCAGGAGTCGTCGCAGTGCCGGCCGGACCGGCCTCGGCGGCCGCGCTCGGCGCAGCCTCGCCTCCACCCGACCCGCCAGGTGCGCCGTCGAGTTCCGCGATCGGGGTCCCGATCGCCACGGTCTTGCCCTCCGGAACGAGGATCGCGGTCAGCGTCCCGGCCTCATAGGCCTCGAAGTCCATCGTGGCCTTGTCGGTCTCGATCTCGGCGAGCGTCTCGCCCGCCTCCACGTGATCCCCGATCTTCTTGTACCAGGTGGAGATCGCGCCCTCCTCCATGGTGTCGGAGAGGCGGGGCATGGTGATCTGTTTCATGACGATTCCTTGTTGTTCGCCGAAGGTCTCAGGTTTTCTGGCGGCTCAGCGCCGGCGTCCGACGGCGTCGAGCGTCTCGTGCACCGCGTTCACGACGTCGTCGATCGACGGCAGCGCCGCTGTCTCGAGCGGCTTCGCGTAGGGCAGCGGAACCTCCGCCATCGCCACGCGACGAACGGGCGCATCCAGGTAGTCGAACGCTCCGTCGGAGATCGAGGCTGCGACCTCCGCGCCGATGCCGTACGTGAGCCAGTCGTCCTCGAGCACGACGGCCGCGTTCGTCTTCTTGACGGATTCGATCACGGTATCGCGGTCGAGCGGACGCAGGCTGCGCAGGTCGACCACCTCGATGTCGAGGCCCTCGGACTCGGCCAGACGATCGGCCACCTGCTGGGCGACCAGGGCCATCCGCGAGTAGCCGATGAGGGTGAGGTCCTTGCCCGTGCGGGTGACCTTCGCCTTGCCGATCTCAGCGGGCTCCACGTGGTCGGGCACGTCGCCCTTCGTGTTGTACAGCGCGAGGTTCTCGAGGAACAGCACAGGGTCGTCGTCGCGGATGGATGCCATCAGCAGCGCCTTCGCGTCGGCCGGCGTCGACGGAGCGACCACTTTCATGCCCGGCACGAACGCGTAGTACAGCTCGATGTTCTGCGAGTGCGATGCGCCCAGCTGCTGTCCGCCGCCGCCCGGCGTGCGGATCACCATGGGAACGCCCAGCTGTCCGCCGAACATGCCGTGGATCTTCGCGGCGTGGTTCACGATCTGGTCGAGCGCGAGCAGCGAGAAGTTGATGGTCATGATCTCCACGACCGGCCGAAGGCCGAGCATCGCCGCACCGGTGAAGCCCTCCTCGGAGATGGGCGCGTCGCGAACGCGACGTGCGCCGAACTCCTTCAGAAGACCGGCCGTGATCTTGTACGAGCCGTCGAAGATGCCGATCTCCTCGCCGATCAGCATCACGTTCTCATCGCGCAGCAGTTCTTCGCGCAGCGTGTCGTGCAGCGCCTGCCGGTAGGTCATCTCGGTCATGCGATCCTCCCGGAAGCCTGCGCGGTGGTGGCCAGAGCCGGGGAGGGAAGCGCCGGGAACAGCGGATCGCCCGGGTACCGTCGCGAATCGTTCGCGACGGGGGTGGCGTACGTGTAGTCGAAGAGCGTGGAGACATCCGGATTCGGGCTGGATGCCGCGAACGACGCCGCATCATCGACGATGGCCACAGCCTGGCGGTCGATCTCGGCCAGCTCCGTGTCGTCGAGCACGCCGGCCTTCTTGAGCTTGGCCGCGAATGTGTGCACGGGATCGTTCTCCTTGAGCAACTCGACGGTCTCCGCGCTGCGGTACTTCGCCGGGTCGACGACGGAGTGACCGCGGAGGCGCTCGGTCATCACCTCGAGCAGGTACGGACGTCCGGATCGTGCGACCTCGACGGCCTTCTTCGCCGCGGCAGCGGTCTCCTCGGGGTCGAGCCCGTTCACTCGAGCGGACTCGATGCGGTACGCGGCGCCACGCCTGTACAGCTCGGGTTCCGCGGAGGAGTGCGCGACGTCCGTTCCCATGCCGAGACCGTTGTTGATGATGACGTAGACGATGGGCAGGTCCCAGAGGCCGGCCAGGTTCAGCGACTCGTGGAACGCGCCGGTGGCGGTGGTGCCGTCGCCCATCGTGACCATCACGATCTCCGACCGGCCCTGGTACTGCAGCGCGAGCGCTGCGCCGGTGGCGATCGGAAGCTGGCCGCCGACGATCCCGTAGCCGCCGAGAAGGCGGTGGGTCACGTCGAACATGTGCATCGAGCCGCCCCACCCCTTCGACACCCCGTCGACGCGGCCGTACAGCTCTGCCATCACGCGCCGCGGCTCGATGCCGCGGTTCAGGGCGTAGCCGTGCTCGCGATAGTTCGTGAACAGGTAGTCGTCGGGGTTCAGCTCGCCGAGCAGCCCGACGATCGCGGCCTCCTCGCCGAGGTTGAGGTGGCAGTATCCGCCGATCAGGGCTTCGGTGTATGCGCGCTGGGCGCGCTCCTCGAAGCGGCGGATGAGCATCATGTGCGTGTAGTACTCCGTCAGCCGCTGCCGCTCGGCGTCGCCCAGCTTCGGGCGGCGTGCAGAGCGGGACGGAGCAGGACGGGTCGTGCGTGCGGACGTGGTTCGCGTCGTCCGCGCCGGATCGGCCATGGAACGGTTCTCCTCCCGGCGTCTCGTGGGCGCCTGTTGTAAATGACACCGGTGAGTATCATTACGAGGGAAATCATACGCCGTGCGGAGCGGGATCGGGAGGCCGTCATGAAGGTGGCAGTCGAGGAGCCCCGTCGTGGCCGTCCGACGGCCGAGCAGCGCGAGGTGCGACGCGAGCGCATGCTGGAACGCTCTCTCGCCGTGTTTCTGGAACGCGGATACCAGGGGTCCAGCCTCGATGAGCTGGCGCGGGCATCCGGGGTCACCAAGCGCACCATCTACACCGACTACGGCGACAAGGAAGGACTCTTCGCCGCCATGGTGGAGGCCCTCGCCGGCGGGATCAGCCGCGGATCCGACACCTCGGGCGACACGCTCGAGTCGCTTGCGACGCGCATCGTCGTGCGCATCCACTCGGCAGATCTGGTCGGACTGCACCGCCTGGTGATCGCCGAGGCCCCTCGGTTCCCGGAACTCGCCAGGACGTTCTACGAGAGCACGGACGCGCGCCACATCATCGCGTTGCGCGCCCATCTCGTGCACGAGCACGGCGAAGATGCCGGCGAGCTCGCGCCCGCTATGTTCTCGCTGCTGCTCGGCGAGCGTCACAGGCAGCGGCTGCTCGGCGTGGAGGGCCCGGCATCCGAGGTGGAAGCCCTGCGGATCGTGAGGGAGGCCCGCAGGCTCCTCGGTCTGACACCGCGCCGATAGCGAGCCGCCACCCGGTGGTTGCGGTCTCAGCCGGCGAGGACGCCTTCGATGGTCGCCAGCACCTTCGGCCAGCCGGCGCCCATGCCGGCGTATGCCTGACGGCCCAGCGGGGTGCCGCGATCGAGACCGGAATGCTCGAGGAAGAGGCGAGTGCCGCTGCCCTCCGGCTCGAGGCGCCACGACAGCGTGCTGTTCAGGTCGCCCTCGGCGAACGTGAACACGAGAAGGCGTTCAGGCTCGACCTTCGTGACCTCGCACGGCTGAGCACCCCACGACCCCATGTCGAGCGTGAACCGGTGACCCACGATGGGGCGGATGTCGCCCGGTACCCACCAGCGTGCGAAGAGCTCCGGCTCGGTCAGCGCACGCCACACGGCGTGTGTCGGATACGGATAGAACTGGTCGCACGCGATCGTTGCGAGGTCGGTCATCGGGTTCTCCTCGGGTGGGGGTCGAAGCGGGTTGAGCTCGGTCGGAATCGGATCTGCACGGTGGCCCGCTAAGCAGTCGTGTTCTTCCCGATGTCGGTCGTCGGTCGGGCGGAGGCGGCGGTGGGAGCCGGAGCGTCGTCGGCGGCGAGGTCGTCGAGCACGGATCCGAGGTCGCGCATCCGCGCGCGCCAGTAGCGCTCGAAAGGATGCAGCCACGCATCGACCTCCGCGAGCGGGACGGCCTCGAGGTGGTAGAAGCGCTGCTGGCCGCGCGGTTCCTCGCGGACGAGCTGGGCCTTGCGCAGCACCTGAAGGTGCTCGGACACCGCCGGACGGCCGAGCTCGAACATGCTGGCGAGGTCGTTCACCGCGCGGGGCCCGTCGCGGAGCGCCGCGAGGATCTGGCGCCGCACGGGATTGGCGAGTGCGCTGAAGACGTCTGGCATGGTTCAACGATACGTCGGGAATCTCCGACATGTCAACTTCTCCCGACGTATCTGCGTCAGGTCCGGTCGCGCGAATAGCCTGTTCGCATGGGCGAACTGAACGGGACCGTCGCAGTCGTGACCGGAGCATCGAGTGGAATCGGCGAGGCGACCGCGCGGGCGCTCGCAGCGGAGGGTGCGAGTGTTGCGCTCGTCGCACGTCGCCGTGATCGGCTGGAGGAACTGGCGGCAGAGCTGGCATCCACGGGGTCTTCAGTGCTCGTGGTCGAGGCGGACATCACCGACAGAGACCAGGCGCGCACCGCGGTCGCACGCACGATCGACGAGTGGGGCCGGCTCGACATTCTGGTGAACAACGCGGGCGTCATGCTGCTCGGCCCGATCGAGGCGGCGCCGATCGAGGAGTGGGACCGGATGCTCGAACTCAACCTCGGCGCCCTGCTCTCCGTCACAGAGGCGGCGCTCCCGCACCTGCTCGCGGCGGCGGACAGCGGCCCGCGTCACGTCGCGGGTCTGGTGAACATCTCGTCAACGGCAGGACGCCAGGTGAAGCGCGGATCCGCCGTCTACAACCTCACGAAACACGGCGTCGGCGCCTTCAGCGAATCGTTCCGTCAGGAGTTCAGCCGCCGGCACCTTCGGGTCGGCGTGGTCGAGCCGGGTGCCGTCGACACCGAGCTGCGCGACCATCTGCGACCCGAGGTACGTGAGGCGCAGGCTGAGCGCATGGCGACCATGGAGCGGCTGCAGGCGCCCGACATCGCGGATGCCATCAGGTACATGGTCACGCGGCCGCGGCACATGATGATCAACGAGCTGCTGGTGCGGCCGACCGAACAGGACGACTGAACGCGTCATCGTTGGCGGCGATTCAGGACGTCGTGGGTCGGGGTAGTGCGCCGAGCGAGTGCGCAAGGGAGCCGATCCGCACGAGAGGACGGCATGGACGCGGCGCCTCGCTCGCGGAGACCCTCGCCCATCCTCGCCGCGAGCCGTGCTGCCGTGGAACACTGAGCCAGTGGTGACCAACCCGAGCGACCCGCGGATCGGTGATCCGATAACGGTGCACAGGACCCGTCCCGTCGTCCTGATCAACGGCATGCCTGGTGCCGGCAAGACGACCCTCGCTCCGCACCTGGCCGCCGAGCTCGGGTGGCCCCTCGTCGGCAAGGACATGCTCAAGGAGGTCTTCGGCGACATCCTCGGTGTGCCGGTCGAGAAGACCGCGATGCTCGGTGCGCTTGCCAGCGACACGATGTGGTCGCTCGCCGCCCTCGTCGACGGTCCCGTCATCGTGGAGAGCTTCTGGCGATCGGATCGGGATCAGGAGTTCCTGCGCCGTGGCCTCGAGGTCGCGAACGCGGGGCCGGTCGTGGAGGTGTGGTGCACCGTGCCGCTGGAGGTCGCACGGCAACGGTTCCTGACGAGGCCGCGGCATCCGATCCACGGAGACACGAGGCGTCTGGACGAGTGGGACTCGTGGGCGGCGATTGCGCTGCCGTGCTCGGGGCATCCGGTGATCGAGGTCGGGACCGACGGACCCGTGAACGTCGCAGAACTCGCGACACGCATCAAGGCTGAACTCGGCGTGGCTGCCTGACTCGGGAGGACTGAACGGGCATCGCCCGCATTTCCATTATCCCTCGGCGAGGGGGCCTTGTGGCAAGGGCCCCCTTGTGAGGCAGAATCGCTGGTCGCGCCGGAAATCTCGGTGCGCTCGGCGACGAAGAGCGGGTGTGGATTGCGGATGATGACGAGTGGTGCCGATCACGGATCGGGGTTCGACGGCGGGGCCGAGGTGGCGCGCAGTGCCTTTGACCTGCCGCCGCGGCTGGCGGCGAAGGCGGACCCGGCGCTGATCGGCGAGGACGAGGTGCAGTTCGCCGCGATCGGCGCCGCGCTGCGCGCCAGGATCGATGGTCTGCGCAGGCGGCTCGACGAGGAGCGCGCCGCTCCGGGCGGCGCAGGACAGCAGGCGATGGACCGCGACCTCGAGGTGCGGCGGCTGGCATCCGAGCTGCGGTTGATGCGCCGGTTCGGCCTTGACCTCTGCCTCGGGCGAATGGTGACCACGGAGGGCGAGGCCGTGTACATCGGCCGGGTCGGACTGACCGACGACAGCGGGCGGCGGCTGCTCGTGGATTGGCGGGCGCCGGCATCCGAGCCGTTCTTCGCGGCGACTCACGCGAACCCGATGGGCTTGGTCAGCCGGCGACGGTACCGGTGGTCCGTCGCGCGGGTGAGCGACTACTGGGACGAGGTCTTCACGACCGAAGGCCTCGAGCACAATGCCGCTCTCGACGACCAGTCATCGTTCATCGCGAGCCTGGGAACGAGCCGGTCGTCGCAGATGCGGGATGTGCTGAGCACGATCCAGGCGGATCAGGATGCCATCATCCGCGCCGATTCGCACGGCCCGCTGGTCGTCGACGGCGGACCCGGAACAGGCAAGACCGTCGTCGCGCTGCACAGGGCCGCGTACCTGCTCTATTCGGAGCCTCGGTTCGCGCGCGGTGGGGGCGGGGTGCTGTTCGTCGGTCCGCATCAGGCATATCTGTCGTACGTCGACGACGTGCTGCCGAGCCTCGGCGAGGAGAGCGTGCAGATCTGCACGCTGCGGGACATGCTGCCTGAGGGCGCGGAAGCACGCGAGGAGCAGGATGCGCTGGTGGCCGCACTCAAGGCGTCCGGAGGGATCGAGCGCGCGGTCGAGGCAGCCGTGCGGGAATACGAGGCTCCGCCGGAGACCGAACTGACGGTTGAGACGCCCTGGGCGGAGGTGGAGGTGGGACCGGCGCAGTGGCGCGAGGCCTTCGGATCCGCCGAGCCGGGGTCGACGCACAACCAGGCTCGCGACCAGGTGTGGGAGAGGCTTCTGGAGATCCTGATCGACGACGTGGACGACGAGGATGCTCCCCCGCACCTCGTGCGTCGCTATCTCGCTCAGGACGAGGCGCTCACGCGCGCCTTCACGAGGGCGTGGCCCGTGCTGGATCCGGCAGGCGTCATTGCCGACCTGCTGACCGTGCCCGGCTATCTCGCGCGCTGCGCGCCCTGGCTGTCGCGGGATGACGTGCGGATGCTGCAGCGCGAGGACGGCCGGGCGTGGACGACGTCCGACCTGCCGCTACTGGATGCCGCACGGCAGCTCATCGGGGACCCGGAGGCGATCAGGCGGTCGCGGCAGCGCGAGGCCGCCGCTGCCGTCGAGCAGGAGCAGAAGAACCTGGTGGTCGCCGACCTGATCGCCGCGGACGACTCCGAGCTGATGGTCATGCGGATGCTGCGCGGCCAGGACCTGCAGAACACCCTCGTGGATCAGGACGCCCTGCCTGCCATCGACCCCGACCTGCTCGCCGGACCGTTCGCCCATGTCATCGTCGATGAGGCCCAGGAGCTCACGGATGCCGAATGGCAGATGCTGCTGCGCCGGTGCCCGTCGCGCAGCTTCACGATCGTGGGCGACCGCGCGCAGGCACGGCACGGGTTCACGCAGACCTGGCAGGAACGGCTGGACCGCGTCGGCATCGGAGAGGTCGCGCTGTCGTCTCTCAGCGTCAACTACCGCACGCCCGTCGAGGTGATGACCGAGGCGGAGCCCGTGATCCGTGCGGCATTCCCGGATGCGAACGTGCCCACCTCGATCCGCAGCAGCGGCGTCCCCGTCGTGCACGGATCGGTTGGTGGGCTCGAGCAGATCCTGGAGTCGTGGCTGGCCTCGAGCGCCGACGGAGTGGCGTGCGTGATCGGTGCATCGAACTTCCGTGGGATGCCGCGGGTGCGCTCGCTCACCCCCGTCACCGTCAAGGGGCTCGAGTTCGACCTGGTGGTGATCGTGGATCCGGATGCCTTCGGTGACGGCATCGAGGGAGCCGTCGACCGCTACGTGGCGATGACGAGATCGACGCAGCAGCTGGCGATCCTGACGACGACGGCCGACTGACCGGGCGGGTGACGACCGCCGGCCGGATGTCGGGCCCTTCGCCTAGCGTCGACGCATGAGCGACGAACCGAACGCGGAGTGGACAGTCGAGCGGCATCTGGCCGGCCAGCCGGAGGCGTCCGTGGAGCTCTATCGGACGTTCATCCGGATGGTCGAGGGCATCGGCCCGTTCACGTACGCCGTCTCGAAGACGACCATCACGTTGAAGGGCGTGCGGCGTGGATTCACCGGGGCCAGACCCACAGCGAAGGGACTCTCCGGCTACTTCGACGTGCAGCGCGTGATCGAGGACGAGCGCATCAAGAGGGTGTCGCCGTACACGAAGCGCCTCTTCGTGCACCAGTTCCTCATCACGGATGCCGCGCAGCTCGATTCCGAGTTCGACCAGTGGCTCCAGGAGGCGTACGCGGTAGGGGCGGGAGCGCACCTCGCACCCCGTTGACGGTGATCCGGCACCGGTCAGGATGATCGACCGCGACCGCACCAGCCTCCGAGGTCACCTCACCCTCACCGGGTGTCGCGATGTGGTGCGAGAGCACGCAGCCTGAGATCACTCATCACTGATCTGGGGAGCAGCCATGCCGATCGAAGGCACAGGGGGCGCGGGCCTGACCAAGGAGCAGCTGGCAGCTGAGGTGCAGCACGTCAGCTCGCCGGATTCGCTGACCACACCGTTCGGGGGGTGGAGTTTCTTCGACGGCGTGCCGAGGGCCGAATCCGTGGATTCCATCTACGAGTCGCTCGACTTGGTACGTGGGATCGAGGCGTTCCTGAGCGCAGTGCCCGGGGCATCCCTCGTGGCGATGCGCCGGGGCCTCCGCTCGGTGGGCATCGACAGTCCCGACAAGGTCGGTTACACGGATCCGCGTGCCAACTCGGGCTCGCTCTTCCTCACGCCGAACACCGAGACGACCTACGGCACAACGTTCCTCGACCTGAAGGCCTGGGGTCCGACGGTGATCGAGGCGCCACCGGAGTCGCTCTGCGTCGTCGACGACTTCTGGTTCCGCTACGTGGCCGACATGGGCATCCCAGGACCGGATCACGGCGCGGGAGGCAAGTATCTCTTCCTCCCGCCCGGGCATGCGGGACCAGCACCCGACGGATACTTCACCTTCACCAGCCCGACGTTCACCAACTGGGTGGTGCTCCGCGCTCTCGGCGGCGTGCCCGCCATGAAGCAGACGCGCATCTACCCGTTGAGCGAGGCGGATTCGCCGCGCGAGACGACCTTCATCAACATCGCCGACGCAGCGCAGAACACGGTGCATGCGAACGACTTCACGTTCTTCGAGGAGGTGGACCAACTGATCCAGGAGGAGCCGACCACGGCGCTCGATTCGGAGCGCGCCGGCCTGTTGGCGTCGATCGGCATCGTGCATGGGCAACCGTTCGCGCCCGACGACCGGAGGAAGGCGACGCTCGACAAGGCGGCCCGCATGGGAGCAGGCATCTCCCGCGCGCTCGTGTACCAGCCGCGGGATCCCGCCGCGTACGTGTGGGAAGGATCGAGCTGGCTCAACGCGTTCAGCGGCGGCAGCTACGAGTTCCTCCGCGACGGCGCCCGACTGCTGGATGCCCGCACCCAGTTCCACTACTTCGCGACGGTGATCACGCCCGCGATGGCGCACGCCCAGGTCGGCGCCGGATCCGCCTACACCTACACGGCGGAGGACGCCGCTGGTCACGTGCTCGACGGCGGAAAGACGTATTCGCTGCGCATCCCGGCCGATCCGCCCGCCAAGAACTTCTGGTCGGTCGACGTCTATGACACGCAGACCCGTTCCCTACTGCAGTCGACGCAGTACCCGGCGGTGTCGAGCCTGTCGCCGGACATCCGGGCCGAAGACGACGGATCCCACGTCATCTGGTTCGGGCCGGCCGCTCCCGAGGGGAAGGAATCCAACTGGATTCCGACGCTCGCAGGCAAGGCGTGGTTCCCGATGGTGCGTCTCTACGGCCCGCTCGAGCCTTGGTTCGACGGGTCGTGGCGGTTGCCCGACATCGAGTTGCTCGGCTGATCCTCCCGGGCGGTCGATGTCCACCGCGGATCGGCGCCGCGAGTGCCGACCGGCCGGGAACCTTCAGCAGCCCTCTGGCTGGTATCGGGACCATCCGGTGAGCGGATGCCGGCACCCGGCGTCCGAGTCAGCGACGGAGTGCGGTGGGGCGCGGCATCCCGAGGTCCTCGATCAGGTCGCCGAGTGCGCGGTCGAGCTCGGCGCCGGCCTGCGTCACCTTGTTGATGCCGAAGCCGCGGAAGCTCGAGCTCGGCAAGTCGAACCCCAGGATGGTGCCGGCGTCTCGTGCGGCGTGCGCCTCCAGCCGCAGCGGTGAGTACAACATGACGGCCGGATCGTGCCGGAACAGTCGTGCGCCGATGCCGTGGTTCACGATCAACCAGACGGCGCTCGCCGTCTGGTTGCCTGCGAAGCGCATGAGCTCGCCCGGACGGGAGGTCCACACGCGCACGAATCCGCTCGGCGCCTCCCACTGCAGCCCGCGCACGAAGCCGGACCAGTCGCCGTCCTCGGCGAGTCGTGCGGCAGCATTCGCATCGCTGAGAGCCGGCACGGCCTCCTCGAAGGCGGCGACGAACGACTCGAACCGGGCGTTCACGTGCAACTGCACACGGGTCGCGGTGTATTCGGTGGCGGTCTCGGTCGCGTCGTAGCTCACCGTGACATCCTGCCGCCAGAATGGTCGAATGCCGACTCGACTGATCATGGACTGCGACACCGGAACCGACGACGCGATCGCGATCATGGCGGCAGCCGGACATCCCGACCTCGAGTTGCTCGCGATCACGACGGTGAACGGCAATGTCGCGCTGCCGAACGTGACCGAGAACACGCTGCGTGTGCTCGACCACCTCGGGTCGACGATCCCGGTGTACGAGGGAGCCGAGCGGCCCATCGTGCGAGACGACCTGCCGATTCCCAGGGATGTGCTCAACGCCGACAACCCCGAGTTCCAAGCGCCGCTCGCGCTGCCGGCAGCTCGCAGTCGTCCTCGTGCGACCGCAGCTGCTGACTTCCTCGTGACCTTCTACCGCGATGACGCCAACGCCGATGTGACGCTGGTCGCGACGGGTCCGCTCACCAATGTGGCCGCTGCGCTGCGAAGGGATCCTGCCCTCAGCGAGCGGATCCCCCGCCTCGTGCTCATGGGCGGCGCGGTCTCCGGCGGCAATGTCACGGCGGCGGCCGAGTTCAACATCTGGGTCGACGCGGACGCCGCTCAGGAGGTGCTCACCGCGGGAATCCGCGATGTCGTCATCATGCCCCTGGATGCCACGCACAGCGCTCCGCTCACCGTCGCGGACTGCGATGCGCTCGCCTCCCTCGGCACTCCCGGCGGCACGGCGGCCGCGACGTTCATCCGGCACCGCATCGAAACGGATGGGGACGCAACGGCGGGCGACGCCGAGACCGGACCGGGTGCGCCGGTGCACGACCCTCTGTGCGTTGCGTACCTCGTCAACCCGCAGGTGATCACGGAATCGGGTCGGTACCCGGTGATGGTCGAGACGACGGGCGAGCACACGCTCGGCGAGCTGCTCGTCGACCGCCGCGCCTGGTCACCCGGTGGGCCGTCGGCGACCGTTGCGTTCCGTGCCGACCACGACAGGTACATCGGCTTCCTGCGGGACGCACTCCGCGACTGAGCTCCGGCCGCGCTTCTCAGCCGCCGGAGACCGCCGACGCGTATCCGTGCATGAAGCCGATGACGAACATCACCGCGCCGACGATCGTCCCGATGATGGACGGCGTGATCATCCGAACGCGACAACCCCCGTTCGGGTGCCGAGAAAGAGCATGCCACCCGCGTAGGACGGTGTGGCGAAAGTGGGGAGCTGATCCGTGGTGAGGTGCTGCGTCCGCTGTCCCGATCGTGCGGAGTACGCGGTGAGGCCGCCGCCCGGATACGTCGCGGCCCACACGGTACCGCCCACGATGATGGGAGCGCCGTTCGCCCCGGGGAGTCGGTTGCCGAGCTTCCGTTTCGCCACGTCGATGACCTGGATGCCGCCGTCCCTGCACGGCACGAAGAGTCGGTCGGTCGCCGCGTCGTATGCGGGGCCGCCGTCCGGATCGCTGCCGCACACGCCCGCGATCGTGGCGACGTGGGAGAGATCGGATGCGCGCAGCAGGTGCCCTGCATCCGTCTTGCCCACCGCGAACACGAGTCCGTCGGGCAGCAGCACCGGGTTGCCGGTCGCGAGATCCTCGTCTGCGGATGCCGTCGGATCCTTGAACGACGCCAACACGTCGAGCTTCGGCGACAGCTTCACGACGCTCTCCGTCAGCTCGAAGCGGTCCAGGTTCCGCGGGAACGGATTGGCGTTGCCCGTCGTCACATAGACACTGCCGTCTGCGCCGATCGCCGGCGCGCCGCCGGACAGCCAGATCGCTCCGCCCTCCCCGTCCCGTGCCACCTGGAAGCTCACCAAGTCGCCGGGCTGCGTCTCCGACGCCCCGACGAGCCAGCCGTGATAGGTGCCGCAGTCGCCGAAGTTGCCGCCGTAACCGATGTAGACGCGGCCGTTCCCGAGCGCGAGGCCGACTCGCTGCAGCAGGTTGATGGTCTTCTCGCCCGACGGCAGCGGCGGATCCACGTTCTCGTGCAGCAGCTCTCGCCCGCTGCCGACGTCCAGGCCCACCAGTCGGTGGTGCACGGATCCGTCGTCGCCGACGACCTCGCCGACCGCGAAGACCTCACGGCGCTGCACGTCGATGGCGAGGGTCGACGTGATGCCGAGTGGGTCGATGTTGCCGCACCCTGCACGTTGGGCGACATCGGTGAGCGGCCGCCCGAGGCGGAACGACCAGAGCCGCTTGCCCGTCGAGCGGTCCAGCGCGACGACCTCGTTCTCTTCGGTGCCGACGATCACGGTGTCGTCGATCACCACCGGCTGGCCGTAGACCGCCGCGCCGAGGTCGGTCTTCCAGAGCTGTCGCGCCTGGTCGGCGACCGCCCCTGAGACGGATCCGGTTCGCGCTTGGTCTGCGTGGTAGCCGGGCCACGGTGCAGCGCTCGACGTCGGCGCCCCCGGCGCCGCCGGCGGAGTGGACGCGGAGATGTGCACCCCGCCGTCGCCGCATGCGGTGAGCAGTCCGAGAGCCCAGAAGGCGACGACGACGCGAAGCACCCTGAGCGGTCGCATGTCCCCAGTCTCCGCCACGAGGCGAAAACGGGGAATGACTCAGGCGGCCAGATGGAACGTGTCGGCGAAACGGCCGAGCAGTTCGCTGCGTCCGCCGAGCACTTCGACGACGCCAGTGGCGATGGCCCGATCCGCGCTCAGCTCTCCGGTGATGAGGTGGCGGATGTCCGGTCCGGCCGCGAAGGCGAGGTCGGCCGGTCCCACCCCCCGTGTCACATCGAGTGCGGCGCCGTCCACCTTGACGAGCAGCTCGGCCTCGCCGAATCGCGTGGCGTACGAGGTGGTGGGAAGCGCGGCTGCAACCTGCGCACGGAACGCGGTGCGCAGATCCATCGTCACCGAATCCGGTGTGATGACCTGCTCATCGCGCGGATCGTCCAATGCCTTGAACCCCCAGGCTCCGAACGCGAGCACGATCGGCTCCAGCTCACGGCCGTACGGTGTCAGCTCGTAGAGCACGATGCGCGAACGCGGTGCCCTGCGGATGACGCCGGCCGCCTGCAGCTCCTTGAGCCGCGCCGACAGGATGTTGCTCGGGATGCGGGGAAGTCCCGCTGCGAGCTCTCCATAGCGGCGCGGCCCGACGAGCAGGTCGCGCACGATGAGCAGCGCCCAGCGCTCGCCGACGAGCTCCACCGCCCGCGTGATGCCGCCGTACTGGCCGTAGTCTCGCGCTGCCATCGACCTCAGGCCTGCTGGCTCGCGTACGCCTCCGGCCCCTGCTGGGCGGCAACGGGGTCCATCCAGCCGAACTCGACGATGTTGCCGTCGGGATCGGTCACCTGGCGCTGGTACATGAATCCGTAGTCGGCTGCGGGACGCGCCTCGGTACCGCCGGCGGCGAGGCCGTCCGCGACGACCGCATCGACCTCGTCGCGGCTGTCGCGGAAGAGCGCGACCGTCATCGACGGATTCGACGCCGGGTCGCCGATGGGCAGGTCCGTGAACGTCTGGAAGTAGTCCCGCGTCACGAGCATGAGGTAGTTGTGGTCTTCGTCGATGACGACGCAGGCCGCGTTGTGGTCGGTGAACTTCGGATTCACCGTGCCGCCGATCGCTTCGTAGAACGTCTTCGCGCGCTCGAGATCGGTGACGGGCAGGTTGACGAACATCATGCTCATGGTGGTCCCCTTTGTCAGTTCCGTTGTCGTTTTGGTGTTCATCGTGCGAACGCGTTAACACTTGCAAAAAGCAAGCTGGGCGTCAAGAGGGCCGGAGTGCACGGGCCGAACACTGCTCATCGGAGCGCTTCACTCGGGGATTCGGCAGCGTGGGTGACGTGATCGGTCGGCTCAGCCGCGGAGAGCCGCGTCGGCCTTCGCGCGCAGAACGGCGCGTTCCGCGGTGTTGTCGCACAACTCGGCGGCGCGCAGGTAGGCGGCGCGGGCATCCGCATGTCGGCCCATGCGAGCGAGCAGCTCGGCGCGTACCGAAGGCAGCAGATGCGAGCCGGGCAGGGCGTCCTGCGCCTGGAGGTCGTCGACGATCGCGAGGCCGGCGCTGGGTCCGGATGCCATCGCGACCGCGACCGCGCGGTTGAGGTCCACGACCGGAGAGGGTGCCAGCCTCCCGAGCGCCTCGTAAAGCACGACCACGCGCCCCCAGTCCGTCTCCTGCACCGAGGGGGCCACCGCGTGGCACTCCGCGATCGATGCCTGCAGCCCGTATGCCCCCAACCCTCGTCCGAACGCGCTGGCTCGTGCCAGAGCGGCTCGTCCGCGGATAACGGCAGCGTGGTCCCATCGGCCGCGGTCCTGCTGCTCGAGAAGCACCGGACGGCCGTCATGGTCTATTCGGGCGGGGAACCTCGCAGCGGTCAGCTCCATCAGGGCGAGCAGTCCGTACACCTCGTTGTCCGGCATCAGCCGTGCGAGCACTCGATTCAAGCGGATCGCCTCGAAAGCGAGGTCGGATCGCATCCACGCGTCCCCGGTGGTGGCCGACGAACCCTCCGTGAAGACCAGGTACAGCACGGAGAGCACCTGGGCCAGTCGGGCGGGGCGGGATGCGGCATCCGGAACCTCGAATGGCACCTTCGCCGCGGCCAGCGTCTTCTTCGCGCGCGTGATGCGCGCCTGGACCGTCGGAACGGGTACGAAGAACGCCTTCGCGATCTCATCCGTCGTGAGTCCGCCCACCACCCGGAGGGTGAGCGCGATCGCGGCCTCGCGCGAGAGAACGGGGTGGCAGGCGGTGAAGACCAGGGCGAGAACGTCGTCGTCGATCGCATCCGGATCGAACAGCACGTCGGCGCCGGGCGTCTGCTCGTCCAGTTCCTGCGCAAGCAGCGCGTAGCGCTCGTCGCCCGCGGCGCGGCGCCGAAACGCGTCGATCGCGCGGCGTCGCCCGACGGAGAGCAGCCACGCCACCGGATCCCGCGGGATCCCGGAGGTCTCCCACCCGACGATCGCCTCGGCCAGCGCCTCCTGCGCGACGTCTTCTGCGAGCGGGAGATCGCCCGTGTACCGGGCGAGCGCACCGACGATGCGTGCGGCATCCATGCGCCACACGGCCTCGAGGGTGCGCCGCGCCTCGGTCTTGGACGAGGTCACAGCTGCCCGGTGGCCTCCCGCCAGGCGCGCTCCTTACGGATCCACTCGTTGTCCTGCGGGAACTCGTCGATGGTCGTGACCCGTCGGATCTCGATCTTCGCGCCGTCGGTGTACGGCATCCGCTTGGTCCATTCGACGGCTTCCTGCGCTGACGCGACGTCGAGGATGTAGTAGCCGTTGAACAGCTCCTTCGTCTCGCCGTACGGGCCATCCGTCACGACGGGCGCTTCTGACGTGAAGTCGACGACGACCCCTTCCTCTGCGCTGTCCAGGCCCTCGGCTGCCAGCAGCACGCCGGCTCGGATGAGCTCGTCGTTGAACCGTCCCATCGCGTTGACGATCTCGGTGAAGTCGGCGTTCATGAACGCGGCGGCCGCCTCATCCGTCGTCCGCATGATCAGCATGTACTTGGCCATGATGGTGCTCCTCGTGGTTGCGGGTCGCTCTTTCTACGACCCTCTCATCACCAAGGTCGAACGGGCCAGGCCGCGATCGACACGGGTGGCGAACGCGACACCCTTTCGTGCGGCCGGGTGACGCGGCATCCGCCAACGAGAATGGGCGCGTGGCCGATCAGGGGGAACAGCCGGCACCGTCGCACCGCCGTCTCAAGCAGGGCAAGGGCCGGATGGAGGCGATCAGCGACGGCGTCTTCGCGGTGGCGATGACACTGCTCGTGCTGGACCTCGCCATTCCGCTGGCCGCTCAGAAGGACCTCGTCGGCGCACTCCTGCACGAGTGGCCCGGCTACCTCGGCTTCCTCGTGAGCTTCGCCACCATCGGCACGATCTGGCTCGGCCATAACACGATGACGGAGTACCTCGAGCGCGTGGATCCCGTGCTCCTCCGCCTCAACCTCCTGCTGCTGTTCTTCGTCTGCCTGCTGCCCTTCGCGACGGGACTGCTCGGCGAGTTCCGAGACGCGGAGGGTGCAGAGCGCGTGGCGTCGGTGACCTACGGGATCATGCTGCTCCTGTGCTCGGTGCTGCTCTCCGTGCTGTGGCGCTACGCCGTGCGTGCGAAGCTCGTCGCCCCCGACCTCGCCGACGACGAGATCTCGCTCCTGACCACGCGACTCACGCCAGGACTCGGCGGCTACGTCGTCCTGATCGTGCTCGGGCTGTTCTTCCCGAAGATCTCGGTCTTCGGGTACCTGTTGGTCGCCGTGTTCCTGTTGCTGCCCTTGCGTCCGCGGATGCCGCGCCGAGGTGGCAGGGCGCACCCGTCGACTCACGCCCGAGGTTGAGCGAGTCGTCGCTCAGGCCGTGGGCCGCCGCGCCTCGATGAGCCGGTCGCGGGATCCGAGGATGCCGAACACGACCTGCACGACGACCACCCCGAGCATCACGACGAGCGACACGGCCCACGCGTCCGTCGCATCGTGCAGCACACTGATCACGATCGGCCCCGTAGCGGCCAGGAGATAGCCGACCGACTGGGCCATCCCTGACAGTGCTGCCGAGTGCCCGTGGTGGTGCGTGCGGAGGCCGAGCAGAGCCAGCGCGAGCACGATGGATCCGCCCGAGCCGAGCCCGATCGAGCAGACCCAGAGCAATCCGAGGTCGGGGACCGTCAGCTGACCGAGGATGCCGACGAACATCAGCACGCTCACCGCGATGGCGATCGGGCGCTGGTCCCTGAGCCGGTTGATGGTCGTGGCCGCGAGCACCGTGCCGACGAGGCCCAGCATCTGGTACGCGAACTGATGCCATCCGGCCACGGCGGGCGAGAGTCCGCTGGACTGCTCGATGGCTGGCCACCAGGTCACGACCGTGTAGTAGATGGTCGACTGCAGTCCGAGGAACAGAGTCACCTGCCACGCGAGGGCGGATCCCCACGGCGACCGGTACCCCTTCGCGCCGCGTGCGCTCGGGACAGATTCCGCCTGTGCCTGTGCCTGTGCCTGTGCCTGTGCCTGTGCCTGTGCCGGTGCCGGTGCTTGACGCCCGGAACGCGGGCCGGACCCGCGACTCAGCTGCGGCAGCAGCACGCCGAACGCGATGACGGCGAGTCCCGCCCAGATGCCGAGAGAGAGGCGCCAGCCGTGAGGTGCGGCATCCGCGATGGGCACGGCGACTCCTGCGGCGACGGCGGCGAACGCCGACTGCACGGCGGAATAGGTCCCAGTGACGGAACCGACTCGGGTCGGATAGTCGCGTTTGACGAGCGCGGGCAGTAGCACGTTGAGAAGGGCGATCGCCAGGCCCAGCAGCACGGTTCCGACCCAGATCGTGACCGTTCCCGGCCAGGATCGCGTCACGATGCCGATGGCCAGCACGAGGAGCGCGGCGCCGAGGGTGCGCTCGATGCCGAGTCGCGACGCAAGCAGCGGCGCCACAGGCGAGAACACGCCGAACGCGACGAGCGGGATCGAGATCAGCACCGACGCCGTGACCGCGCTGATGCCCAGATCCGCCCGGATATCGCCGAGCACCGGCCCCACGGACGTGATCGACGCACGCAGGTTCGCCGCGATGAGCAGCAGTCCGATGAGCACGAGCCCACCGCGGGCCATGCGCGGCGTGCGGTCGGCGGATGCTGTCGGTTCGGCGTTCGACACGGTGACGCTTTCGTAGGTGGGCGGACCTTTCGAGGGTAAGTGCTCGCCGGATCTGGATTCCGCCCCGAGGCCGGCCGTCACTGCGCCCACGGCGGCTCGAAGCGCTCGCCGGCCAGCACAGCGTTCATCCCGATCAGCGTGGTGACCCAGGCGCGAGCGGGTTCATCGGTGGTGTTGCTGAGCTGGAACAGCGCTCCGGCCGGAACGAGGATGGCGTCCCCCGCGCGCGCCGTGAACCGTTCGTCGTCGATGCCGACATCCACCGCTCCCGTGAGAACGTGCAGCACCTCTTCCTCGGACATCGTGTGAGGCGCTCCCGGCGTGCGGGCCGGTATGTCCACCTGCCACGCGGCGAGGTCCCTGGCGCCGCCGGCGGTGTTGACGAACGGAGTGAACGTGACTCCTTGGAGCCGGTGACTGCTGGTCGAGGTGCTGGCGAGATGCGGCATGACTTCACCCTTCCGAATTGGACAACATGGTTGACCAGTATACGGTCAACCACGTTGTCCATTCACGTAGAATCATGCGATGGACCCGATCGACGACCTCGCCATGCCGTTCCTGCTCATGTCGGCGTTCCGCGGCCTGGTCGACGCCGCTCACGAGGAACTCGCGCCGGCCGGGTTCGCCGAGGTCCGGCCGACGCACGGCTTCGCGATGCAGGCGATCGGTGCAGGCTGCACGAGCGTGCAGCTCGGCGAGCGGCTCGGGGTCAGCAAGCAGGCAGCGACCAAGACCGCGGGCACCCTCGAGCAGCTCGGGCTGATCAGTCGTGAACGGAACCCGGGCGACCGACGGGAACGCATCCTCACCCCGACGCCGCATGGCCACGAGATGCTGCGCCGATCGGCCGAGGCGTTCTCCCGCGAGCTGCGGCGCTGGCGGGAGCGCGTCGGCGACGCGAACATCGACGTCACGCTCAGAACCCTCGCCGATGCCCCGCGCGGGCGTCGCGGACCGACCGACCTCTCCGACTGGACGTGACAGGCCCGCGCAGCACAACCGGTTGCACCGAAGGCGGCCGGCACGATGGCCGGATACTAGTACCCGGCGTATTAGCGTTGTCACCGTGGCGATGCTCGATGGTGCAGCCTGGCAGGCGAACCGGGCAGAGACGAAGCTGGCACAGGCGAAGCAAGCGGAGAACGGTCGTTCGGAGCTCGGTGCCTTCCTGCGTGCCCGACGGGAGACCCTCTCGCGAGCGGATGCCGGCCTGCCAACGCTCGGCCGAACGCGCACCTCGGGGCTCCGTCGCGAAGACGTCTCGTACCTGAGCGGCGTGAGCGTCACCTGGTACACCTGGCTGGAGCAGGGGCGGGACATCCATCCGTCCAGACAGGTGCTCGACGCGATCGCGCGTGCGCTCCGGCTCACTGTCGCGGAGCACGACTACCTGCTCGCGCTGGCCGGATACTCGCCGGCCACCGCATCCGCTCCGGCTCCGGTCGCCATCGCCCCGCCGCAGGTGCAGCGGCTCATGGACGCGCTCGCCGGATCGCCCGCCTACACGGTCACGGCCGACTGGCGCATCGCCGGCTGGAACGCGGCTTATGCCGCGCTGTACCCAGGGGTTGCGACGGCACACGGCGAGGACCGCAATCTGCTCTGGCTGGTGTTCACCGACCCGTACGTGCGCGAACTGCTCCCTGACTGGGAGGCGACGAGTCGCCGGTTCGTGGCCGAATTCCGGGCGGATGCGGGTCCCCGGCTCGGCGATCCGGCTTACCTCGCGCTCGTGGCGCGGCTCGAGGCGGCGAGCCCGGAGTTCCGGACCGCCTGGGCGGCCCACGACATCGAGGGGTTCGCGTCGCGCGAGCGCATGTTCCGGCATCCGACAGCCGGACTCCTCACGCTCGAGCACCACCAGTTGTCGCCGTCCGACCACCCTGACCTTCACGTGGTGATCTACACGCCGGCGCCCGGATCCGATTCCGCCGCCCGCCTGGCGCAACTGCTCTCGCAGCGTCGACCGCGGGTTGACCCGGCGGCACCCACCCGGAAGGACACCCATGGCCCGGCCGCACTCGGATGATCTCGACGCGATCGTCGCACGGCTCCGCGCCGCCGGATGCGTCTTCGCCGAAGACGAAGCGCGCCTCCTCATCGACGAGTCGGCCGACGCCGCACAACTGGAACGCGACGTCTCGCGACGCGTGGCGGGAGAGCCGCTCGAGTACATCCTCGGCTGGGCGGAGTTCCGCGGATTGCGGGTCGCGGTCACTCCCGGTGTGTTCGTACCGCGTCAGCGCACGTCCGTGCTCGTGCACGAGGCGCTGCGCCTCGCGCCGCGCAATCCCGTGGTCCTCGACCTCTGCTGCGGCGCGGGCGCGATCGGTGCGGCGATCCTCGACGCCCGGCCGGATGCCGCGGTGCACGCCGTCGACATCGACCCGGCCGCTGCGGACTGCGCGCGCCGCACGCTCGCATCCGTCTCGGCCGCGCACCATTCAGGTGCGACGGCAGATGCCGACCCGCAGGTCTACGTCGGCGACCTGTACGCGCCTCTTCCGGCATCCCTGCGCGGATCCGTCGACCTCATCGTCGCGAACGCGCCGTACGTTCCGACCGACGAGATCCGTCTCATGCCACCGGAAGCCCGCGAGCACGAAGCCCTGGCAGCGCTCGACGGCGGGGACGACGGATTGGTGCTGCATCGCAGGGTCGCACACGGCGCACGGGAGTGGCTCAGGCCAGGCGGAAACCTCATCATCGAGACGAGCAGGAGGCAGGCATCCGCGACGGCCGGCATCCTCGAGTCGGCCGGGTTCGCCGCGTCGATCGTGCACGACGACGAGGTCGACGGCACCGTCGCGATCGGGACGGCGCCGACCGTGGACGCTCCCTGATAGGAGCCCAGGCGACCACTCGTCTACGACCGGTAGAATCGATGAGGCCTCGGCATCCGCCTCCCCGCACCGCGCATGCCGCCACTGAATGCAGGAAAGAAGTCACGTGAGCTCAGCCGCGCCCGAGCGCGTCAGCGCCCGTCGATCCTGGCCGGATCGGTACTGGATCGTCGCCCTGACGCGTGCGGTCGTCGCCCTCCTCGCAGGCGGCTTCATCACCTTCGATCCTGAACACTCGGCCCGGGTCGGCCTGATCGTCTTCGGCAGCTTCGCGCTGATCGAGGGGATCGTCGTCGGCATCGGCAGCCTTGTGCTCAAGGATTCCCTGATCAGATGGCTTTTCGTCGCCCAAGGCGCACTGAGCGTCGTTGTCGGCGTCGCCGCCCTCTCGCTGAACGACGCCGGGCTCGGCGTTCTGCTCTACGGTGTCAGCGTCTGGGCTCTGCTCACCGGATTCGCCGAGCTGTACTGCGGAATCCGTAGCCGCGGCCGGTCGGAGTCGGCCCGCGACTGGATGGTCATCGGCGCCCTCACCGTGGTGCTTGCCGTGGTCTTCCTGCTCATCCCCACCGATTCCCTGCTGGCCGTCGGCCTGTTCGGCGCCTACGCCGTGATCGTCGGCGTCTACGTGGGGATCGGCGCCTTCACCCTCAAGTTCGGACTGGCGCACGGGCACGCCGACGACAACACAGCTTCGGAGAAACACGCGTGACCGACGACAACCAGACGCCCGACGGGCGCAAGCCGACCCTGCGCGACCGCATGAAGCCGGTCGAGTTCATCGGCATCGCCGCGGTGCTGGCGCTCTTCGTCGGCCTCGTCGTGCTGCTGGCCACGCGCGAGCCGGTGCTGTCCCTCATCTTCTTCGGCGTCGCGTTCATCGTGACGCTCGTCGTGCTGGCCATGTTCGCGCTCGGGTTCAAGCCCGACGACGAGGAGCGGCGCGATCTCGCCGAGCAGAACCACGAGCATCCCGAGCTCCCTTCAGGCGAGACGGATGCCGGCACCAGCGGCACCCCGGACGCCCCGTCGGGCCCGAGCAACCCGCACGACTGAGTCGCTTCACCTCTGGTTGCGTCCGTCGAAACCGGTCGCAGGTGAGTGCGCGTAGTGGGTGGCGCCCCATTCCGTCGGTCTAGTGTCGACAGCGTTATGGGTGCGCATCGATTCGCCGGCGCTGATGGCGTGGAGTTGGCGTGGGCTGAGACGGGATCCGGTCGCACGGTGGTTTTTCTGCCCGGCTTCGGTGGTGTTGGCTCGCGTTTGCTCGAGCACGACCCGGTTCGCACGCTTGCGGGGCACGGGTATCGCGTCATTGTTCCCGACTCGCGCGGATGCGGGGACAGCGCCTCACCGGAAGACCCCAACGGGTATCCGTCGGACGTGCTTGCCGACGACGGCTTCGCGCTCGTCGAACATCTCGGCCTCGGAGACGGAGACTACGACCTAGGGGGTTACTCACTCGGTGCGCGCATCGTGGTGCGCATGCTGGTGCGGGGTGCGAAGCCCGGGCATGCGATTGCGGCCGGACAAGGATTGGCGAAGGTGGCCGGCCCTCAAGGCGGCGGGATGAATCATCGCGTTCTCACCGCGTTGGTCAACGGAGTCACGATCGAGGAGGGTTCGCCCGATGCGCGGATCGCGCAGGCGTTCTCTCGGGGTGGAACGGACCCTCGGGCGTTGCTCTCCTTGCTGGAATCGCTTGTTCCGACCCCCGAGGAGGCCCTGCGACGGATTGCCGTCCCGACGCTCATCGCGATCGGTGACCGGGATGAGCGGTCCGACGCCGATCGGCTGGCGTCGCTTGTGCACGGTGCCCGATTCGTGCGCGTTCCGGGCGACCACGGAAGCGCGCTGGTCGCCCCCGAACTCGCCGCTGCGATCCTCGAGTTCCTCTCCACGCGTTGACACGGAACGCCGCAGCCCCACGCTGACCGCGACTACCATCCGCTGCGGGTCGGAGTGTGGCCCGTGCGGGCATCATCCGGCATAGCCATCTCCGCCCGCACGCCGAGGAGACGCACCGGGCGGTCCGGCTCGATCTTGTCGACGAGTTTCATCGTCTCGACCAGGACCGTGCGGCGATCGAAGGTGGCGTCGATCTTGTGCACGAGCGTCTTGGTCGTGAACGGCGCGTACCGCACCTTGAGTCCGACGCCGATGACCGGACGGCCCTCTGCAACCACGTCCTCGAGCACCCGCGCGACGAGGTCGCCGGCCGCCTGCTCGATCTCGGAGCGGTCGAGCAGATCCTGCTGGAACGTGGTCTCACGCCCGTGGCCGTGCGCGACCCAGGGCGTGTCATCCACCTCCGACGAGCCATCGCCACGGCCGAGCTGACGGAACCATGGCCCCATCCTCGGCCCGAACTCCGTCACGAGCACGGCTTCATCCGCGTTCGCGAGTTGTGCGACGGTCAGGATGCCGTGCGCAGCCAGCCGCTTCGAGATCTTCGAACCCACTCCCCACAGGGCGATCGCCGGCTTGTCGCCCATGACCTCCATCCAGTTCTCGACGGTGAGCCGGAAGGTGCCGTTCGGCTTTCCGAAGTCGGTCGCGTTCTTGGCGCGCACGAGCGTGTCGCCGATGCCGACGCTGCAGCGCAGCTGCGTCCGCTCGAGCACCGCTTCCTGGACGCGTCGCGCGTACGCCTCAGGATCGTCGGTGGTCACTCCGAGGAAGGCCTCGTCCCAACCGAGTATCTGCACGATGGCGCCGGGCTGCTCTCGAAGAGTAGCCATCACCTCCTCTGACGCGGCCGTGTACACCGGTGCGTCGACGGGCAGGATGATCGCATCCGGCGCCTTGCGCGCAGCGATGCGCAGTGGCATCCCGGACCCGACCCCGAAGGCGCGAGCCTCGTACGACGCCGTCGAGACCACGGCTCGCTCGGTCGGATCGCCGCTGCCGCCGACGATCACCGGCTTGCCTGCAAGCTCCGGCCGTCGCAGCACCTCGACGGCCGCGATGAACTGGTCGAGGTCGACGTGCAGCACCCACCGGCGTGCGGGAGTCATAGTCCCAGTGTGACGGCGGCCTCGCACGATCTGCCGTTCGACGGGGCGGCATGGCGGCTTTGCCCGACTGCGCCCCAGGATCGGGGACCCGAAAAGTTCAAAATCGGGACCGCCGCGGAGCCGCGTCCCGCCGAGTTACATCCGGTCGACGAGCTGCGAGGCGAGCCCCACGTAGCCGGCCGGAGTCAGCTCGAGGAGGCGAGCCTTGGCATCCGCTCCGATGTCGAGCGTCTCGATGAACGCAGCGAGGCCTTCGCGATCGACCCGCTTGCCGCGGGTCAGCTCCTTGAGCAGGGCGTACGGATCCCTGATCGAGGAGCGTCCGGCGGCGACTTCCGCCCGGATCACCGTCTGGATCGCCTCGCCGAGCACCTCCCAGTTGGCCTCGAGGTCACGGTCGAGCGCGTCCTGATCCAGCGCGATCTCGCGCAGGCCACGCTCGATGTTGTCCAGTGCGAGCAGCGAGTGCCCCAGCCCGACGCCGATGTTGCGCTGCGTCGTCGAATCGGTGAGGTCGCGCTGCAGACGGCTGGTGACGAGCGTGGAGGCGAGCGAATCAAGCAGCGCGCTGGACAGCTCGAGGTTCGCCTCGGCGTTCTCGAAGCGGATCGGGTTGATCTTGTGCGGCATGGTCGATGAGCCGGTGGCACCGGCCTGCGGGATCTGCCGGAAGTATCCGAGCGAGATGTACGTCCAGATATCCGTTGCGAGGTTGTGCAGCACGCGGTTCGCGTGCGAGATACGGCCGTAGAGCTCGGCCTGCCAGTCGTGCGACTCGATCTGCGTGGTGAGCGGGTTCCAGGTGAGCCCGAGCGACTCGACGAACTCGCGCGAGATGGCGGGCCAGTCGGCTTCGGGATCCGCAGCCAGGTGCGCCGAGAACGTTCCCGTCGCCCCGCTGAACTTGCCGAGGTACTCGCTGCCCTCGACCTGCTCGGCGATCCGCTCGAGGCGGTACACGAAGACCGCGAACTCCTTGCCCATCGTTGTCGGCGTCGCGGGCTGGCCGTGCGTGTGGGCGAGCATCGAGGCGTCACGCATCTCGATCGCACGAGCGCGCAGTGCGTCGATCACGACACGGAACTTCGGCAGCCACACGTCCTTCACCGCAGACGACACCGTCAGCGCGTACGAGAGGTTGTTGATGTCCTCACTCGTGCAGGCGAAGTGCGTGAGCTCCGCGATCGAGTCGAGGTCCAGCTCGTGCAGCTTCTCGCGCACCAGGTACTCGACGGCCTTGACGTCGTGGCGCGTGGTCGCCTCGAGCGTGGCGAGCCGGTCGATCTCGTTCTGTCCGAAGTCGGTGACGAGCGCGCGCAGAGCGGATGCCTGCGCATCCGTCAGCCGGCCGCTGCCGAACATCCCGTGCGATGTGAGGTACAGCAGCCATTCGACCTCCACCTGTACGCGGGCGCGGTTCAGGCCGGCCTCGGACAGGAAGTCTCCGAGCGACGAGACGGCGGCGCGATAGCGGCCGTCGAGCGGACTCAGCGGCTGGGGAGGGAGGGATGTCATTGCTTTCCGTTTCCTTGGGTCGGAGGTCGCAGCGCGGGAGCCAGCTGGGCGAGCAGCGCGCGATCCGCGCGCTCGATCATGCCGAGCACAGCGGCGAAGAAGGTGTGGTCGGAGTAATAGGGATCCGGCACATCAAGTGAATCGGATCGCGGAGTCTCGAAGCTGCGCAGAAGCTGCACCTTGCTCCGGTCGATGCTGTTGGTGGTCCAGTTCTTCAGGATCCGCTCGTGGCTGCGGTCGAGTGCGACGACGAGGTCGAGCTGTTCGAACCACTCAGGATCGAACTGACGTGCGCGGTGGGCGGAGCCGTCGTAGCCATGCACGTGCAGGGTCTCGACGGCGCGAGGATCGGCCTGTTCGCCGACGTGCCAGTCGCCGGTCCCGGCGGACGAAACCTGGATGCGGCTGCCGAGCCCGGCGTCCTCGGCGAGCTGCTTGAACACCACTTCGGCCATCGGCGACCGGCAGATGTTGCCGCTGCAGACGAAGCAGATGCGGAAGGGCGGAGTCGCCGGCGCGGCTGCCTCCGCGGTGCGGGCATCCTGCGGCACAGCGTGCGACTGCGCCTGCGTCGAATCCGGCGCGAAGCTCATGCCTCCATTGTGCTGCAGGTTCGGGGTCGTCCGCCCACTCGTCCTCCCGTCCTCCCCAGTTCAGCGGGCGCGGAGCATTCCACGGATGCGCGCATTCGACCGCAGCCGCCGGCCGCCGGCCGCCATTGTGAACACCTCGAGGGAGGTGGTCCTCTGGACGGCTCATACAGTGCGGCACGCTCCGCGGTCGACTACGTGCGGTCGGAGCTCACGGCCGCGCTCGCGCAGCTCCCCGACGCCGCGGACGTCGAGTGGAGATCGGACGCGCAACGGCGCTGCCGTGCACGACTCGACGACATTCGATCGACCGTCGACGACGCACTGAAGGCGCTGGACTACGCGGCGATCGCGTTCCGCGATGCTGCGATTCTCGACAGTGCCACCGGTGCCGGTGCAAGGGTCTCCACGTCGCCGGCAGGTTCCGATGGCTGACGGCATCACGGTGTCCGGGGGTGGGACACGAGTCGCGACCGACGCTCTCTACCCCGCGCGGGACTCGCTCGTGGCGCTGGGCGGCGTGTTCGATGACCTGTCGCATTCGTTGCGCCCGGCCACGGCGGCGGCCGGCGCCGCGAATCCGGCACTGCCGGGCGCTGCGAGCGGAGCGGATGCCGCACGGCTGACGCACGAGGCGGCCACCGGCATCCGCTCGGCCGCGTCGCAGTCCACCAGGCTTGCCAGAAACCTCGGTGACGCGGCAGCCTCGTACGACGCTGCCGAGGCCGGCGCCCGCTCGGGCATGGACCTGCTCAGCGACCCGGCGCTCCTGAACACGCTGAGCACCCTGAGCGGATGGGCGCTCGGACAACTGGCGCCGTTCGCCATGGCGCTGGGCATCCTGACCGGACCACAGCTGGTCGCCACGCTGGCGATCGCGTTCGGGGTGGGAAGCCTGACGGCCGGCTCGCCCAGTGTCCTGCTCGATGGACTCGGCAGAGTTCTGGGCAGCAAGGCGAGTCTGCTGCGCGATCCACGCATGGTCGCGCTCATCCGGTACGCGGTCTCGGCGACGGATGACGCCATGCTCGGAGCGGCAGGCGTCCCACTGCCGGTCGCTGCGTGGGCGGATGACCAGGGAACGGGTGCGTTCGGCGTGCACGGTGCAGCGCGGGTCGTTGTGGGCGCGGGATCCACCATCGGACTCCTCCGCGAAACCCCGGTACAGGTTCACCGGATGTCCGCCGGCACCGTCGCTCCGCCATCGGACTATGCGGACCTCGTGCGGCGCATCCCGTCCTCAACCACGGACGGTCCGCAGGTGCGCGTGGAGCGCTACGCGGGAGCGGGCGGCGATCCGGTCTACCTGGTCTACGTCGGCGGCACGGCCGATTGGAATCCGGTCAGCGGCGACGAGCCGTTCGACGTCACCAGTGATCTGACCGGCGTCGCGCAGTTGGACCCGGCTTCACTGCGGGCGACGCAGGAGGCGATGCGGGAAGCGGGGATCCAGCCAGGCGACACGGTGATTCCCGTCGGCTACTCGCAGGGCGGCATCATCGCCACGGACATCGCGACCTCCGGTGAGTTCAACACTCCTGCGCTCGTCACGTTCGGATCTCCCACCGGCGGCGTCGCCGTGCCGGCGGACGTGACGGACATTGCCGTGGAGCACACGGACGACCTTGTTCCGGCGCTCGGAGGGTTGCCGATCGGTTCCGGAGCTCCAGGAGGTGACCGCATACTCGTGACGCGGCAGACGTTCGATGGCGAGCCCGTTCCCGGTTCGTCGCCCGCGGACTCGCACCGCATCTCGGAGTACGCGATCACGGCTCAGCAGATGGATGACGCGAACGATCTCCGGCTCGCCGCCGGCCTCGCCGCCCTTCCCACCGGATCGCCCGGCGAGGCCGGGCTCTACCGCGGCGTGCGCATCACCGGAGGCGACGGATGAACGCCGCCAACGCAGTGCCGCCGGCTCAGCGCCGGATGACCGGGCGGAAGATCAGGCCGAGGAGCCAGCTGATGACGGCCAGGATGAGCGCCGCCCACACGCCGTCCCAGAACCCGTCGACGTGGAGGCCGAAGCCCATGGCGTCGCTGATCCAGGAAACGATGAGCAGCAGCAGCCCGTTGACGATCAAGGAGATCAGTCCGAGCGTCAGGATGTACAGCGGGAACGCCACGATCCGGATCACCGTACCGACGATCCCGTTGACCACGCCGAAGATCAGTGCGATCAGCAGGTACGTCAGGATGAGCGGCAACTCGCCGCCGTTCGGGTCGTACGACTCCACCGTGACGCCGCTCACGATCAGCGTGGTGACCCAGAGGGCGAACGCATTGATGATCAGTTTCAGCAGAAACCTCATGCGGACAGTCTTCCAGGTGGTGCGCCGCCCGGGAAACAGGGCGCGCTGCGCGCGCCGTCCCGCGGATGAGAGTTCTCCTCTGGCACGCAGCCAGCGGAATATGCCCGTGGGTAAGTTATCGGTGTGGATCCCCAGAACGTCGACAGGGTGCGCCTGCGCCCGGAGATCGCGGGCCTCGCCGCTTATGCGCAAGGCCGCGTCCCCGCCCAGGACGGCTTCAAGCTGTCGAGCAACGAGAACCCGTTCGATCCCCTCCCCGGTGTCGTCGACGCCGTCGCCGCGGCGGATGCGCTCAACCGTTATCCCGACGGTGCGGCGCTGGCGCTGCGCGATCGCCTGGCCGAACGCTTCGGTGTCGGCACGTCAGAGGTGCATCTGGGTGCAGGATCGGTCGCCATCCTGTCGCAGTTCATCAACGCCGCGGCCGGTCCCGGCGACGAGGTGGTGTACGCGTGGCGGTCGTTCGAGGCCTACCCGGGACTCGTCGTCGTGTCGGGCGCCTCCAGCGTGACGGTTCCCTTGCTGCCCGACGCGAGGCACGACCTCGACGGCATGGTCTCGGCCATCAACGAACGCACGCGCGTCGTCATCGTCTGCACGCCGAACAACCCGACAGGACCGATCGTGACGACGGCCGAGTTCGAGCGGTTCATGGCGTCGGTTCCGTCGGACCTGCTCGTCATCCTCGATGAGGCGTACGTCGAGTTCGTGACCGATCCGGACCACGTCGACGGACGTCGGCAGATCGGCCGCTACCCCAACCTCGTCGTGCTGCGCACGTTCTCGAAGGCGTACGGTCTCGCCGGCCTGCGCATCGGCTACGCCATCGGACCGGAGCGGCTGCTCAATGCGGCGCGTGCAGCGGCCATCCCGATGAGCGTCACCGACACGGCACAGGCGGCCGCGCTGGCGTCGCTCGACCGTGAGGGCGAGCTGCTGGACCGGGTCGGCGTCATCGCGGAGCGTCGCACCAGACTCCGCGAGGGTCTCATCGCCCAGGGCTGGGACGTTCCCGAGGCGCAGGGCAACTTCGTGTGGCTGCGCACCGGAGAGCACACGGCACGCTGCGTCGACGCGTTCTTCGACGGCGGACTGGCCGTGCGTGGATTCGCGCCCGACGGCATCCGCGTCGGGGTCGGCGAACAGGAATCTGTCGATCGCGTTCTAAAGATCGCGGGGGAGCTTGTCGGCACCCTACCGAAGACCCCACGAAACGAGCAGTTAGGTTAGTGAGGATGTCTGCCACGAACGACCGATTCGCGTCGTCGGAGGGGCTCTCCGCCGCGACCGTACAAGTACTGACCGAGGACGGTCGATTCGAGCCCACGGATAACGCGGCCGAGTTCCTGCCCTACCTCGAGACGCTCACCGACGACGACTACCGCCGCTTCTATCGCGACATGGTCGTGGTGCGCCGCTTCGACGTCGAAGCCACCAACCTGCAGCGGCAGGGGCAGCTCGCACTGTGGCCGCCGAGCAGCGGGCAGGAGGCCGCTCAGGTCGGATCCGCCTACGCCGCCAAGCCTCAGGACACGATCTTCCCGTCGTACCGCGAGCACGTGGTGGCGACGATCCGCGGGGTGGATCCGCTCGACATCATCCGGGTGATGCGGGGCGTGACGAACGGCGGGTGGGATCCGACGGATCCGAAGAACGGCAACGTGCGCATTTACACGCTCGTGCTGGGCACGCAGGCCTTGCACGCCACCGGATACGCGATGGGCGTGAAGTTCGACGGCAACGTCGGAACGGGCGACCCCGACGTCGACCAGGCCGTCATCGTCTACTTCGGCGACGGAGCCAGCTCCGAGGGCGACGTCAGTGAGGCGCTCGTCTTCGCCGGGAGCTTCCAGACGCCGGAGGTCTTCTTCCTGCAGAACAATCAGTGGGCCATCTCGGTTCCGGTCAAGACGCAGTCGCGCTCGCCGCTCCACCTCCGCGCCGGCGGCTTCGGCATGCCTGGCTACCAGGTCGACGGCAATGACGTGCTCGCCAGCTACATGGTCAGCGCCAAGCAGCTCGACGCTGCGCGCAACGGCGACGGTCCGAGCCTCATCGAGGCGGTCACCTATCGCATGGGTGCGCACACCACCAGCGATGACCCCACTCGGTACCGCACCTCGGACGAGGAGAGCCACTGGCGTGGACGCGACCCGATTGCCCGAATGCGCGCGTTTCTGGCCGGTCGTGGCATCGGCGACGAGTGGTTCGCATCCGTCGACGAGGAGGCAGCGGACTACGCGGCCGACATCCGCCGGCGCACGCTCGAAATCGCGGTTCCGACGGCCGAGCTGATCTTCGACCACGTGTACTCGGAGCCGCACGCGGACGTCGTCGAGCAGCAGGCGTGGCTCGAGCGCTACGAGAAGTCGTTCGAGGCGGATGCCGCGGCATCCACTTCCGCACCGTCGCCGGCTTCGACGACAACGGCATCGCCGGCACAGGCATCAACGCAGGGGGCGAGCGCGTGACAGACGTGACGACCGCGCAGAACGCGGCGCAGGCATCCGCCCGCACGCCCTTCCGCACCGGGACCGAGAGTCTTCCGATGGCGAAGGCTCTGAACGCCGGGCTCCGTCAGGCGCTCGCCGACGACCCGCACGTGCTGCTCATGGGCGAGGACATCGGCCCGCTCGGCGGCGTCTTCCGCATCACAGAGGGTCTGCAGGCGGAGTTCGGACCGCAGCGCGTCATCGACACCCCGCTGGCCGAGTCGGGCATCGTCGGCACCGCGATCGGGCTCGCGATGCGCGGATACCGACCGGTCTGCGAGATCCAGTTCGACGGGTTCGTCTTCCCCGCGTTCGACCAGATCACGACCCAGCTGGCCAAGATCACGTCGCGACATGAGGGCGCGCTGCGGATGCCCGTTGTCATCCGCATCCCCTACGGCGGGCACATCGGTGCGGTCGAGCACCATCAGGAGAGCCCAGAGGCGTACTTCGCGCACACGGGCGGCTTGCGGGTCGTGAGCCCGTCGACGCCGAACGACGCGTACTGGATGATGCAGGAGGCCATCGCCTCCGACGATCCGATCATCTTCCTCGAGCCGAAGAGCCGCTACTGGCCGAAGGGCGAGGTCGACTTCAGCTCCAGTGCCGCTCCGCTGCACGCCAGCCGGGTGGTGCGCACGGGAACAGACGCCACACTCGTCGGTCACGGCGCCATGGTGAGCGTGCTGCTCCGCGCGGCCGAGATCGCCGCGGAGGAGGGCACCAGCCTCGAAGTGGTCGACCTCCGATCACTGTCGCCGATCGACTACGGCCCGCTGCTCGGATCCGTGCGAAAGACCGGTCGGCTGGTCGTGGCGCAGGAGGCACCGGGATCCGTGAGCGTGGGCAGCGAAGTCGCAGCCACCGTCGCCGAGAAGGCGTTCTATTCGCTGGAGGCACCGGTGTTGCGGGTGTCCGGATTCGACACCCCGTTCCCTCCCGGCAAGCTCGAAGACCTCTACCTGCCGGACGCCGACCGCGTGCTCGAAGCCGTCGATCGCGCGCTCGCCTACTGACGGCCTCGCACGGCGACATCCACCGGCTGAATCCGCCCAGCGCGTCCGCGATCACCACACCACGAAGAAACGTCCGCGAGGAGAACCATGAGTGAGTCCGAGTTCCTGCTTCCGGACGTCGGCGAAGGCTTGACGGAGGCCGAGATTGTCTCGTGGAAGGTGGCGCCGGGCGACACCGTGCACGTCAACGACGTGCTGTGCGAGATCGAGACGGCGAAGTCGCTCGTCGAACTGCCCTCGCCGTTCGAAGGTGTCGTCGACCGGCTGCTGGTCACCGAGGGCGACACCGTCGAGGTCGGTGCGCCGATCATCATCGTCGGTGACGGAGCCCAGGCGGACTCCACGCAGCACGTCGGCGGTCTCGACAACGTCATCGAGGTGGACGACGCCGAACTGGCGAGGGTGCGTGAAGCATCCGGATCGTCGGATGCTTCGTCCGCAGCTTCCGCGACCTCGGCCGGGCACTCTCCCGCAGCCGACGCCGCAGCGGTCGCGCGGGAGGATGCAGAGGCGGCAACCCTCATCGAGCGCGAGGGCGACGAGCCCAAGCCGGGAGCGGTGCTCGTCGGCTACGGATCCGCGGGTCACGGCGCGAGCCGACGCCGCGGCCAGACGCGTGGGTCGGAGGTTGCAGGACGCCATGTGCCGACGGCAGCGGACCTCGTGCCTGCGGCATCGGCGACGCCCGTGATCGCGAAGCCGCCGATCCGCAAGCTCGCCAAGGACCTCGGAGTCGATCTGCTCGCGATCTCCGGAACCGGCATCGCCGGTGAGATCACGCGCGACGATGTGGTGCGCAACGCGAGCCAGGCCAGTGTCTTCCGCAACATCGACACTCCGGAGTGGGCCGACGAGCGCGAGGAGCGCGTGCCGGTCAAGGGCATGCGCAAGCAGATCGCATCCGCGATGGTGCGCTCCAAGTTCACCGCTCCGCACGTGAGCGTCTTCGTCGACGTCGACGCCACCCGCACCATGGAGTTCGTCAAGCGACTCAAGGACTCGACGGCGTTCGCCGGCGTGCGCGTCTCGCCGCTGCTCATCATGGCCAAGGCGATGATCTGGGCCGTGCGCCGTAACCCGAGCGTGAACGCTACCTGGACCGACGACGAGATCATCATCCACCACTACGTGAACCTCGGAATCGCCGCTGCGACGCCGCGCGGTCTCATCGTGCCGAACGTCAAGGATGCCCAGTCGATGAGCCTCCTCGAGCTGGCACGCGCGCTCGAGCAACTCACGCTGACCGCCCGCGACGGCAAGACGACGCCGGCCGACATGCAGAACGGCACGATCACCATCACGAACATCGGTGTGTTCGGCATGGACACCGGAACGCCGATCCTCAACCCCGGCGAGGTCGGCATCGTCGCTCTCGGCACGATCAAGCAGAAGCCGTGGGTGGTCGACGGCGAGGTGCGTCCGCGTTTCGTGACCACGATCGGCGGATCCTTCGACCATCGCGTCGTCGACGGCGATGTCGTCTCGCGTTTCGTCGCCGACGTGGCCTCGATCATCGAGGAACCGGCGCTCCTCCTGGACTGAGCTGGCGGCTTCTCAGGCAGCGGCCGTGAGCGCCTTCAGGGCCCTGTCCAGCGAGCCGCCCAGGTTGTAGCGCTGGCCCAGAGCGTGCACGGATGTGAGTCGCTCGGCATCCAGCGGATGCAGCGTCCCGTCGACCTCCGGCAGGTCGACCCGCTCCCCGACGACGATGGCGGGCATCGCACGGGCGAGGTACTCGGTGGACGCCGTCAGCTTCATCCGCACGCTGGGCGAAAGCGCCACGGATGGATCCGCCGCCGCCGCGAGGATCCCGTCCAGGTCGCCGAACTCCCGCAGCAGTCCCGCGGCGGTCTTCTCGCCGACGCCGGCGACCCCCGGCAATCCATCCGATGGGTCTCCGCGCAGTGCGGCGAACGCGGCGTACTGGCGAGGCGAGATGCCGTACTTGGCTTCGACGACGGCATCCGTCACCAGCTCGAGCTTGCTCATGCCACGCGCCGTGTAGATGATGCGCACGCCGGCGGCGTCGTCGACGAGCTGGAACAGGTCGCGGTCCCCTGTGACGACGTCGACGGCCATCGACCCGGACGGCCGGTCCGAGGCGCGGCGGGTGAGGAATCCGATGATGTCGTCGGCCTCCGCCTGTTCAGCACCGACCACGGGGATGCCGAGCTCGCCCAGCAGCCGGCGGATCACCGGCACCTGCGGCACCAGGCCCGCCGGCGTGTCCTCCACGTCGACGCCGCCCGGATTCAGTTCGGCCACCCGGTGCGCCTTGTACTGCGGGATGAGGTCCACCCGCCAGCGCGGGCGCCAGTCGTCGTCCCAGCACGCCACGAGTGCCGTCGGCTCGTAGTCGGTGACGAGCTTCGCGATGATGTCGAGCAGTCCGCGGATGCCGTTCACCGGCATCCCGTCCGCATCTTTCACGCTGTCGGGCACGCCATAGAACGCGCGGAAGTACAGGGAAGCGGTGTCGAGCAGCATCAGTCGGCCCATGCGCTCGATCTTCGCACCCACCGGTGACGCGTGGGGGCTCGCCCCCTTTTGTCCGCCGGAACGTCTGGCACGACGGCCACACACCTTCTTGCTTTTGAGTATCATTATCAATAAGAGTCGACGTCAGTCGCGTCGTCGTCGCTCGTCTGCCGCACTTCCGCGGCGATCGGTGCCGGATCGGAACCGATCCGGCCACTCACGCGGCTTAGACAAGGTTCCCCCTTCATGAAGCGTTCCGTCCTGACGCTGTCCGCCCTCTCATCGGTCGTCGCTGCGGCCCTTCTCCTCTCCGGATGCTCCGCGTCATCCGCCGATCCCTCCAGCCCGAAGACCGGCCGCATCGCCGTCGTCGCTTCCACCAATGTGTGGGGCGACATCGCGAAGAAGGTCGGCGGTGGCGAGGTCGCCGTGACGTCGATCATCGACGACCCCGACAAGGACCCGCACGAGTACCAGGCCAGCGGGCAGAACCAGCTCGCACTCTCGAAGGCCGAGGTGGTCGTGGTGAACGGCGGTGGATACGACGACTTCGTCAGCGAGATGCTGTCGGCAGTGCACACGTCGCCCACCGTGCTGAACGCGGCGGACATCTCCGGCCATGACCAGCACCCGGCAGACGGCGAATTCAACGAGCACGTCTGGTACGACCTGCCGACCGTCGACAAGGTGGCGGACGAACTGGCGAGTGCCTTCTCGAAGGCACGACCGGCCGATGCGTCGACGTTCGATGCGAATGCGAAGGCATTCCGCGCTTCCGTCGCGCAGCTGCAGAACACTGAGGCCGACCTGAAGAGCCGGTTCGCCGGCAAGGGTGCAGCCATTACCGAACCGGTTCCGCTCTACATGCTTGAGGCGATCGGCCTCGTCGACAAGACGCCCGAGAAGTTCAGCGAAGCCATCGAGAACGACACGGATGTGGCACCCGCCGTCATGCAGCAGACCCTCGCCCTCTTCTCCAGTCGCTCAGTCTCACTGCTGGCGTACAACGAGCAGACGACGGGCGCGCAGACCCAGCAGGTGCTGGCCGCGGCGAAGGCGAACGCCATCCCCGTCGTCGGCGTGACGGAGACGCTCCCCGAAGGCAAGAATTACCTCGGCTGGATGCGCAGCAACCTCACGAACATCGGCGCGGCATTGGAGAAGGCGGCTTCATGACGAACAGCTCCGACAGCTCCCTCGACGTTCCGCGCGGATCCCTCGAAACCGTCCTCTCTCTGCGTGACGCGACGCTCGGATTCGCCGACCGCACGCTCTGGTCGGATCTCGACCTCGACGTGCACGCCGGCGAGTTCATCGCGGTGCTCGGCGCGAACGGATCCGGCAAGACCAGCCTGCTCAAGGTGATCCTGGGGCAGCAGAAGCTCCTGTCCGGATCCATCGAGTTCCTCGGCGAGCCGGTGACGAGCGGCAATCGCCGCATCGGCTACATCCCGCAACAGAAGCTCGCCGACGACGGCACGCCGCTGCGCGCCAGGGATCTCGTCGGGCTCGGCGTCGACGGACACCGGTGGGGCATCCCATGGCCGTCGAAGCAGCGGCGCAGGCGCATCGACGGTCTGCTGGAGGCCGTCGGCGCCTCGTCGTACTCCAAGGTGCCGGTCGCGACGCTCTCCGGTGGCGAGCAGCAGCGGTTGCGCGTCGGGCAGGCTCTCGCCGGCGATCCGCGGATGCTGCTGTGCGACGAGCCGCTCCTCTCGCTCGACCTCACCCACCAGCGCGCCGTCAGCGAGCTCATCGACCGTCACCGGCGTGAGCGCCAGCTCGGCGTACTGTTCGTGACGCACGATGTGAATCCCGTGCTCGACCTCGTCGACCGCGTGCTCTACCTCGCCGGCGGCAAGTTCCGCATCGGGACACCGGATCAGGTGCTGCGCAGCGAGGTTCTCAGCGAGTTGTACGGGTCGCCGGTCGACGTCATCCGCACGAGGGGCCGCATCGTGGTCGTCGGCACGGCGGATGCCCCTGGCGGGCATCCCGACGGACCTCACGCCCACCACGACGAGCAGCACGACCCGTCGCACGACACCGAGGGAGTGAGGACGATCCTGTGATCCATCTGGACGCAGCCCCCGGCTGGTGGGGCCAGATCTTCAACTTCACGGATTACGGCCAGCTGCTCGTGCTGCTGCACAACTCGATCCTCGCCGGGGCGATGCTCGGCATCATCGGAGGGCTGATCGGGGTGTTCGTCATGTCGCGGGACATGGCCTTCGCGGTGCACGGTATAAGCGAGCTGTCGTTCGCCGGAGCATCTGCCGGCCTCTTGCTGGGCGTCGGCGTGGTCGAGGGGTCGATCGTAGGGTCTCTGATCGCCGCGCTCCTGATCGGGCTGCTGGGCTCGCGGGCGCGGGAACGCAACTCGATCACGGCCGTCCTGATGCCGTTCGGACTCGGGCTGGGCATCCTGTGCCTCGCGCTCTATCCAGGACGTTCCGCCAACAAGTTCGGACTGCTCACCGGGCAGATCGTGGCTATCGACAACCCCCAGATCGGCGCACTCCTGGTCATCTCGATCATCGTGCTGGTCGGCCTCGGCGTTGTGTGGCGTCCGCTCATGTTCGCCAGCACCGATGCCGATGTCGCGGCCGCACGCGGCGTGCCGACCCGTTCGCTTTCGATCGTGTTCATGCTGCTGCTGGGGCTCGCGGTAGCGGTCTCGGTGCAGATCGTCGGTGCCCTGCTCGTGCTCTCGATCCTGGTCACGCCGGCTGCCGCCGCGCTGAAAGTGTCGTCGTCGCCGCTCTGGGTTCCTGTGCTCAGCGTGGTGTTCGGCGTGGTCTCGATGGTCGGCGGCATCATGCTGGCACTCGGCGGCAGCGTGCCCATCAGTCCCTACGTGACGACCATCTCTTTCCTCATCTACGTGGTCTGCAGACTGATCGCGTGGGGCCGCAAGCGCCGAGGAGTGAGCGGACGGCGGATGCCTGTGGCATCCGTCCAGGCGCCGCTCGCCGCCTCGAGACCGTCGGTCGCGACAGACCCCACCCCGGTCGCGGAGCCCGTGGAGGCGTCATGATGGACGGACGATCGGGGGTGCAGCGATGAAACGGAACACCTGGCAGCGCGAGGCCGTGCGCGAGGCGTTGTCGTCCAACGACGGATTCGTCAGCGCCCAGAGCCTGCACACCGAGCTGCGCGAGCACGGATCCCCCATCGGCCTGGCCACGGTCTACCGCGCGCTCTCCGACCTGGCGTCAGAGGGCGAGGCGGACTCGCTGCAGTCGCCGGAGGGCGAGGCGCTGTACAGAGCGTGCTCGACCAGCGGGCACCACCATCACCTGATCTGCCGCCGTTGCGGGCTCACCGTGGAGATCGCGGCGGACGACGTCGAGCAGTGGGCGCAGCGCGTGGCATCCGAGCACGGCTTCACGGATGCGCGCCACGTGGTCGACGTCTTCGGTCTGTGCGCGGCCTGCGCGGCATCCGCCTCCGACCACTGACCCGCGCCGCTCACGCCACCTGCCGCCCACCCCTGCCGCCTACGGCGCCGGCTGGCCACGGCGCCAGCTTGCACAGTCGCGTCCCGCCCCAGTCGCGTCCTGCCCCGGGCGCCAGCCTGCCCAGTCGCGTCCTGTCCTCGTGGGGTGAAAACAGCAGGGATCGCGCTCTCGCGTCGAGAACAGCAGGATTCCTCCGGTTCTCGGCCACATCTCCTGCTTTCGGCGCGCACCCGACGCACCGCACTGGCCGGATCGGGCCGCTCGGACGACACCGATTTGGGTACCGGCGGCGTGTCGCGTAGACTTGCCGTTTGTCTGCGCGGACTCCTCTGCGCAGTTCGCACACACAATCCCCCTCGTCGCGAAAGCGTGAGTCGTTGTGTGCGCCGACAAGAGATCTTGGGAAGGGCATCCGCCCTTCGGTACTGATGGAGGAAATCATGGCAGCTGTCTGCCAGGTGACGGGAGCTGTGCCCGGTTTCGGGCACACCATCTCGTTCTCGCACAAGCGCTCGAAGCGCCGTTTCGACCCGAACATCCAGAGGCGCACGTACTACGTGCCGTCGCTTCGCCGTAAGGTCACGCTGAATGTCAGCGCCAAGGGCATCAAGGTGATCGACGCCCGCGGTATCGACGTGGTGGTCAGTGAGATTCTGGCCCGTGGGGAGAAGATCTGATGGCCAAGCAGCAGGACATCCGCCCGATCATCAAGCTTCGTTCGACGGCCGGCACCGGTTACACCTACGTGACCAAGAAGAACCGCCGCAACGACCCCGACCGTCTCGTGCTGAAGAAGTACGACCCCATTGTGCGCAAGCACGTCGAATTCCGCGAGGAGCGGTAGAAGCATGGCCAAGAAGAGCAAGATCGCGCGCAACAAGCAGCGCCAGGAAGTCGTGGACCGCTACGCCGAGAAGCGTCTCGAGCTGAAGAAGGCCCTCATCAACCCGAACTCCACCGACGAGGAGCGCGAAGCCGCTCGCGTCGGCCTGCAGAAGCTGCCGCGCAACGCGTCGCCGGTGCGCCTCCGCAGCCGCGACGCCGTCGATGGCCGTCCGCGTGGTGTCCTCACCAAGTTCGGCATCTCCCGTGTTCGCTTCCGCGACATGGCGCACCGTGGCGAGCTGCCCGGTATCACCAAGTCGAGCTGGTAAGCAACGCCCAGCAGCCGGTTCGTCCGGCGTAGTGCTTCGAAAGGGGCGTCGTCCTGAGGGACGGCGCCCCTTTGGCATGCGCCCGGACGAAGCGATGACGCACCTTTGCTTGTGCATAACTCCGCCGGTTCTGTGTATAACTCGCCCAAGAACGGTGGATAGCTCTCCAGAACCGCTCCAAATGGCCTCTGAAACCCCAGAAATCCGCGGAATTCCGCGGTTTCTTGGTACTTTGAGGGCGGTTCGCGGACCTGTTCGCGAACCACTCCATGCGGCTCATCGCCGCTCATCACCAAATCGCTGCTCAGCAGCAGAACGTCCGAGGAGGACACTCAATGGCTGACAAGTCGCTGAACAAGACCGAGCTCGTGGCGGCGGTCGCCGCGTCGACCGGTCAGAGCCAGGCCGCCGTGGGGGCTGTGGTCGACGCTTTCTTCGCGACCATCGCCGAGACCGTCGCAGGCGGGGGCAAGGTCACCATCCCGGGCTGGCTCGCCGCCGAGCGCACGTCGACGGCCGCGCGTACGGGCCGCAACCCGCAGACCGGTGCCGAAATCAAGATCCCGGCAGGCCACCGTGTCAAGCTGACCGCGGGCAGCAAGCTCAAGGCTTCCGTCAAGTAGCCATCAGCGCCTGACAAGGGGATGCCGGTTCGCCGGCATCCCCTTTCTCGTGCCCCCAGCACCAGCGGCGTGCGCGTCCCGCCTCCGGACCCGCGACTCGCCTCCTATCCCGCTGCGATATCCGACCGCGCCGCCGGCGCCGGATCACCCTCGCCGAGCCACCGGTCTGTCGCCGAGCACCAGCCAGTTGCCGAGCCACCCGCTTGTTTGCGCGAGTGCCGGGGTGGCTGGGCAGCACGAGGTGGCTCGCAGTACAGGGTCAGGCGCCATCCCGTCGTGTCGACTCTCCGTCCACACGGCTGCGGACCACGGATGTCTGCACACGGCCATCCGGTCACGTCGGGTGCCCAGGTCCAACCGCCTACGCTTGTCTGGTGAGCAGAGTTCAGCGCGTGGCGGGCCCCGTCGCCCTGGTCGTCTTCGCGCTGCTCGCCATCATCGCGGCGCTCGCGTACGGCGGTGCGGCATCCGCTCCCGCGCTGCTGGATCCGGGTCCCGTCGTGCGCTGGGGACTTCCGGTCGCGAACCTCTTCGTCAACCTCAGTGCGGCGGGCATGATCGGTGCGCTCATCATGGCGTGCTTCGCGCTCAGCCCTGAGAAGCCCGAGTACGACAGGGCGATGGATGCCGCGGCAGGCTCCGCCGCGATCATGACCGTCGCGAGTGCGGTCACCGGCGTGCTGACCTATCTGGATGTCACGGGGTCGGCGCTCTCCCTCGACCAGCAGTTCAGCGACGGGATCAGCCAGTTCGCCACGCAGATCGCGATCGGGCAGGTCTGGCTCGCGATCACCTTGATCGCCGCCGTGACGACCGTGCTCTGCTTCGCGGTGCGCAATCACACGGCTGTCGCATTCGTCGCGATCGTGGCCCTGTGCTCCCTCATCCCGATGGCGCTGAGCGGTCACTCCGCAGGGACCGCCGGACACGACCAGGCCATCACATCCCTCGGCCTGCACCTCGTTTTCGCTGCGATCTGGCTCGGCGGGCTGCTCACGATCGTGCTCATCCGCAAGTCGTTGAGCGGAGACCGTTTGGTCGCGGTGCTCGAGCGGTTCTCGACTCTGGCGATCGTGTCGTTCGTCGTCGTCGCGTTCTCCGGCGTCATCAACGCAGACCTCCGCATCGGGACGCTCGAGAACCTCCTCACCTCCTACGGTGTGCTCGTGCTGGTGAAGGCGCTCGCTCTCGTCGTGCTCGGGCTGTTCGGCCTGTTGCAGCGTCGTTACCTCATCGGCCGGCTGAAGCGCACCGGCAGCAAGGGACCGTTCTGGTGGCTCGTCTCCTGCGAGCTCGCCTTCATGGGCATCGCGTCCGGTGTCGCGGCGGCCCTCGCGCGCACCGCGACGCCTGTCGCCGACGTCCCGGTCAGTCAGCCGACACCGGCCGAGGTGCTCACCGGCGAGCCCCTTCCTGCTCCAGCGACCCTCGCGCACTATCTCTTCGGCATCAACATCGATCCCCTGTGGCTGATCGGATGCTGCTTCGCCCTGTTCTTCTACATCGCAGGCGTCGTGCGGCTGCGTCGTCGCGGCGACCGGTGGCCCATCGGACGCACGATCGCGTGGGTGGCCGGGATCATCCTGCTGCTCTGGGTCACGAACGGCGGCATCAACGTCTACGAGAAGTACCTGTTCTCGAGCCACATGCTGGCGCACATGCTGCTCACCATGGCCGTGCCGGTCCTGCTCGTCCCCGGGGCGCCCGTCACGCTGGCGCTGCGCGCCATCGTGAAGCGCACGGACGGTTCCAGAGGCGGTCGCGAGTGGATCCTCCTGGTCGTGCACTCGAAGATCGCTGCCTTCCTGACGCACCCCATCACCGCCGCCGTGCTCTTCGCCGGTTCCCTCTGGGTCTTCTACTACTCGTCCCTGTTCAGCTGGGCCACGACCGACCACATCGGTCACGAGTGGATGATCGTCCACTTCCTCATCACCGGATACCTGTTCGCACAGTCCCTGATCGGCATCGACCCGGTTCCGTACCGCTTCCCGTATCCGCTGCGGCTCGTACTGCTGCTCGGCACGATGGCGTTCCACGCCTTCTTCGGCCTGTCGATCATCACCGCCAATGGGCTCTTCCTGGCCGACTGGTACGGCGCCATGGGGCGCACCTGGGGTGTGACGCCCATGGCCGACCAGCAGCTCGCCGGCGGCATCGCGTGGAGCATCGGCGAGATTCCGACGGTGGTGCTCGCGATCCTCGTGGCCATCCAGTGGAGCCGCAGCGACGCGAAAGAGACCAAGCGTCGCGACAGGCAGGCGGATCGCACGGGTGACGCGGAGCTCGCGGCCTACAATGCGATGCTGCAACGCATGGCATCCACCGGCGCGAACGGCGCCGAGGGGGCGGTATCCGCCAGGGGATCCGATGCGTCCCAGGATGTCGCAGGAACGCCTGCAACCACGGGGGCATCGGCGCCCTCCAGTGCGGATGCCACCCGGGAGCCCCAGCGTTGAGCACGGCCGCGACCGCGGTCGCGTCGGCGCACGAGCACGAGGAGCCACGGGGTTGAGCAAGCTGAGGCTGACGGCCGAGCAGGCCTCCGTCTACGACGCCATCGAGAACACGAGCGATCACGTGTTCGTCACCGGGCGAGCCGGCACAGGCAAGTCAACGCTCCTCAACCACCTGAGCTGGAACACCAAGAAGCAGCTCGTGATCAGTGCTCCGACCGGCGTAGCAGCGCTCAACGTCGGCGGGCAGACCATCCATTCGCTGTTGCGTCTGCCCATCGGCGTCATCGCCGACCACGACCTCGACCAGCCCCGCGAGCTGCTCAGCCTGTTGAACTCCATCGACACTCTCGTCATCGACGAGGTGTCCATGGTGAATGCAGACCTGATGGATGCCATCGACCGTGCCCTCCGGCAGGCCCGCCAACGCAAGCTCGAACCTTTCGGCGGTGTGCAGATCGTGCTCTTCGGCGATCCGTACCAGCTGGCACCGGTGCCGGGGGATGCCGAAGAGCGGGCGTACTTCGCAGACAACTACCGGTCGATGTGGTTCTTCGACGCGAAGGTGTGGGACGAGACATCCCTCCATCGCTTCGAGCTCACCGAGATCCATCGACAGCATGAGCTCGACTTCAAGTACATGCTCAACGCCGTGCGCCACGGACGTGTGACGAAAGAGATCGCCGATCGCCTCAACGGCGTCGGCGCGCGTCCGAAACCCGACGACGGCACCATCACCCTGGCCACCCGCAACGACACAGTGGCCCGCATCAACGCGTCGGCGCTGGCTCGGCTCCCCGGACGTGCGTTGACGGCGAAGGCCGAGGTATCCGGCGACTTCGGGCAGCGCAACTATCCCGCCGACGAGACCCTCGAGCTGAAGGTCGGAGCGCAGGTGATGTTCCTGCGCAACGACACCGGCCAGGGTGGCGAGCCGCCGCGGTGGGTGAACGGGACGATCGGCACGGTCGTCCGCATCGACGCGAACGTCTTCGTCGAGGTCGACGGCGACGTGCACGAGGTCGAGCCCATGGTGTGGGAGCGGTACAAGTACACCTACAACCCGCTCACGAAGAAGCTGACGAAGGATGTCGCAGCGGAGTTCACGCAGTTCCCGCTGCGACTGGCCTGGGCCGTGACCATCCACAAGTCCCAGGGCAAGACGTACGACAGCGCCATCGTCGACCTCGGCGCTCGCGCGTTTAGCCCCGGACAGACGTACGTCGCCCTCAGCCGGCTGACCTCCCTGAACGGCCTCTACCTCAACCGGCCGCTGCGTCCGAGCGATGTCATGGTGGACCGCGACGTCGACCGCTTCATGCACGGCGAGAAGTAGCACCGAGACCGGTCTCGGGTGCACCGGATCGGAGTCGGCGATCCGAGCGGTGCACGCCAAACGTGCGGGAACAGCCATGAAGCGATCCCCGACGTGCAGCACAGCCAGGACTCTCGCCGAAAGGCCAGCGCCGATGTGGTCTGACCACACGATCTCCCCTGTCATCACAACGGATGATTTCTTCTCCGATGTTGCCTTCTCGTTACCGCCGCCTACGCGATATCGACAGGCGTCCGTTTAGTCTGAAAGACAGGACCGGGGGGACCGCAGGGGGCGTTTGATGTCAGGACTTCGGGGGCGCACGCGTCGCTCCACGCTGATCGCGGCGGCCGTGGCCGTCGTGCTCGGGGCATCTGCGTTCCTTTCCGGATGCACCTCGCAGACGAACGCACCCGTACCGTCGCAGGCCTCGGTGACGTTGCCGGCAGACGAGGCTGCTGCCGTCAAGAAGGCGGTCACGGATGCGATGGGCTCGACCGCGGCATCCGGTGCGATCGTCGGTGTCTGGGCACCATGGGCCGGTTCGTACACGGCAGGAATCGGAACCACCACGGCGAAGGGTAAGCAGGCGGTCACGTCGGACATGGCGTGGCGCGTGGGATCGGTGACCAAGCCGATGACGTGCACGGTGCTGCTCTCCCTTGTGCAGAAGGGCAGGGTTGCGCTCGACGATCCCGTGACCAAGTATCTGCCGCGGCTCGTCGGCGTCGACGGGCTCACCCTCGGCCAGCTCTGCCAGAACACGTCGGGTCTCGGTGACTACACGAGCGCGCTCAACCCGCAGTTCGTCGACAATCCGCAGCGCCCCTATGTGCCGATGGAACTGGTCGCGAGCGGTCTCGGCGAACCGCGCACCGGCACACCGGGACAGGCCTGGTCGTATTCGAATGCCGGCTTCATCCTGCTCGGCATGGCGCTCCAGGCCGCGACCGGCGAGGACTGGACGACGCTGTACCGCAATGAGGTTTTCCAGCCGCTTGGCATGAGCTCGTCCTCGCTGCCGGCCGGAACGAGCATCCCGGGATCCGCGTTGCACGGCTACGCGACCTCGCTCGATGCCGTGACCGGAAGCCCGGCATGCGGCACGGTCGTTGACGACACGCAGGTGGCGCCGACAGCGACCTGGACCGCGAGCGGCGTCGTCTCGACACTTAGCGATCTGAAGACCTTCGCCCAGGCGTTCGCGACGTCCTCACTGCTGCGCGGCGACGCCAAGAAGGCGGCATGGAAAACCGTGCCGATGGGAACGACGGTCGCCGGCTGGCAGACCTACGGCATGGGAGGGCTACAGCTCGGGCCGATGCGCGGCCACGACGGGAGCGCGCCGGGCTTCATCACCTCGATGCTCAGCGATCCGGCCTCCGGGCTCACGATCGTGGTCATGCTGAACGACTCGACGTCCGGTGCCGCGTACGCTCAGGCCCTCGCGATGCAGCTCGCGGCCATCGCCACGACGTTCAAGCCCGTCGAAGGGCGCAAGGCTCCGACCATCACGCTTCCGTGGAACGCGGATGCCGCTGCTGCGTCGCTGAACCAGCTCGCGACCTGCCGTCCGGCCGGTGCTCCCCCGGCTCCGACTCCGACGCCGGAGCCCACGCCGCCGCCCGCCGTCTACCGTCCCCTCCCGTCGAACTGATCGAGGCCCGCTTGGTGCGGATGCGTCTCAGCGTGGCGCTATCGTCGATGCCATGCCGATCGTTCCCGAGACCAAGAGCTGGACCTGGGTGCTCGAGCGTCCCTGCCCCGAGTGTGGATTCGACGCCAGCACCGTTCCGTTCCGCGCCATTCCGCGGCTCACTCGAGAGAATGTGGCCGCCTGGATGCCCGTGCTCGAGCGCGACGACGTGCGTGTGCGTCCGAACGAAACCACGTGGTCGCCGCTGGAGTACGCAGCGCACGTGCGCGACGTGTTCGGCGTGATGAGCGGCCGTCTCCAGTTGATCCTGGATCAGGACGATCCCGAGTTCGCGAATTGGGATCAAGACGCCGCCGCCGTCGCCGAGCGGTACGGCGAGCAGGATCCGGCCGTTGTGGCCGTGCAGCTGCGGGACGCCGGCCTCGCCATCGCGGATGCCTGGGAAGCTGTCCCAGACGACGTGCTCGGCCGGTCGGGGCGCCGCAGCGACGGATCCGTCTTCAGCGTGGAGTCGCTAGCCCGGTACTACATCCACGACCCGGTGCACCACCTGTGGGATGTTTCCCACGGCTGATTCGCTCAACCAGCGGCGTCGGGCTCAACCGGCGACTCGGGCTCGGCCTGGTGCGCCGCGGATCATCCGCAGAGCGACACACCCGGCGATGTGAGAATGACGGTGCGGTTCTGTTCCGCGAGAGCGTCCGAGTAGGTGCCGGTGGCGTCCGTCTCGGGTTTGAACCCGCACCACTGGTGTCCGACTCCGGCGGTCGCCAGCAGGGACGCAGGGACGCCGAGTGACGTGAGGGCCTGCTTGACGGCATCCGCTCGCTGTCTCGAGAGCGCGAGGTCTGCGGTGTTGCTGGTCGCCTGATCTTTGGATGCCGTGCCGGTGATGGTCACGACCTGACCGTTCTGCTCGATCGAAGGGACCAGGGCCTCGAGCACCTTGGAGGCGGTCGTGGGATCCGAGAAGGTGGCGGTGTCCTTCACGAAGAGCAGGTCGCTGTCGCGCACGATGATGGGCTGACTCCAGTCGGTCTTCGTGGCAGCAGCAGGGACGGGCACGGCCGTGACGGCAGGCAGTGCGTCTCCCGCGGATCCGGACGCCGGCTCGGGCAGCACGGACAGCGTGCCGCCCGCGGTCTTGATGATCGCAGCCCAGATGGATTCCAGGTTGCTGCGGGCAGTGATCGTGAGCGGCTGCTGGGATCCAGCGACGTCGCCGAGACCCGACCAGTAGACCGTGACGCCACTCAGATCCGTCGGCAGTTCGCCCTTGGACTTCAGATCGGACGCCACCTGCTGCGGCTCGGCCGAGAGCAGCCCCTTCACGGCGAAGTTCAGCGGATCGACGGTCTGCAATCCGTTGCCGACCACGAGCACGCCCATCGAGTTCTTGCCTAGGTTGCGCGCTGCCTGGTCGATGGCGTCGAGGAAATCGACCTCCGGCTTGGACGCCTTGAGCGCGTCGATGTAGTCCGTCACCTGGGCGAGCTTGTTGCGCTGGTCGCTCTTGCACACGATGTCGTCGTTGGCCGTCGAACCAAGAAGGGTGGTGCCGCGCGCCTCCGGCGTGCCCGAAGGGATCACGATCGTGACGCTCCCGTTGCTGGCTCCCGTCGCCTTCAGCTGATTCGCCGCGGATGCCGGCAGCTGCATCGCCGGTTCGTTCGCGGTGCTGCCGGCGACGACGCCCAGGTTCCGCTTGCTCGCCTGACTGCACGGTCCCGAGGCGGCCGACGACGAGCAGGCGGCAAGGGCGACCGCGACGAGGCAGGCCGCGAGGGCGGGAGCGACGAAGCGGATCGCGGATCTCACGTAAGAGTGTCCTTTCAATGGTGGGCGGGTCGTCACTCGGCGGACGCGGTCGATGGCGGGTCCCGCCGCAGTTGCAGCTCGTGGATGATCTGGCTGGTGCCCTGCGGATCCCGCAAGCGCTCGGCGAGCGTCGTCGCGAGCTGAGCCCGCAGCTCCTCGAGCTGGGCATGGAGCATCGTTTGCGCCAGCGCGTATCGCTGCAGATCCGCGGCGTTCTGCACAGCCTGCTGGGCGACGGCATCCGCTGCCTTGACCCGCTCGGCCACGAGCCGGTCGCGGTACTGGCGGGCACGCTGCACGCGGTGCCACCCCCGTTCGACGGCGGTGACCAGCGGACGGGTGGTGAGCCACGCGGCCACGAAGCTCAGGCATCCGGAGGTCACCAGCACGCCGAGCATGAGGAACGCCATGATCGTGTCGGGGGCAGTCCACGAGAAGCCTGCTGTGGTCGCGGACTGACCGGATCCGACGAGCCCGGAGAGGCCGCCGGAGTTCTGGCTGTCGATGCCTGCCTTGATCCGGGCGAGCGTGACGACGATCAGGATGGCGGCCCAGAGGATGCCGAGTCCGATGACCACCGGGACCCATCCGCGGGTCGTGATGCCGCTCTCGATGCGGCGGATCAGCACGGCGACCAGGTGCGGGATGGTGACGATGGCCGCCGAGATGCCCGCCGTGATGATGTACATCATGGCGCCGATGGATCCGTACTGACTGTCGTTGCGCAGCAGCAGCGTCAGCGTTTGCGAGAGCAGGTAGTAGTCGACGGCGATCATGCCGACGAGGAGCACGTAGACCAGCACGTGCACGAACGGCGAGAGCCGCCCGAGCCGCGGACCGCTCCGCGGCGGCTTCATGACGATGTCGCGAGCCATGAGATCCCCTTCATAGGCGATTGAGGTGCGAGCGATGCGAGCTCGCTCGTGTCGCCGAGTCGATCGAGTCGGTGAGCGGTGCAGCCGCGCTAGGCGTAGCTGTGGAACTGCGGGTCGCGGTCGGCGAGTTTGCGCTCGAGCATCAGTGCGTCGGCTTCCGCCTTGGCGAGGTCCCCGCTCGCGGAGCGCAGAGCGCCGTCCACGAGCTCGATGCGCGCCTTCGCTATCGTTTGCAGGGCCTCGCACGTCGATTCGTGCCGGGTGCGCTGCCTGGCGAGCTCGGCGAGCCCTGCTCGCTCGAACGCGTCGAGCTCGTGCTCGAACACATCGAGAGTCTCGACATCGAGCGACTTGCGCATGCGCCACAGCCGCCATCGCAGCTTGCGCGACAGGGCACTCACCTTTGGAAGGCGATACCCAACGGTTTCCAGGCCGAACGCGTCGTGAGTGTCCACCACCGCGACGACGGCTCCCATTCGGTCACGAGCCGACATGGTTCCTCCTTGCTCCGATCGGATGCTCCGATCGGCCCCCTTCAGCAGCCTGCGTCGGCCGCCGTGCTGTTTGCTGAAAACCTGTCTCCGAACCCGAAACCCGAACCCAAGCCCGGACGCGCGCTGCGCTCGCTCCGGGAACTCACGGTCCGCGCTGCTCCAGCGCAGCGAACAGGTCCGTGCCGTGCCACAACTCGAGTGCCCGGTGGCTGTCGTCGACCGTGAGCCACATCGGGCGGGTCAGCACAGGCGGCCGATCCGCGATGTTCTCCGCCGCCGGATGCTTGCGCCGCAGAGTGCCCCAGTAGATCGCGACCTTCTCATCCGAGTAGTCGAAGTATCGGCGGGCGCGCAGCCGCGCCACGGTGAACCGCGTATGGATCAGCGCCTTGAGGTGCGCCGACCTCCGATGGTCGCGCTGGATGCGGCGCTCGAGGCGGCGCAGATCCTCGTGAGCGGGGGAAGTGGCATCCTGCGCCACCTCCGCCGGCTGGTGCTGCAGGGCCGCCGCGCGCTCTGCGTACTCGCTCTGCTCGCGTCCGATCGTCTCGACGAGGGCTTCGTTCTCGGTCCACTGGACGCGCACGTCCGTGAAGAACCGCTGTCCCTCGCGCTGGGCGTAGGTCGCGGCGTGCGCCTGCAGCGCTTGGACTGTCGGTGTCGGATCGCCGACCGGCTCGGCTTCGTACGCGGCGCGGGGAACGCCAGCACGGGCGTCCCGCATTGCAAGGCGCCTGAGGCGGCCGCGCGTGAAGACCCCGACGCGTAGAGGCGCGCGCGGGGTTCGGGGTGGACGGAGTGCTCGGGCATCCGACACGGGATCCTCCTCTTCGTCTCGGTCCGGGCCGTTCCGACATCTTTCGTCGTGGCCCGGTGCTCGTTCGGAGGCATCGCTCGCGCCAGCCCCCATCGGCGTCGAGAGGTACACCGTAAGCATCGCCGGTGGCAGATCGCCGTGAAGCTCAGCAGACGCTGAGCGGATCGATATGCGCCGTTACCTTGCACCGCGTCGACTCCCGATCGTCACCCGGATTGGGGCATCAGCAAGCCCGAATGCCGCGTTTTCACCCGGAATGGGCCCTGGTCACTGCCGGATAACGGGTGCAAGATGGGGGTCATGAGTCACGTGCGCAGAGGGCATGTTGCCGGGGGGCTCGCCTCAGCGCTGGGTTCATGTGGGAATGCCAGGGGCGCGGATGCCGCGGGGGCCGCAACCGCGCCCACTGGCTCCCCTTTTCTGCGGCTGGAGCGGGGTGTTCCCGGTCGGAGTCGTGGCCATCGACGTCAGGAGCGTGGTGCTGAGGACGGCCTTCTGGCCGCCGGCGCCTCCTGGACCCCACCCGACAGTTGAAGGGGTCCGCCCGTCGCTCGGATGCGGCGGGGCCCGGCCGGCACGCCGCCATTCGGCCGAATACACGGTGTGCCGGCCAGAACTCCGTGCAGCTGGAGGCGAAGGCTCGGCGGGCCTTCGCCTCGACCCTCCCTATCGCACGGCCGTCACGCCGAAATCGGCGCGTCGGAACCGGCGATGGGGGCCCAGCGCCGACGCAGCTGCGCTGCGACGGAAGGTATCGCAACCTCTTTACAGCCATAAGGTGACACCATGACCAACCGAACGCCGGCCGGAAGGTCCGCGGATGCCTCGGGTGCGGCATCCGGCCAGAAGCGCCAACGTCCGCCGGCCGAGCTGATCGTGATCGTGGTGCTCACCTATGTGGCGGGTTTCATCGCGATCGGCGTGGGGATCCTCTTCATCCTGCTGCGATATGCCGTGGACAACGGGCTGCTCGGCGGATCCTTCGCCGTGACGTTGACGGGAGCGATCGTGATCCTGTTCGGCCTGTTCGTGATCGCGCTGGCCTCAGCCCTCACGCGCGGCAAGCACTACGCGCGCGTGCTCCTCACCGTCGCGATGGTGGTCGAGTTCGTGCTCGCCGTGGTGTCGCTCATCATCGACGGCACGTCGTACTGGTTCGAGATCGTGCTGATGGCCGTTGCCGTGCTGACAACTGTGGTGCTCTGGGTCGGACGAACCGGACGCTACTTCGACCACATCACCGAGCGGGATGCCGCCTCCCGCAACACCGGTCTGTAGGCAGCGCTTCAGTAGTCGCCGGTGCCGCCGAGGCGGCGCACGTAGCGGCGGTGGATGAACCTCACCACTTCGATCCCTGCGATGGCGAGCACGGAGAACCCGATCACGAGCACTGTGACGGTGAGCGATGGGTCCACGAGTCCGAGGAACTGGCGGGCGATCGGCACGGCGTAGACGAGGATGAGGCCGATCATCATCGCGCCGATGATCACGATCTTCCAGCCGTCGATCGGCCGCGACAGCACGACGAGCACCCAGAGGCCGACGATCGTGAGGATGAGCGTGGATCCCGTCCGCAGCTCGTCCTGCTCGATGTCCGCACCCGTCGCCGCCCAGGCGTACCACCAGAGCACGAGGCCGACGATGATGCCAGCGGGGATGGCGAAGCTCAGCGAGCGGCGCAGGAATCCTGGGATGTAACGCCGCATGTTCGGCATGAGCGCCAGGAAGAACGCGGGGATCCCGATCGTCAACCCGTCGATCACCGACAGCTGACGGGGCAGGAACGGGAACTGCATGATGCTGAGCCCGAAGACGATCGCAAGCACCGTCGCGTACGAGGTTTTGGTGAGGAACAGCATCGAGACGCGTTCGATGTTCGCGATCACCTGGCGGCCCTCGGCGACGACGCCAGGAAGGTGCTCGAACTTGCCGTCGAGCAGCACGATCCGGGCGACGGCCTTCGTTGCGGCGGATCCTGACTCCATCGCGATGCCGATGTCCGCCTCCTTGATGGCGAGGGCGTCGTTCACGCCGTCCCCGGTCATCGCGACCGTATGTCCCTTCGATTTGAGCGCCTGAACGATCGCCTTCTTCTGGGTCGGAGTCACTCGCCCGAACACGGTGTGCTCCTCCAGGGCGGCAGCGAGAGCGTCCTCGTTCTCGGGCAGTTCGCGCGCGTCGAATCCTGTCTCGGCATCCAGCCCGACCTCGCGGGCGATCGCGGCGACGGTCTGCGGGTTGTCTCCGGAGATGATCTTCACGGCCACACCCTGCGACGCGAAGTAGCCGAGGGTCTCGAGGGCATCCGAGCGCACGCTCTCCCTGAAGGTGAGCAGCGTGACCGGCACCACGTTCTGCGGCAGCGTCTCCTCCTCGATCTCGGCGGCGGACAGCGGCGACGGCGCGTATCCCAGCACGAGGGTGCGCCGTCCGGATGCCGCCAGCTGGGCCGACTGCGCCCGCAACGTCGCGTGATCCGCACCCTTGAACACCATCTCGGGGCCGCCGAGAACCCAGGTGCCTCGGGCATCCGACTCGAAGGAGACGGCGCTCCACTTGCGCGCGGACGAGAACGGGATCCGTCCGGCGGGATCGAGCGCGCCGTCGACCACGTAGGCCGCCGTCAGGCAGCGTGCCGTCGCATTGGCGTCCGGTTCCGCGCCGTACCAGGCGAGCACGTCGTTCCAGCCTTCGGGGGCGGCCTCCGTCACCGGATGCGCTTCGTCGAACACGATCTCGCCCTCGGTGAGCGTGCCCGTCTTGTCGAGGCAGATCACGTCGACTCGGGCGAGGCCCTCGACGGCGGGCAGCTCCTGCACGAGCACCTGGCGAGCAGCCAGCTTCACGGCACCGACCGCGAACGCGATGCTCGTCATGAGCACGAGCCCGAGCGGGATCATCGCGATCACGGCCGCGATGGCGTTCACCGCTGCCTGCCGCCAGTCGCCGCTCTCGATCGCCTGCTGCCACCCGCCGAACACGAACATCTGAGCGTTGAGCACGAGCAGCGCGACCGGTCCGATGATCCAGGCCTGGAACTTGAGCACTTTGTCCACGGACCGCCGCAGTTCGCTGGCGACGAGCGAGAACCGTTTCGCCTCGCTCGCCAGCTTGTTGGCGAACGAGTCGGCGCCCACCCGGGTGACGCGTACGACACCCTCGCCGCCGACCACTATCGAACCACTGAGCACTTCGTCGTCGGGCAGCTTGTCGACGGCATCCGACTCGCCTGTCAGCATCGACTCGTCGGCCTGCAGCCGCGCCGTGTCGAGCACGGCCCCGTCGGCGGCGATCTGGTCTCCAGCGCGGAGCACGAGGATGTCGTCAAGCACAACCTCCGCGGTCGTCACCTCGCGCAGCTCCCCGCCGCGCATCACGCGTGCGGTCGGCGCGTGCAGCAGCGCCAGCTTGTCGAGGGCGGCCTTCGCGCGGAACTCCTGTACTGATCCGATGATCGTGTTCGCGATGGCGCTCAGGCCGAAGAGCGCGTCCTGCCAGCGGCCGAGGATGAGCAGCACGGCGAAGCAGGCGACGATGATCCCGTTGAACAGCGTGAACACGTTCGCCCGGATGATGCTCCACGCCGACCGGCTGGTGGCATCCGTGTAGGCGTTCGTACGCCCGTCGGCGACGCGCTGCGCGACATCCGCGTCGCTGAGGCCGAGCAGCTGGCCGGCCGTGTCCGTCATGGCGCCCCCGTCTGCCGAGCCGAACCGTGGTGCGCGGCATCCTGTCCGAATCCTCGGCGGATGCTGTGCAGTGCGAGCCTAATGGACGCGGGTGCGAGCGGACCTCGGGGTCACCGGCTCGCCCGTACCATCGTCACGTGAGCGATGAGCCGTCGGACGACAAGCGGATTCCCGAGCCGATGCCGCACGATTCGACGGCGGTGCCGGCGACCGCGGACGCGAAGGCGACGACAGTCGAGGCCTTCTTCAGCGCCGACCGGGCGAAGGCGTTCATCGACGCCGTCGTCGCCATCGCGATGACCCTGCTGATCCTGCCTCTGCTCGAGGCGATCACGAGCCTCGGATCGGAGGGGCACGCGAAGCCTTCGATCCCGGCCGCCTTGTGGTTCGACGGCAACTACCTGCTGCTCGTGAGCTTTCTGATCAGCTTCGCGGTGATCGCCATGTTCTGGATCAACCACCACCGCATGTTCGCCGGGGTGCGCCGCGTGACGACACCGCTGCTCTGGCTGAACATGGCGTGGCTGCTCACCATCGTGTGGTTGCCGGTTGCCACTGCGATGACGGGGATCCTGCACAGCGACGACGTGCTCGTGCTCGTGGCTTACATCGGCACGATGGCGCTCACCAGCCTGCTCGCGCTCGTGCAGGAGCTGTACCTGCGCGCGCATCCGGAGCTGCACGACATCCCGGAGCACGCCTTGTTGCGCGGATTGGGAGCCAGCCTCGCGATGACAGTGCTGTTCCTGATCAGCCTCGGGGTCGCCATCGTGTTCCCAGTGATCAGCTACTTCGCGTTGTTCCTACTGTTGTTCACCGGCGTGCTGCGGGGGCCGTTCGCGCGGCTGTTCGGGGCGCGACGAGCTAGAACGGCTGGTTGAGCGGCGGATCATCCCGCACACAAATGGTCTCGTCAGCACCCGAGGGACACCGCCGAGACCATGAGAGCCGATGACGGGAATCGAACCCGCGCTGTCTGCTTGGGAAGCAGAAGTTCTGCCATTGAACTACATCGGCATTGCCTTGAAAACATTGGAATCGCGGTTGGTTACCCAACCTTGGTTCCCACATAGCTATGGCGTCCCCGTTGCGGGCGCCACAGCCATCCTACGGGTATCGGTGGGGCCGTGGGCGCGGGTCTCCTCGGCTACTTCGCCTTCGGCGGACCATCATCAGCGTGGCTTGACTGAAGTACTCCGCAGCCGTCGTCGTGCGGCCGAACGCTGAGATGGTGCGGTGCGGGTAAGTCGTTGCCCGCACCAATCTCTCAGGCCGTGGTGGCCGATTCGTCCTGCGCCTCGGTCGCGTCCAGCGCGGCGGCCGCGGCCCTTCGCCCCTCCTCGATGAGACGCGGCACGTCGGACATCGTCCATTGCGCCATCCGTGCCATGTCGGGCTGGATCAAGATGACCGACGAGTCCTCGACGAGTGCGGTCGAGCGCATCATCCGCACGTTCTCCCATTTCGCGTGCAGCTTCACGACGATAGTGCGGGTCGCTCCCAGTTGCTTCGTGGCGGAAACGGGCACGTTGTCCACGAGGCCGCCGTCTGCGAGGAGCATGCCATCTCGCGAGATCGGGGCGAGGATGGCGGGCACGGCAATGCTGGCTCGTAGGGCAGTGCTCAGCGGTCCCCTGTCGAGGACGACCACTCGACGGGTCCGCAGATCCGTGGCGACGGCACCGAAACGACGTTCGAGGTTTTCGATCGAGGGGTCCTCGCCGAGGATCCTGCGAAGGTTGACGCCGAGGACATCCGAGTCGAGCAATCCCCATCGAGGGCGGAGCGAGAATCCGGCGATGTCCCGCCATCGGAAGGCCGCCGCGCCGCGCGCGATCTCGGACAGGCCGATCCCCGCGGCGAAGGCGGCACCCACGAGGGCGCCGGAGCTGGTCCCGGCGACCACGCCCGGATCGAGCCCGCGGGCTGCGAGCTCTTCGAGCACCCCGATGTGAGCCGCGCCGAATGCGCCGCCACCGCTCAGCGCGAGCCCGAGAGTCGGATCGTTCACCATGTCATTCTCTGTCGCTCCGAGGACACGGCGCCGCAATTCAAGCCTGGGAGGGAACGATCCGAAAGCACCAATGGGAGCGCCGGGGTGATTTGCCATGGCATCTTGATGACGGAGTCCGGACGCCGACGCCTGCAGTGGTTCGGGTGGGATGAGTCATGCTCCCAGCCCACAGGACTCGATGTTGTCGGAGCGTATGCATTTCTGCCGTTCGCCCGGGTTCGGCGCGCTCCGACCAACAACCGAGCGACCGCATCGTAGACCCGGGGTTTCAGCGTCCGCGACGAACCGTCACCGCACCGCGACCCCTTCGATGTGGGGCTCCACGGTGCCCAGGATCCCCGGGGTCTCGAAGGCCCTCACCTGCACGGATGCGAAGCCGGCGGCGCGGATGGCGGATTCCGTATCGCGCGCTGGGTCGCATCCGTCATCGATGATCCGAGACAACGGAGCGTAGGCGCGCTGGAGGAAGCGGGTCCAGCTGCCGCGGGATCCGATGACGTGCTCGTAGAACACGAGCGATCCGCCTGGGCGCAGCACACGCAGCACCTCGGCGAGCGTGGCACGCTGGTCGCGCACGGAGCAGAGCACGGTCGAGGCGATGGCGGCATCCACCGATCCGTCGTCGAGCGGGATGGATTCGGCGCGGTCGGTGAGGTAGCGAGATCCGTTGCGCGCGGCGACTCGGGCAGAGAGCTCGACCCGGGCGTACCGTGCCGGCTCGAGAGCGATCCACGTCACCGACGCGTCGAGCAGGCCGGCGGCGACTCCGGTGCCGGCGCCCACGTCGAGCACCGTTCCGCGCAGCGCGGGCAGCGTGCGCGATCGCCAGCGATCACGGGTGTCCATCGCGTCGTCCATGCCTTCACGCTAGGCCGACCGGCTCGGGAGTGCGGATGACGGATGTCACGACTCGGGCCGTGACCCCGTCCCCGTCTCGGGCCGTGACCCCGTCCCCGTCTCGGGCGCCGTCCGTCGCGCCATCGCGCGGTCGTACAGCCAGGTGGCGGGAGTGGCCAGGAACACGAGGAGCAGCGCGAAGAAGTTGATCTCCGGGATGAAGACACCCACGACGAACGCCAGCAGGAACGACACCGCGTTCGCGGTCACGCCGAAGACCGCGCGTCCGGAGATCGGGTTGTCCTTGCGGGCGATCTCCGGATGCCGTCGGATCGTGACCGCCAGGAGCAGCAGCGCGATGCTGCTCAGCAGCATCGTTCCGATGTACCACGCGACCGTCGTCGGAGTCGTCTCGAACTGCGACAGCATCTCCGTCGGCAGCGGCAGGAACACGATGGTCAGCGCCCAGAACAGGCTGAGCACGAACAGCGACCTGTCGTACGAGGAGACGTGTTCGAACATCGAGTGATGAGCAGCCCAAAGCCGGGCGATTACGGCGAAGCTGAGCACGAATCCGAACAGCTGATTGAGGTTGGCGGCGATGAACTGGGACGCGCTGAGGTGACCGGCCGCGGCGGCAGCCGAGTCGACGAGCGGCAGGATCAGCAGAGTGATGGCGATCGCGGAGACGGCGTCCGTGAAGAAGACCAGCCGGTCCAGCCCCCGCTCCGTGCGCATGCCACAAGAGTAGAGGCCCGCACGTCGCGGATGAGCGCATACCGCGCACGAGCCCAGCGGCCGCGGCGGCCGAAACACTCACCCGGTAGTCTGGCGACGTGCTGCTCTCCGATCGCGACATCACGGCCGAACTCGACGCCGGGCGCATCGCTCTGGAGCCCTACGAGCCGGCGATGATCCAGCCGTCGAGCATCGACGTGCGCCTCGACCGCTTCTTCCGGCTGTTCGACAACCACAAGTACGCGTTCATCGACCCTTCGGAAGACCAGCCGGAGCTGACGCACCTCGTGGAGGTGGACGGCGACCAGCCGTTCATCCTGCACCCCGGTGAGTTCGCCCTGGGATCCACATTCGAGCGCGTGACGCTGCCTGATGACATCGCGGCGCGCCTCGAGGGCAAGAGCTCGCTGGGACGACTCGGCCTGCTCACGCACTCCACCGCCGGGTTCATCGACCCCGGATTCACCGGACACGTCACGCTCGAGCTCAGCAATGTCGCGACGCTCCCGATCAAGCTCTGGCCGGGCATGAAGATCGGGCAGATGTGCTTCTTCCAGCTGTCGTCGCCGGCCGAGAAGCCGTACGGGTCAGCGGCGTACAGCTCGCGGTACCAGGGTCAGCGGGGGCCGACGGCATCCCGTTCCTATCTCAACTTCCACCGCACGGATGTCAGCGGAACGACCGTCGGAGAGATCGCCGCCGAGCAGGTGGCCGCCTCGCGCGACGCGCATGAGGTCCCGGTCGGGCGGGAACCGGCATCCGACACCGTGAACCGGGGGTGACGACCATGGGCGAGCAGCCGGACCTTCCAGCGACACCGGATTCTGCCCCGGCTTCGGACTTCGCAGGTGCGCTGATCAGCAGCGCTGTTGCGCCAGAGCATCCCAACCGGATGACGCGATTCGGACAGCTCGTCGGTTCATGGCGGGTCCTCGGACGTCGCCTGGACGAGCATGGCGTCTGGGTCGACCGCGACTTCACCTGGATGGTGTCGTGGGTCATGGGTGGACGCGCCATCGAGGACATCGAGGTCGTCGCAACGGAGGACGGACCGCTGACGATCGCGGTCGCGGTGCGCGTCTACGACCCGGCGGCGGGCATCGTGCGGGTGAGCTACTTCTCCCCGGCGAACAACCAGTACGCGAACCTCGTCGCACAGGGGTGGCGCGACGGGGTTCGCCAGGACGGCACGCAGAACGACGAGCGGCCGATCCGCTGGAACTTCAGCGCCGTCTCCGACGACCACTACGAGTTCGACGGATGGGTGAGCGACGACGAGGGCGCGACCTGGACGCTCGTCGAACACCTCGAGGGGACCCGGCTGGCCTGAGCCCGCCGTGCGCCGGTCAGCGAGTGCGTCGGTTCCGCCCGGCCGCCCAGTCCGCCGAGCGACTGTCCTGAGCTCTCTCGGAGTGCGGGAGCGCGCCCAGTTTCCGTCGCGGCGCGCGTGTCCGGTGGCGAATCGGCCCCGTCCACGGTAGAAACGGCAAGGCATGGCATCTGGGGGGATCGCTTCGCTGACGTGGACTGAAAGGATTCCCCCTGTGAAGATCGTCAAGCGCGTCGTCATCATCGTGATCATCGCCTTCGCCGTCTTCTACGTCGTCGCACGCCCGCAGGATGCGGCCAACGCGGTGCAGGTCGCCATCGGCGCCGTGTTCGACGCCGGGCAGGCCGTCGTGAAATTCTTCACCGCTCTCGCGAGCTGATGCCCGCCGTCGACCCACGCACCGCGAAGCACCTCATCTCCGATCAGGGCGAGGTGGTGATCGACGAGGTGCGCAAGCACTGGGCCGCCCAGGTCGGTCCGGTGCTGGAGCTCGTGGCCGGCGTGATCGTGCTCATCCTGGCCGGCGTCGCCACAATGATCTGGATTCTCCTGGTGATCATCGCGGTCGTCGGGATCGTGCACGCGTCGTGGCGCATCCTCGACCGCAAACGCGACCATTTCGTCATCACGAACATGCGGGTGTTCCGCATCCACGGCATCCTCTCCGAGCACATCGCGACGATGCCGCTCGCGAGAATCCTCGACATCTCCGTCGACAAGCCGGTCATCGGGCGGATCCTGGGGTACGGCCACTTCATCTTCGAGTCGGCTGCCCAGGCGCAGGGGCTGCGGCAGATCCGTTACGTCGGCAAGCCGGACCAGCGCGGGCTGACCATCCAACGGGTCATCCAGAGGGCCGGCCTGCGCGGACACACCGACTGGTGGTCCGATGACGTCGACGGGGCGCAGGGCGGCGGCGCCGCTTACCCGCCGCAGCAGGTGCCGACGGTCACGGTGCGTCCGGCCGAGGAGTGGGACGACACCGCGGTGTACCCGCAGTACGACCCGGACGACACGGTCGTGTACCCCCGCTACGATCCGGACGAGACACCGACGAATCCGATTGACATCCAGCGGCCCTAGCGCCGGAACACGACAGCCCGGCAGGTGACAGGATGCCGTCATGACAGTCGCGATAATCGGGCCGGGCATGATCGGCGCCGCGCACGCGGGCGCGTGGCGCGCGACCGGCACCGAGGTCTCCTATCTCGTCTCACGGCGAGCGGATGCAGCGCTCGATGCCGCACCGAACGCTCGTACCGTGACCGATGTCGCCTTCGCGCTGGACGACCCTGACGTCCACATCGTGTCCATCTGCACGCCGACTCCGACGCATCGCGAGCTCGCCGTTGCCGCGCTCCGAGCGGGAAAGCACGTGCTGCTCGAGAAGCCGATGGCGTTGACCGTCGAGGATGCCGAGGCCATCGCCACCGTGGCGGAGGGGAGCGGCCTGATCTTGATGGTGGCGCACGTCGTACGGTTCTTCCCCGAGTACGAGCGGATGCGTCTGCGTGTGGACGGCGGCGAGGTGGGGCATCCGCTGCACGTTCGGGCGGAGCGGATGATCGCGCAGCCGCCGACGCCGTGGTGGTACGACGAGGACCAGTCCGGCGGGCTGGTCGTGGATGTCGGCATCCACGACCTCGACCAGGCGAACGTGCTGCTCGGCGCGCCGGTCACTGTGCGGGCGACGGCGTCGGATCCGCTCGGGCCGGTCGAAACCACTGTGCGGTACGCGGGAGGTGGCCTCGCCCAGGTGCTCAGTCACGCCCGGATGCCGGAGAGCCTCCCGTTCGCGACCTCGCTGCAGGTGATCGGAGACGGTGGGCTCGTGGCGATCCGCAGCGCGGATCCGCTCGAGACGGATGTTCCCGAAACGGCCTCCGCGTCGCACGCCGGAGCGGACGCCGTCGAAGCCAACCCTTACGCGAGGCAGGCCGCCCACTTTATGGAATGCGTGGCATCCGGTCGGCCGTCGACTGTGGCGCCCGTCGGCGACGCCGTGTTGGCTCTGCGCACGGCGCTCGCGGCGCGTGACTCACTGCGTGCCGGTGGCGGGTGGGTGAGCGTCGGGTAGGCCGCCGGTCGAGCTGGTCGAATCCGGTTCGGCCGGCCCCGATCAGCTGGTGAGGTCGAGCTTGTCGTCCTTGGGCGCCCGAACGAAGAGCATGAGCACGAGGCCGGCCAGGATGACGAGCATGATGCCGGCGATGCCCCAGATCTGCCTGCCGCCGATCGCGATGAACGCGGTGAAGAGCAGCGGCGACAGGAACGTGGCGGCACGCCCGGTGGTGGCGTAGAGACCGAACACCTCGCCCTCGTGGCCTGGGGGGATGATGCGCGCGAGGAAGCTCCGCGATGCCGACTGCGCCGGTCCGACGAAGAGGCAGAGGCAGAGGCCGAAGATCCAGAAGATCCACGCCGGCGCGAGGCCGCTTGGCGAGCCGTCGGACTTGATGGCGCCCGCCGTCGGATCGAACATGCCGAGCGCCAGGCCGACGGCGGCGACACCAGAGACCAGCAGACCGACCAGCGACGTGATGATGACGCGTCGCGGACCCCACCGGTCGTCCAGTACCCCGGTTCCGATGGTGGCGATGCCGGCGACGAGATTCGCCGCAACGGCGAAATAGATGACCAGGCTGGCCGAGAAGCCGAAGGAGCCGGAGGCGATCACACCGCCGAACGTGAAGATTCCGGTCAGGCCGTCGCGGAACACCGCGCTCGCGATGAGGAACCAGACCGTGTTGCGGCTGCGCGTCCAGAGACGGGCGACCGAGCGTCCGAGTTCGACGTACGCGCCGATTAGGCCGGCGCGCTGCACACCGCCGACGACCGGCTGTTTGTTCTCGCCCAGTGCGAAGAACACCGGCAGCGAGAAGACGACGTACCAGAGGGTGGAGACGATCATCGAGAGCTGCACGTATCCGAATCCGGCGATCTGCAACTCGGGGTTGATGAAGGCGAACAACAGGATGAGCAGCTGGATGATGCCGCCCACGTATCCCATGCCCCAGCCGAATCCGCTGACCCGGCCGACGTTCTTCGGCGTGGAGACCTGCGTGAGCATGGCGTAGTAGTTGACGTTGGCGAGCTCGCTGGCGATCGTGCCGATGCTGAGGGCCAGGAACCCCAGCACCGCGAACCGCGGCTCGGGGAAGACGAAGGCCATCGCGAGGAGGGCGACGGCGGTGATGCCTGTCCATACGCCCAGCCAGCGCTTGCGGTGGCCGCCGGCGTCCGACTGCTGGCCGGTGATCGGCGCGGTGACGGCGACGAGAACGCCCGCGAGACCGAGCCAGAGACCAAGCTGGCCCGAGAGCGCATCCGTGTCGCCGAAGGACGAGCTGGTCAGGTAGCGGGTGAAGACGAAGGTGGTGGCCACCGCGTTGAAGGAGGACCCGGCCCAGTCGTACAGCGCCCAGGCGAGCACCTTGCGCCGTGGGACGGGCGCGACGAGCAGGGTCTCGCCGGCGGCGGCATCCGTGGCGGCGGACGAGGTGGAGGACTGCTGGGCGCCAGTTGCAGCGTCGTTGCCGCGGCCGGTCGGGTGGTCGGTCATGCGGACACCTTACCGACGACTGAGGTGAGCGCCGCGCGAGCTTGCTCGCATGGCCGAGCCGATGGAGTCGGTTGAAGTGGCGCGGCCGCGATAACCGACGACTGAGGTGAGCGCCGCGCGAGCTTGCTCGCATGGCCGAGCCGATGGAGTCGGTTGAAGTGGCGCGGCCGCGATAAGGGCATGGCGGTGTGGGTCGGTCGACCCGGTCGATGCTCCGGTCCGGCAATGGTCGCGCTCTCACTACGATGGGCGGAACAGGCTGTGTGTCGCCGCGGAGACGTGTCGTGGCGTCGGCGGCCACGACAGTCAGGTGGATCGGATGCCGTCAGCACGCCCGACAACGGTGCGCGACCTCCGCAGGACCAACCGTTCGCGCACGCTGTGGGAGCTGTACCTGCACGGTCCACTCACCTATCAGGGCATCGCAAGGGCGGCGCATGTGAGCCTCGCCACCGTCTCGAACGTGATGTGCGACCTGCTGCGCATCGGATGCGTCGCCGAGGTCGGATCGGAGGAGTCGAACGGCGGACGTCCTCGCGGGCTGTTCCACATCGATCCCCGCTCGGGTCATGTGATCGGCGTCGACGTGAGCGAGACGACGGTGCGGGTCGAACTCTTCGACCTCGGGATGCACGTGCTTGCTTCGCACCGCTCCCGCACGAGCAACGTGCGGCTGGGTCCCGACGAGGTGATCGACCACGTGATCTCGGGCATCGATGCCGTCATGGCAGAGTCAGGGGTGGAGGCCGACGAGATCCTCGGCGTGGGTGTCGGAGTCCCCGGCCTGGTCGAGCGCGAGGACGAAGGAGCCGTCGTCTACGACCAGTCGATCGGATGGGGAGCCCTGCCGATCGAGCGGATGCTTCGCGAGCGCACCGACCTTCCGCTCGTCGTCGACAACGGTGCGAACACCCTCGGGCAGGCCGAACGCTGGTTCGGCGCGGCAGCGCAGAGCGAGAACGCCATCATCGTGCTGCTCGGCGCGGGAGTCGGCGCGAGCATCGTGGCGACGCCCGGCACGGATGCCAGGTCGTTCGCGGGAGAACTCGGCCACACCACAGTCGTGGCAGGCGGACGCGACTGCGTCTGCGGCGCCAACGGATGCCTCGAGGCGTACGCAGGAGCGGATGCCATTGTCGCGCGATACGACTACCTCACCGGACGCGAGCGTGCGGCGAATCCGCGGGAGGTCGAGGAGCGGCTCGTCGGGATACTGGGCGGGGCCGCACGCGGTTCGGTGACCGATTCGACGGATGGCTCGACGTGCGATCCGGCGGCCGTGGAGGTCGTCGGCGAGCTGGTGGACTACCTCGGAGTCGGGCTCGGAAACCTCGTCAATCTGTTCACGCCCGAGAAGATCGTGATCGGAGGATGGCTGGGGCATGCGCTGCCCGACCAGGTGCTGCCGCTCATCCGGGAAGCCATCGGACGCAACGCGCTGGCTCGCCCGTTCCAGCGGCTGGAGGTGGTGCGTGCCGACCTCGGTCGGGATGCCGTTGCACTCGGCGCCGCGACGCTGCCGGTCGCTGAGTTCCTGCGCAGCGGCGGCGTCGCACGGCGGGCGTCGATCGCTGCCTCGGCCTGACCTGCCGCTGTAGTTGCTGTCACCGCCGCTGACCACTGCCCGCTCCGAGAACAGCAACTGTCTGCGAGAACAGCAGAATTGCTGCTGTTCTCGTGCTGAGAGCGCGACAGTTGCTGTTCTCGGTGCAGGTGTGGCCACTGGCCAGTGGCCGGCCGGTGGTTAGTTGTCGTTCTCGGCGAGCCAGGCCAGCGACTCGGCGATGCCTACGAAGACGTCGCCGCTGTACGCGTCGAACTCGACCACGCGCAGCGCGTTCGGCGCGGCCTGCAGGATCGCCTTCACATCGACGTCGCCCTGACCGGCCGGCGTCTGGTTCTCGAACGCACGCTGCAGCGCCTCCGGCACGATCAGCGCGCTCTCGCTGCTGGGCAGCACGTTGCGGATGTCCTCGTCGATCTTGCCGTCCTTGATGTGCAAGGCGCGGACCCGGTCGCCCAGCGCGCGCAGCACGGCGGGCGCGTCGGCGCCGCCTACCGTGGCCCAGAACGTGTCCACCTCGAGCACCGTGTCGGGGCTCAGCAGCTCGACGAACAGGTCGTAGACCGCACGGCCGTCCACCTTGTTCGTGAACTCCCACTGGTGGTTGTGGTATCCGAACTCGAGGCCGTTGCCCTTGGCCTGCTCGGTGAGCTCGTTGACGCGGTCCGCGATGCGGTGCACGTCATCCGCCGTCTGCCAGCGATCCGTCGGAATGAACGGGTCGATGACGGTGGTCATGCCCAGCTCGGAGGCGGCGTCGAAGATCGATGCCGCGTCATCCGAGTCGATGACCGGCGCGTGGCCGGACGGCGCCTGGATGCCATTGGCAGCGAACGCGCGCTTGTAGTCCGCCGTGCGCAGGTGGAAGGCGTAGGGCTCGACGTTGCGGAAGCCGATCTCTGCGACGCGCGCGACGGCGGCGTCGAGGTCGGCGTCGATGGCGTCGCGCACGGAGTAGAGCTGAACGGAGGGGGTGGACGCTGTCTCGGCAGCCATGGGGATGCTCCTTCATTGATCTCCCCGTCGCCTCGCGAGGCGGAGATCGTCATCGATCGAATCGTTGCAATGACCAGCATGGTGCATGTCGGCCTGTGCGCGCATCCGTCGATGCGCGGCCGTGGTCGCGCTCTCAGCCGCGACAGGCGGTGCGGTGCCCACCGGCCCGATGGCCACCTCGCGGCTCTCACCGATCCGAACCGATCCGTCCGTTCGTCCCCCGTTCGGGGCGGGCAGGGCCTCTCCGAGCGCGCTTAGACTTCGGCACATGATCGGCTGGGGGCGAGCCGTCGGAATCATCGTCATGGCCGGTGTCGCTGTGACGGCGGTTTTGACCGCGCCGACCGTCGGCAAGCAGGTCATCGACGACGGGCTGCAGAAGCTGTGGAGCATGCCGCCGAAACAGGCGCAGGAGTATCTGCGCAAGCATCCGGAGACGGCCGTCGATCTCGCCAACTCGGACAGCAAGTACGTCGACGAACTCTGGAACGACGCGACGGGCAAGGAGCGCAAGACCGCCCTGCGCAACGCGCCGGACCTCATCGGCAACCTCGAGGGCGTCGACTACGTCGACAGGGACGCGGCGAACCGGCTCTACCTCGGGCGAGCGCTCGCCGCGACGAAGAAGCGCGTCGCGGCGCGCCCGAAGGATGCGACGGCGCAGTTCCGTCTGCGCGCCCTCAAAGCGGTCAAGGCATCACTCACCGGCAAGGGCGGCACCGAGCGCTACCTCGTCGAGCTGACGCCGGCGCCTCGGCCGCTCGCGGCGGTGGCCGTCGGCAATCCCGATCAGGCGATGCAGGTGACCTTCGACGTGCCGGGCATGGGAACGTACGCCGACGACATGCAGCTGTGGACGCAGGCGGCGCAGAACGTGTACGACGAGCAGGGCAAGGCCGGCGCCCCGTCGCATCGATCCGTCATCGCGTGGATCGGGTACATCACCCCGCCTCCCGGCATCGACGCCGCCCTCGGCGGCTACGCGGCCCGCGGTGCTCCGCGGCTGGTGACAGCGCTCGAGGGATTCCGTGCGAGCCGAGACGGCGGCGTCGGCGTGGACCTCAGCGTCATCGCGCACTCCTACGGCACGACGACGGCGGCGAACGCCTTGGCATCCACCCGCGGACTCGGCATCTTCTCGTTCGTCATGCTCGGGTCTGCGGGAATCGAGGCGCATATCCGGGATGCCCGTGCCCTGCACGCGGAACACGTGTACGCAGGCGAGGCGGTCGGCGACACCCAGGCGCAGTGGGGGCGCCTCACGAGACAGGATCCGCGTTCGCCGTCGTTCGGCGCCACGATCCTTCACGTCGAGGGCTCGGGCGGACGCCTGCCCGTGACGGCCCATGAGCCGATCAAACACTCCAACTGGAACAACGATCCGACATCCGCCGCATACGCAGGTGTCACCGACATGACCGCGTTGGCGAAGAAGTTCAGCGAGCACGTGACCACCTTCGGCTACCTGGATGCCGGCACCGAGTCGCTCGCGAACGCCGCGACAGCGACGACCAGGTACCCGACGCGGGCGTTGTACTGAACATGAGACCCCTCATTAGGGGGCCTGCGGCGGGTCGAACTCCGACCTACATTCACCGCAGGACCATGGCAGGGGGCTGAGCATGTCGTCCTTTCTCTACGCCGTCGGACGATGGGCGTTCCGGCGACGCTCCTGGGTTCTCACGATCTGGCTGGCGCTCGTGGCCCTGGCCATCGCAGGGGCAGCGCTGCTCGGCACGGGGACCCAGAACACGTACGCCATTCCAGGCACCGAGTCGCAGCAAGCGCTCGACGCTCTGGCCCGCACGTTCCCGCAGATGAGCGGCGCATCCGCCCAACTCGTCGCCGTGGCGCCGGCGGGCGCGAGCGTGCGGGATCCGGCCTTCCAGTCAGCGGTCGAGGAGAGCGTGACCCGGCTGTCGCGGATCCCTCAGGTATCGTCCGCGACGTCGCCGTATTCATCGACGTCGACGGCGAACATCAGCTCCGACGAGTCGGCAGTTATCGTTCCCGTGCAGCTTTCCGTCGCGCAGAGCGCGGTGTCCGACGCCACGGATGCGGCCCTGCAGACGGAGGCGCATCACCTCGAGTCGCAGCTGCCGAAGGGGTCGCAGACCGCCATGGGCGGTCAACTGTTCGCGCAGACATCGACGGGGATCAGCATCACGGAGCTTCTCGGCATCGCCGTGGCCTTCGTGGTGCTCGCGTTCACGTTCGTGTCGCTCCTGGCGGCGGCGATGCCGCTGATCACCGCGCTCCTCGGTGTCGCGGTGTCGCTCTCCGTGATCCTCGCCATGACGTCGGTCACGACCATCACGTCGACCACGCCGCTTCTGGCTCTCATGCTCGGTCTGGCGGTGGGCATCGACTACGGCTTGTTCATCGCCTCCCGACATCGCGACCAGGTGCGCAGCGGGATCGATCCGGAAGAATCCGCAGCGCGGGCCATTGCAACGGCGGGTTCGGCCGTGGTGTTCGCGGCGGTGACGGTGATCATCGCGCTGCTCGGGCTGAGCGTGGCCGGCATCCCGTTCCTCACCACCATGGGCGTCGCATCCGCCGGCGCGGTGGCTCTGGCCGTGCTGATCTCGATGACGCTCATGCCGGCGCTACTCGGATTCCTCGGATGGCGGATCGTTCCGAAAGCCCTCCGTCCCGGCGCGGCAGGACGTACGCCGCACGGTCGCCGCCACGTGAACGAGGGCACGGGCCACTCCGCGCAGGCGTCCGGGGCGTCGGCGCACGAAGCGGCGTCCGAGGGGTCGGCGGCGGTGACCCCGGATGCCGGATCCGACGCAGGGACGATCACGGATGCCACGACCCGCGATCCGTCACCCTCGGCATCCGGTCCGGCCGATGGCCAGGACGACGACGTGGAAAAGGACGGATCCGGCGCAACTCCCGATCGCGTCGCTGCCCGTCCGTCTCGGCTGTTCCTCGGCTGGGTCCGCGGCGCCACCCGATGGCCGATCGTCACGGTGGTCGTCATCGTCGCGGCACTTGGATTGCTGGCGGTTCCCGCGTCCCATCTGCGCCTTGCACTTCCGGATGCCGGATCACTGCCCGCCGGCGAACCAGGGCGCGTCACGTACGACCTCATCGACAAGCACTTCGGCCCCGGATACAACGGGCCGCTCATCATGACCGGGTCGGTCATCCAGAGCAAGGATCCGGTCGGGCTGATGAACGATCTCGGCGCGAGCATCGCCAAGGTGCCGGGCGTCGTCGCGGTGCCGCTTTCCACGCCGAACCAGAGCGGGGACACGGGCATCGTGCAGGTCATCCCGAGCGGCGCCCCTGACTCGCAGGCCACGGAGGACCTCGTCGGACGACTGAGAGGGATGCACGACGAGTTCCAGAAGCAGTACGGCGTCGACCTGTCCGTGACCGGATACACGGCGGCGGGCATCGACGTCTCCGAGCGCCTCGCCCAGGCGCTGCTCCCGTTCGGCATCCTGGTCGTCGGACTGTCTCTCGTTCTGTTGGCCATGGTGTTCCGGTCGATCGTGGTTCCGGTCACCGCGGCACTCGGCTACCTGCTCTCGATCGGCGCCGCGTTCGGCATCACGAGCCTCGTCTTCATGGACGGATGGCTCTCCGGACCGCTCGGAGTCGCCTCGTTGGGGTCCGTCATCAGCTTCATGCCGATCATCCTCATGGGTGTGCTCTTCGGCCTGGCCATGGACTACGAGGTCTTCCTGGTCAGCCGCATGCGTGAGGACTACGTGCATCACGGTGACGCGCACGGCGCCGTCGAAGCGGGATTCCTCGGCTCGGCCAAGGTGGTCACCGCGGCAGCCGTCATCATGTTCGCCGTGTTCGCGGCCTTCGTGCCGGAGGGCGACGCTTCGATCCAGCCGATCGCCCTCGGGCTCGCCGTCGGCGTCGCGATCGACGCGTTCATCGTGCGCATGACGCTGATCCCCGCCGTGCTGAGGCTGTTCGGCAGGTTCGCCTGGTGGATGCCCGCCGGCCTCGACCGTATGCTGCCGCACTTCGACGCCGAGGGTGAGGGCATCGCCCACGAGCTGGAGCTCGCCGACTGGCCGGCTGACGGTTCGGCATACGCCATCGCCGCGGAGAACGTCGCGGTCGCCCGCTCTGGGCGCGAGATCGCCTCGGGGCTCGATGTCCTCGTCCCGTACGGCGATGTTCTGCTCGTGCGCGCGGATGACGACCTTGCCGGTGCGATCGTAGTGGCGGCGATCTGCGGGCGCGGTGACGTGGCATCCGGCCGCCTCAAGGTCGCGGGCTTCGTGCTGCCCACCAGGGCGGGCGCCGTGCGCGCACGGTCCGCCATCGTCCCGTTGCGCGGATCGTCGGCTCCCGCCGACGAGGTGGATCTCGCGCTCCGCGATGGCATCGCGGTGCTCGGGCTCTGCGATCCGGACAGCGTCGGCGATGAGCGGGATCGGAACGCGATCGCGGAGGTACTGGAGCGGGAGCGGGCGGAACGCCTGCGAAGCGGTGCCCCACCGCTGACCGTCGTCGCATCTGTAGGAGTGGATGCGGATGTCGCCGAGCTGATGGGCCAGTCCGTCACGACCCACAGCGCGATGGTCGAGGCGACGGCACCGGCATCGACGGATGAGCGCATGGCCTCGGAGGTGAGCTGACATGACCGGTGGTCCACTGTCGGGACGGTCCGGCTCGGAGAGGCTCGGCGGCATCGCGGTCGCGGTCGTCGTGCTGCTCCCGGTGCTCCTCGGCCTGTTGCTGTCGTGGGGGCTCTCGACACCGGCGCTGCATCTCGATCGCGTCAGCGCCGCGATCGTGAACGACGACGTGCCCGTGACGATCAACGGAACCTCGACACCGATCGGACGGCAGTTCGCGGCGGGCCTCATCGGCGGTTCATCCCCGGACGAGCAGACACCCATTCAGCCGGCAGTGGTCGGATCCAACTTCACGTGGGTGCTCACGAACCATCAGGACGCGGCGGACGGCCTCGCCGCGGGTCGGTACGCCGCGGTCCTCACAATCCCCACGACTTTCTCGACATCGATCAGTTCGTTGTCGGGACCGGCTCAGAGCGCGGTACCGGCGCTCGTTCAGGTGCGGACGAGCGCGTCGGCTGCGCTCCTCGACCCCGCGCTCGTGCAGGCTGTGACGGCCACGGCGACGGCGCAACTGAACCGCCAGATCGTGGACCAGTACCTCCAGGGCGTCTATCAGGGCTTCAACTCCGTGCACGACCAGATCGCACAGGCGTCGAGCGGTGCGACTCAGGTGTCAGCGGGAGCGGACTCCGTCTCCAGCGGTGCACAGCAGCTCTCCGACGGCGCCGCCTCGCTGTCGTCCGGACTCGACACCCTCTCCGCGAGTTCGGCAGCGCTGCCCGCTCAGACCGCGCAGCTGGCGGCGGGTGCGGCCCAGGTGAGTTCCGGAAACGACGCGATCTCGGGTTCGCTGTCCGCCGCCTTGGCGTCGTTCGCCGGGGTGGTCGCCGAGATCTGTCAGCACCCGGGCTCACTGTGCGACCGGGCGACAGCCGCGCTCGCCAGCATGCAGGCGGCGGCGACCGGCACGGCGAAGCTCGCGGCCGGCTCCGATCAGGTCGCGTCAGGGGCTGCCGAGCTCGCGGCAGCGTCGCCTCAGCTGGTGGGTGGCATCGACCAGGCCGCGTCGGGCGCGGCGTCGCTCGCCGACGGTGCGGCCAGCCTGTCGACGGGCGCGCAGCAGGAGAGCAGCGGAGCGGATCAGCTGGCATCCGGGCTCGCTGCGGCCGTGCCGAAGATCCCGTCGTACTCGGATTCGGATATTCAGGTGCTGTCGTCGACGGCCTCCCAGCCGGTGGTGATCGACCCGCGGTCTGCACCGTCCGGCGTTCAGTCCGCGCCGCTCTTCACCATGCTCGCCCTGTGGATCGGTGCCATGGTGCTGGCGCTCGTGCGCAAGTCTGTGCCGGAGAAACGGCTGTTGGGGAGCAGGTCATCCCTGCGCCTGGCCATCGGGTCGGCCGGCGTCAGCGCAGCGTTGGGTGCCGTGCAAGGGCTGCTGGTGTCGACGGTCGTGCTGATCGGACTCGGACTGACACCCGGCATCTGGCTCGGCTATATCGGGGTCTCCGTGGTCGTCGGCGCCGTGTTCGCCGTGGTCAATCAGGGTCTGGCGGCGGCGATGGGCGCGATCGGCAGGGTGATCGCCCTGGTGATCGGGGTGGTCGCGCTCGCCGTCGGTGTGGCATCCACCGTTCCTGCCGCGCTCGTCACGATCGCGGGGATCCTTCCCACGTCCAGCGCGCTCGATGCCCTGCGGGGTGCGATCGGCGGCGTTCCAGCGCTCGCCGTGGCTGGCACCGTCATCGCACTGCTCTGGGGCGTCATCGGGCTGGCTCTCGTCTTCGCGGGCGTCGGATCACGGCGTCGCCTTGGTCGCACAGCATTCTCCGCCCTGCCGTGAATCGGGTGATCGCGCCGCTTGTTCTGCGGAATACGACAGCCGGGTTGAAAGTTGATATAAGTGCACTCAAGTTTTGTCCGGTCGCGCTTGACACGCACTCGGCTGTGACATAAGTTGAGTCTGCGAGACTCAAGTATCTTCACGCCGCGACGCCTGGAGTACCGGGTCTCGTTCCATGACTTCGGTCGCGGGTGCAGAAGGCACCGGGCCACAAGGGTGCACCGACGTGCGCCCGAGGAAGGGAAACACAACACATGTCACGTGCAGTAGGTATCGACCTCGGAACGACCAACTCCGTGGTCGCCGTGCTCGAGGGCGGCGAGCCGGTCGTCATCGCGAACGCGGAGGGATTCCGCACCACTCCGTCGGTGGTCGCGTTCACCAAGGACGGCGAGGTGCTCGTCGGTGAGACCGCGAAGCGCCAGGCCGTCACCAACGTGGACCGCACGATCTCGTCGGTGAAGCGCCACATGGGCACCACCTGGACGCAGGAGATCGACGGCAAGAAGTACACCGCGCAGGAGATCTCCGCGCGCATCCTGCAGAAGCTCAAGCGGGACGCGGAGCAGTACCTCGGCGACACGGTGACGGACGCCGTCGTCACCGTCCCCGCGTACTTCAACGACGCCGAGCGCCAGGCCACCAAGGAGGCCGGTGAGATCGCGGGCCTCAACGTGCTGCGCATCATCAACGAGCCGACCGCTGCGGCGCTCGCCTATGGCCTGGACAAGGGCAAGGAAGACGAGCTGATTCTGGTCTTCGACCTCGGTGGCGGAACGTTCGACGTCTCGCTGCTCGAAGTGGGCAAGGACGACGACTTCTCCACCATCCAGGTGCGCGCGACCGCCGGTGACAACCGCCTCGGTGGTGACGACTGGGACCAGCGCGTCGTCGAGTGGCTGATCAAGAAGTTCAAGGACACGACGGGCGTCGACGTTTCCGGTGACAAGATCGCGCTGCAGCGTCTGAAGGAAGCCGCTGAGCAGGCGAAGAAGGAGCTCTCGTCGAGCATGTCGACGAGCATCCAGCTCCCGTACCTGTCGCTGACCGAGAACGGCCCTGCGAACCTCGACGAGACGCTCACGCGCGCCCAGTTCGAGCAGATGACCAGCGACCTGCTGGACCGCACCAAGAAGCCGTTCCAGGACGTCATCAAGGAGGCCGGCATCAAGGTGAGCGACATCGCCCACGTCGTGCTGGTCGGTGGATCGACGCGCATGCCGGCCGTCTCCGAGCTCGTGAAGCAGGAGACCGGCGGAAAGGACCCCAACAAGGGCGTCAACCCCGATGAGGTCGTCGCCGTCGGCGCCGCTCTGCAGGCCGGCGTGCTGAAGGGCGAGCGCAAGGACGTCCTGCTCATCGACGTCACCCCGCTGAGCCTCGGCATCGAGACCAAGGGCGGCATCATGACCAAGCTCATCGAGCGCAACACGGCCATTCCGACCAAGCGCAGCGAGACCTTCACGACCGCGGATGACAACCAGCCGTCCGTGGCCATCCAGGTGTTCCAGGGTGAGCGCGAGTTCACCCGTGACAACAAGCCGCTCGGCACGTTCGAGCTGACCGGCATCGCGCCGGCTCCGCGCGGGATCCCGCAGGTCGAGGTCACGTTCGACATCGACGCGAACGGCATCGTTCACGTGTCCGCCAAGGACAAGGGCACCGGCAAGGAGCAGTCGATGACGATCACCGGCGGCTCGTCGCTGCCGAAGGACGACATCGAGCGCATGGTGCGCGAGGCCGAGGAGCACGCCGCAGAAGACAAGAAGCGCCGCGAGTCCGCTGAGGTGCGCAACAGCGCCGAGCAGATGGTCTACTCGATCGAGAAGCTCATCAAGGACAACGAGGACAAGCTGCCGTCCGACGTGAAGGACGACGTGCAGGGCGACGTCGACGCGCTCAAGTCCGCACTCGCCGGTGACGACGACGAGGCCGTGAAGTCCGCATACGACAAGCTGAGTGCCAGCCAGCAGAAGCTGGGCGAGGCGATCTACGCATCAGCGCAGGCCGACGCATCCGCTCCGCAGGGCGAGCAGCCGGCAGGCGAGCCGGAGTCGTCGTCTGATGACGACGTCGTGGACGCCGAGGTCGTGGACGACGAGGACGAGAAGAAGTAGTCATGGCGAAGAAGGACGAATCGAACGAACACGAGGAGCCGGTGATCCGCGACAAGCGGCGCATCGACCCCGAAACGGGAAAGGTTCGTCAGCCGGATGACGCGGCGGAGTCGCAGGGCTCCGCCGCCGAGACCGGTGATCTCGAGCACGAGCAGGTGGTCGACACCGGCGAGGGCTACGAGGGACCGGATGTCGAGACCTCGCTCTCCGACGTCGACCTCGCCTTCCTCTCCGGCCAGACCAGCGCAGAGGAACTCGCTGCCGAGCGGCTCGCCGACCTCCAGCGGGTGACCGCTGAGTACGCGAACTACCGCAAGCGGACCGAGGCGAACCGCGAGGTGGAGCGCGAGCGCGCCGTCGCCGACACCGCGAAGGCGATCCTGCCCGTGCTCGACGACCTCGACCGTGCGGAGAAGCACGGGGACCTCGAGGGCGACAGCCCCTTCGCGACCATCGCCGGCAAGCTGCGCGGCGCGGCCGAGAAGCTCGGACTGTCGCCGTTCGGTGCGGCCGGTGAGGTCTTCGACCACAACGTGCACGAGGCGATCTTCCAGCAGCCGTCTCCCGGCGTGACCGAGCCCACGATCATCGACGTGGTGGAGGTGGGCTACACGCTCGGCTCCACGCTCGTGCGTGCGGCCAAGGTGGTCGTCGCGGTTCCCGCGTAGAACCGGCAGAACGGACTCGCCTGCACCGCCGGTCGAGCTTGTCGAAACCAGGAAGAGCGGCTTCGGAAGGCTCGACCGGCGGGTTGCTGGTTTCGACAAGCTCGACCAGCGGCAGAAAGCCCGACCAACGGCAGCGGCGGTCCTCAACTCAATACAGACAAGAGCAACACAAGGAAGGGGGTGCCGGGTGGCCAGTCAGGACTGGTTCGACAAGGACTTCTACAAGGTCCTCGGTGTCTCCAAGGACGTATCGCAGTCCGAGCTGAAGAAGACGTATCGCAAGCTCGCGCGCCAGTACCACCCGGATTCCAATCCGGGGGACGCGAAGGCCGAGGCGAAGTTCAAGGAGATCAGCGAAGCGTATTCCGTGCTCTCCGACGAGGAGGAGCGCAAGGAGTACGACCAGATCCGGGCCATGGGATCCGGCGCCCGCTTCACCGCACCCGGCGGCGGCCAGGGCGCAGGCGGCTTCGAGGACGTCTTCGGCGGCATGTTCGGCCAGGGCGGCCGCGGCCAGTCGTACACGTTCCAGCAGGGCGGCGGCGGTCAATACGACGACCTGCTCGGGGGTCTCTTCGGCAACGGACGCTTCGGCCAGTCGACGGGCGGATACCGCGGATACGGCGGCCCGACGCAGGGCCAGGACGTCACGGCATCCACGACGATCGACTTCCAGACCGCGGTCAGCGGCGAGACCGTTCACCTGACAGTCGACGGCGAGACCGTGAAGGTGCGGATCCCGGCCGGCGTCTCGGACAAGCAGCGCATCCGCGTGCCCCGCAAGGGACGACCGTCGCCGGACGGCGGCGAGCGCGGTGACCTCTACCTGACCGTGTCGGTGCGCAAGCATCCGGTGTTCGAGCGGGACGGCCTGAACCTGCGCGTCACGGTGCCCGTGACCTTCGGTGAAGCGACGCTCGGCGCCACCATCGAGGTGCCGATGCTGAGCGGAGACACCGTTCGGCTCAAGGTCGCTGCGGGAACGCCGAGCGGACGCGTGCTGCGGGTCAAGGGACGCGGCGTTTCGACCAAGAGCGGCACCGGTGACCTGCTCGCCGTCGTGCAGATCGTCGTTCCGTCGCACCTGACGAAGGCGGGCGAGGAAGCGCTGCACGCGTTCGAGGAGACCCTGCCGCAGGAGAACCCGCGCGATGAGCTGCTCGCGAAGGCGAGGGCAGCGGCGCGCTGACCGGCGTGCCGAACGCGTAGCGGCGGCGCCATCGCGTACGCAGGCAGTACACGGACCGTCGGGCGGCATGGACTGCGCCGAATGAGCGGTACCGAAAGAGAGCGAGGTGAACGGCGATGGTCGAACTGAACGAGACGACTCCCGTCTTCGCGATCACCGCGGCCGCCGAGTTGGCCGGCATGCATCCGCAGACGCTGCGTCAGTACGACCGGCTCGGGCTGGTGAGCCCGAAGCGCACGGCCGGGCGTTCCCGGCGCTACTCGATGCGCGACGTCGTGCAGCTGCGGGAGGTGTCGCGGCTGGGCTCAGAGGGAGTGAGCCTGGAGGGCATCCGCCGCATTCTGGAGCTCGAGAACCATGTGACGCGTCTCAACGAGCGGGTGCGCGAGCTCGAGAGCGCGCTCGCAGACGAGCTGCTCAATCGGCCGGGCAGGCGGGTGTTCGCCGCGGGGTCCGAGGGCGAAGTGGTGTCTCTGCGGGCCGGCACTCGGGTGCGTCGCAGCAACCAGGTCGTCGTGTGGCGGCCCTTGGAGAAGTAGCACTCAGGCAGAAGCGGGCGAGCGGATGCGCGGTGTCAGCCAGCAGAGAGGATCCGTCCCTAGCATCGGCCGCATGGCCAAGACGCCCCTCGCAGCGCTCGCGCTCATCACCTGCGCTGCGGCAGCCGTGATCGGATGCGGTGCCCTCGCCATCTCAACGGCGCTGAACGCGAATGTGCACCGGCATCCGGTGACGAGCGGATCCACGGCCAGGGCCAGCACGGTGGTCGCGATCGGGGACTCCATCATGAACGGCCACGGTCTGGACTCGGTCTATCAGGCGTGGCCCTATGTGCTGGGCGAGTACAACGGATGGCGACTGGTGAATCTCTCCACCGATGGCGCAGGATTCGTCACCAAGGGCAACAGCGGCGGGATTTTCGCCGACCAGGTCACCGAGGCCGTCCGGTTCGATCCGTCGATGGTCGTCATCTCCGGCAGCAGCAACGACCTCGGCGTCTCGGAATCCGACGTGCAGCAGTCGATGATCGACGCCATGCAGACCCTCCGCCACGATCTCCCGCGCACGATCATCGTGGCGGTCAGTCCGGTGTGGAACGAGAACGAGCCGCCGAGTCAGCTCGATGAGATCGACGACGACATGCACGCCGCGACGGCGTCCGTCGACGGGTACTACCTGGAGATCGGAACGCCCCTGCTGAACAAGCCGGGATACATGCAGTCCGACGACGTGCATCCGAATTCGGACGGACAGCTGACGATCGCGGCTGCGGTGGAACAGCAGCTGGAGAAGCAGCACCTCGTGTAGCGGCGGCGCTCGCCTCTGTCGGATCGAGCAAGAGTCGTGGTGCGAACCGTGAGGGGCGAGCGGGCCACGCCGACGCTGCGACGCGGCCCGCTGTGCTTCAGCGCGTCAGGACGATCTGCTTCGCGTGCCCATGACCGTCGAGGGCGAACTGCAGGGTGAGCGGGGCGGATCCCGTCACCGTTACGCCGTCGTCCGCCTGCTGCACCGTGAACGATCCGGTGTCGGGAAGCACGAGTGTCGCCGTCGACTGCGTGCGGCTCGGATCCGCGAGCGCCACGGTCACGACGTCTCCGTCCCTGTGCACCGCGACGGAGCACGGGCCGCTCACCTGCATCCCCTTCACGGCATTCGCGGGGACGGCGAAGAAGTTGGCGAGCGTGACGCCGGTTCTCGTGTCGAGGATCGCCTGGCTCGCCGCCGTGTTGGCCAGCACCTTGACCGGCTTCTGCGCCTGCGTCGAGAACGTGGTGCTGTGGGCGGCGGTCGGGAGCAGGAGGAAGGCGTATCCGCCCGACGTCGGGTCCGTGCCGTGCGGCTGCGTCACCGTCACGTAGTCGCGCTGCCGCACGGTCGTCGAGCCGGCGGTATCCGCTCCGGAGTTGATGTCGTACCAGGCTCCCTCACGATGCACGATCTGAACCTGCGGGGTGCCGGAGACGCCTTCGGCGTCGAGCAGCACGATCCCGCCGTAGCCCTCGATGTGGAGGCTGCCGGTGAAGGCGAGCGGTGCGTTGCCTGCCACAGGCTTCTTCGTGGCGTGGTCGACGCGCAGCACGGGGGCGGACCCTGCGGCGTAGGAGCGGTTCTCGATGGTGGTGAGCACATCGTGGCCGCCGGATCCGGCGATGGCCGCGCCGAGGCACACGACCCCGTCATCGAGGAAGAACCACGATTTCTTGCCGGCGAGGGTCTTGTCGAAGTTGAGGTGGTCCATGCCCTGAACACCCCACCGGTTCTCGAGAGCGAGTCCGCCCGCGAAGGCCTGGAACGCCCGAGGGATGCCGGTGCCCGCTCCGCCCGCGCCCGACGCGCGGGTCTCGTCGTTCACCGTCGTGCCCGGCAGGCGGTACGGATCCACCGTCGGCCAGAAGTCCGCGCTGAAGTGGGCGGGATCCGACTGCGGCGTGTAGACGAACAGCATGCCGTCGCCCTGGTACCAGCCGAGGTTGTTCTCGTCGTTGCCCCACTCGTAGCGTCCGATGCGCTTGGACGAGACGCTCGCGACCGATGACCAGGCCGGACGGTGGTGAACGAGGCGGTCCTGATCGCCGAACGCCTGCGTGGTCACCGGGGCCGGTGCAGGCTGCACGGAGTCGTCCGACAGCACGCCGGCGACGAGGAGCGCCTGGGCGATGGTCAGCGTGGGCACGCCGACGAGGTCGACGTCGGTGCACTGCTGCAGCCAGCCCTTGGCGAGCGAGAGGAACTGAGCCTGATACGGCGCCGGTGCGCCCGTCGCGAGCAGGAGCGTGCAGGCGACAAGGGTGGCGCCGTCGACGTAGTCAGGCTCCTTCTCGCGTGATACGGCCCTTCCGCGGATCGTGTCCATCACGCGTCCGCCGACCACGAACGGCTGGAACGTCTTCTGGATGGAGTCGAGGAACACGGACTGGTTCGGATCAGTGACGGCCCAGGTACTGCCGCCCAGCAGCGCCAGGATCGAGGCGACACCCGAGAGCGTCACGGTTCCGTAGGTGCCGGCGTAGGGAAGGTAGGTGTGCTGCACGAACGAGCCGTCGCGGTAGAACCCGTCGCCGGAGGTGACGTAGGCGAAGAGGCTGTTGCGGCTGTTGCCGGTGACGTCGCTGAGGGCGTCCCTCGCGATGGCGATCTCGTCAGTCCGGTCGTCGAGGATGCCGCGGAGCGCCGTGTTGAGCGCCTTGTCGCTCCGGTTGGCGCCCGTCTCGGCCAGGCTCGTGCCCCTGCCGCGATAGTTCGGGTTCGGCGCGAAGTACCTGGCGGCTGCCAGCAGGCTCGTTCGCACGGGAGCCGGTACCTCGTCGTAGAGGAGGACGAGCGTGTCGGCGGCGTCGCGCGGCACTCCGATCTCCCAGAACCACCAGTTGCCCGCCGCCGCCTTTCCGGCCACGAAGGAGTTCGTGCTCAGCCAGGTGAGGGCTGTGACCAGGTCTTCGGCGAGCTGCGCATCACCGAACTGAGCGGTGCCCTTCGTCGCCCAGGCCTTGGCGAGGCTGAGCACTCGATCGAACGTGACGCCCATGTTGCCCGTCGCCGTCGCGGCGGCGATGCCGAGAAGCGGCAGGTCGGCCCACAGGCCGGGCGCACCGGCACTCAGGGTCATGGCCGACCAGGATGCCGTCGCGTCGGAGGAGATGCGCGCGAGGGTGCCCGCCAGGGCCGCTACCTCGTCGGCGTTGCCCGATCCGATGAGCATCGTCGCCCGCCTGGCGATCAGGTCGGCGAGCGTGGGCACCGCGATGTCCGCCGTGTCCGCCGAGGCGCTCAGCGCTCCGGAAGTCGTGCCGATCAGTGTGGTGGCGAGCGCTCCGGCGCCGGCGAGCATGAGCAGGCTCCGACGTGACAGCGTGAATGCGCCGGCGCTCGCGTCGACTCCGGATGTTTCGTTGCCGTGCATGGTTCTCTCTTTCTCTCGTCCTCGAGATCGGATGGCGAGGTCTGGCTACGACAAGGAGAGTTCGGGTCTCTGATCGCCGGGATCGGGGCGGCAGCGTGAGGTGGTGTCGCCGGCTACGCCTCCCTCGGCGGGGCGACGGATTCGCGCACCACGACGTGCGTGCCGACGACGACCTCGTTGGCGGACTGGCGGTCGAACGCATCCTCGCGGTGCAGCGCGATGCGCACGGACTCGCGTCCCATCTCCTCGAGCGGTACGTGCACGGTCGTCAGCTTGGGTCGCAGCTCGAACGACTGCGGGATGTCGTCGTAACCGACGAGCGAGATGTCCTCCGGAACGCGGATGCCGGCATCCGTGAGCGCTTCGAGCGCGCCTGCCGCCACCAGGTCGTTCGCTGCGAAGACCGCGGTGTAGGAGAGGTTTGTCTGCAGCAGCTCGCGCATGCGGGTGTAGCCGAAATGGCGGCCGAAGGCGCCCTCGTGCACGAGATCATCCGTGGGTGCGATGCCGCGAGCGAGCAGGGCGCGACGGTATCCCTGGAGCCGCGCGCTGGTGGTGGAGAGCCCTGGAGGACCACCGAGGTACAGGATGCGTCGGTGGCCCTGCGCGATCAGGTGCTCGGTGAGCGCAAAGGCGCCTCCCTCGTTGTCGTAGCCGACCATCTTCGTCGGCACGGAGTCTCCGAGCGAAGGGCGGCCGCAGAGCACGAGAACGGATCCGACGTCGGCGAGTGCCCGCGCCCGATCCGCCATCTTGCGCCGCAGGCCCTCGTCGTCGTAGGCGCCGCCGACCACGATCACGGCGTCCGCGCGTTGTTCGCGCATCCGGTCGATCAGCTCGAGTTCCTCGTCGCGGCTGCTCCTGCCGCTGCCGCCTCGTGCGGCGGCCACGAGACAGAGCCTGTCGCTGAGCGTCGCCTCCTGCTCGACGCCGCGCACGATGTACGAGAAGAACGGGTCGACCACATCGTTCACGATGATGCCGACGGTGCGGGTCGCGGAAGCGGCAAGAGCCCTTGCGTGGGCGTTGGCCGTGTAGCGCAGCTCGGCGACGGCCTCCAGCACCTTCTCGCGGGTGTGCTTGGCCACCGGATAGTTCCCGTTCAGCACGCGCGAGACCGTCGCCGTCGAGACTCCCGCGTGGGCGGCGACGTCGTCGATGGTGGGCATACGTGTGGTGCCTGCTTTTCCGCGTGGTGCGTCGGAGTTCATCGTCGCGCCTCTCCCAGGGTCGTGTGCACCTGCATTCTTCCGCGGTCGGGCCATCGGTCGGAGCCCCAGTCTCAGGCGATCCGGGCGAGATCGCCGTAGCGGATCTCGTGCCTGAGCTGGGCACCGAAGACGAGTCGCTCGATCTCGTCGACGGCGAGGTCGCCGAGCCGCAGCACCTCATTGCCGAGTGCGCCTGCGATGTGCGGGGTCAGGGTCACGTTGGGCAGGTCGTACAGGGGCGAGTCCTTCGGCAGCGGCTCGGGATCTGTGACGTCGAGATAGGCGTCGAGGCGGCCGGAGACGAGTTCGGCGGTGAGCGCCGCCGTGTCGATGAGCGGTCCGCGAGCCGTGTTGATCACCACGGCGCCGTCGGGGAGCAGCGCGAGTTCGGCCGCCCCGATGATCCGCCTCGTCTCCGGGGTCAGCGGTGCATGCAGGCTGAGCACATCGGATCGCCGGCACAGGTCGTGCAGATCCGTGAGCTCGATGCCCAGGAGTGCGGCATCCGATTCCGGAAGATACGGGTCGCTGACGAGCACGCGCACGTCGAGTCCGCTGAGCAGACGGATCACCTCGCGGCCGACACGGGAGGCTCCGACGAGCCCTATGGTGACGCCGCTCGCCCCGATCGGAGGCATGCCGGAGACATCACGCGGGGCATGGGTGGCTCGCAGGCGTGCGGAGAACCGTCCGACTCGTTTCATGCCGAACACGATCGAGGCGAACGTGAATTCCGCGACGGGGATCGCGTTCGCTGCGGCACAGCTCGAGACACGGATTCCGCTCCGGAAGACGTCCTCGGACAGGAACGTCTTCACCGTTCCCGCTGCATGCACGATCGCTCGCAGGTTCGGTGCAGCGGCGACGACCGCGGCGTCCACTCGTGGCGGGTTCCACCCGGTCACCATGAGCCGGGCGTTGGCCAGAGCGGCGCGGGCCTCCGGCGAGCGGAACTCCGTGATCGGACGAGGCCCGACGATCTCGACAGCACGCTCCAGTCGCGCAAGCGCACGCGGCGAGAACACCTCGGCGAGCGAAGCCTCACTCATCGCCAAGATCGCTGGCATTCGGGCGCCTTCGTCCATGCTTCGACAGGTCCTCTCGATGGGTCGTAGTAATCGCTTACTGTATCTGAATCAACGGGCGTTCACGCAAGGACCGGTGCAACTTCCCCTTGTTTCTGCATGATTGCAGAACAATTTCGGCGAAACGGCTCGCGTTGACATCCTGGCGAGGCTGCTGTTACGGTCGTCCGAAAGAAACCGCTTACTATCGTCGGCGGTCAAGCGAATCAATGATGCTTCCCTTGCGGAGCTGCAGATCTAGGGACCACATGAGCAGCTACAGCCAGACGCTGGCGGACGACTCGACGTCGTCCGAGGCGGCCGGAGCCTCCGGTCGTGGCGGCGCCTCACGTCACGGCGCCGATGCCTCGCGAGGGTCGGGTGCGCTGCAGGCGACCCGCACGAGCAAGGGCGTTGCAGGCAGCGCCACGGCGCGGACGGTGCGCAAGAAGACGCTCTGGCAGCGCATCAAGCGCGACAAGGTGATGCTGCTGCTGATCGCGCCCGGCTTCCTCTACTTCGTGCTGTTCCACTACCTGCCGCTGCCGGGCAACATCATCGCGTTCGAGGATTACCAGCCTTATCTCGGCTTCATCAACAGTGCGTGGGCCGGGTTCGAGAACTTCGTCACGATCTTCGGAGATCCGACGTTCTGGCAGTCGCTGCGCAACACCCTCGTGATCACGTCCCTGCAGCTCGTGCTGTTCTTCCCGGTGCCGATCGCGCTCGCGCTGCTGCTCAACAGCATCCTGTCGAGCAATGTGCGCAAGTTCGTGCAGAGCGTCGTCTACCTGCCGCACTTCCTGGGCTGGGTCATCATCGTCTCGATCTTCAGCCAGGTGCTCGGTGCGTCGGGAGTGGTGCCGAACCTCCTGCACATGCTCGGTCTCCCGCAGTGGAACGCCATGACGACGCCGGCGTTCTTCCCGTTCCTCGTCACCATCCAGGAGATCTGGAAGGACGCCGGATGGGGAACGATCATCTTCCTCGCCGCGCTCATGAACATCGATCAGGAGCTGTACGAGGCTGCGGCCGTCGACGGCGCAGGCCCGTGGACGCGTCTGTGGAAGATCACCCTGCCGGGCATCATGCCGGTGATCATCCTGCTGTTCATCCTCAACCTGGGCAGCATCCTCTCCGTCGGATTCGAGCAGATCGTGTTGCAGCGCAACAACGTCGGCCCCGGTGCGGGTGAAGTTCTCGACACGTGGGTCTACTACCACGGCATCCAGGACGGCCAATGGGGTCCGGCCGCGGCGGTCGGCCTGGTGAAGGGCATCGTCGGCCTGGCGCTCGTGCTCGGTGCGAACAAGGTCGCCCACTTGTTCGGTCAGGAAGGGGTCTACTCCAGTGGCAAGTGAAACCGCTCTCGTTCAGACGAAGCCGGCGCAACGCAAGCGGCGCCCGAGTGCCGTGGATGCCCGCCCCGCGTGGATGGAGAAGCCCTCGGCACTGGGCAGGGTCGGCAAGGTGATCGCCGTCGTGGTGATCAGCATCCTGACGATCTATCCGTTCCTCACCGTCATCTCCACGAGCCTGTCGGACAGCACGGACATCGCGAACGCGAACGGACTGGTGCTCTTCCCGCTGCATCCGACCTTCGCCGCGTATCAGACGATCTTTGCGGGCGGGGTCGTGACGGCGGCGCTCGTGCGCAGCATCCTCATCACCGTGATCGGCACGATCCTGTCGCTGGCGGCCACGGTCGGTATGGCGTACGGCCTGTCCCGTCGCGACCTGGCCTTCGGCAAGTTCATCCTGCTCGTCGCACTCTTCACCATGTTGTTCAGCCCCGGCATCATCCCGAGCTTCCTCATGGTCAAGCAGCTCGGGCTGCTGGGCAGCTACGCGGCGCTCATCCTCCCCGTGCTGGTGTCGGCGTTCAACCTCGTCGTCGTGCGCTCGTTCTTCATGGGGCTGCCGCAGGAACTGTTCGAGGCGGCGCGGATCGACGGTGCTGGTGACTTCCGCATCCTCACCACGATCGTTCTGCCGCTGTCGAAGGGCGTGCTCGCCGTCGTCGGACTGTTCTACGCGGTCGCGTATTGGAACGCGTTCTTCAACGCGATGCTCTACCTCGACAGCGACAAGTGGCCGCTGGCCATGATCCTGCGGCAGTACGTGCTGCTCGGGTCCCCGCTCGACACGGCGACCGTCGGAGAGATCTCGGCACCGTCCCAGGCCATCGAGATGGCCGTCGTCGTGATCAGTCTCGTTCCGATCCTGCTCGTCTACCCGTTCCTGCAGAAGTACTTCACCAAGGGCGTCCTGACCGGCGCCGTCAAGGGCTGACATTTCGTCTCCCCCTCAATCACCCACCATCAACCCACGAAAGGAGCCGTCGATGTCCACCCAGACGACCCGGCGCACCTTCCTCTCCTACACGGCACTCGGTGCGCTGGCTGTCGTGACCGGCGGTTCGCTCGCCGGCTGCGGTTCGCAGACGGCGCTCAAGGCGTCAAGCGTCTCGACCTCGGTTCTGCCGAGCTACACCCCGGTCAAGGGCCTCACCGCCGATCTGGCGGCCACGGCCGAGGGCGTTCCCGCGGCGTTCTTCAACTACCCCAAGAACCCGTTCCGTTCGGTGGCGAGCCCCTTCATGAAGGGCAAGACCGTCACCGGCATCACCAACATCTTCGGACCGCCGCCCACCGACCGCTCCAGCAACCCGGCTTGGCAGGCGATCGAGAAGCGTCTCGGCGGCACGGTGGACATCACGTCGGTGTCCAGCAGCGACTACGACACCAAGCTCAACACCGTCATCGCCGGCGGCAATTTGCCGGACCTCATCCTGAACGACGCCACGGCGATCCCGAACATCATCGGGTTCCTCGAGTCGTCCTGTCAGGACCTCACGCCCTTCCTCGCGGGCGACAAGGTGAAGGCGTACCCGAACCTGGCGAACATCCCGCAGGCGTTCTGGGAACCGACGGTGCAGAACGGAAAGCTCTACGGGGTGCCCATCCCCCGCAGCATGACCGGCGGATCCGGTTTCATCAACCAGACGTACTTCACCAAGGCGGGCGTCTCCGACACCAGCAAGATCGCGAGTGCGGATGACTACCTCACGCTCGCGAAGCAGCTCACGGGTGCGAACCAGTGGGCGTTCGGAAGCACGAACTTCGGCCTCGTGCCGTTCATGCACATCTTCCACGTGCCGTTCAACTGGACCGAGAAGAACGGCAAGCTCGTCAAGAACTACGAGACCGCGGAATGGATCGAGGCCATCTCGTACGTGCAGAAGCTCTACGCGGCCGGCGTGATCGCTCCAGGAAGCGAGGGCTGGACGAAGTCGCAGATGTCGAATGCGTTCATCTCCGGCAAGGTCGCCCAGATCTACGACGGGCTTCCCGCGTACGGCAAGCCGGGCGGATACCAGCAGACCCTGCCGGCCGCGAACCCCGACAACCAGGCTGCCCCGTTCATCCCGTTCAGCGCCAACGGCGGCAAGGCCATGACCTGGCTGGACAACATCGACTTCGCCTGGACGATGGTGAAGAAGGGCAGCTCCGACCACATCAAGCTCGTGCTGCAGGTGGCGAACTTCCTGGCGGCTCCGTTCGGCAGCGAGGAGTACCTGCTGATGAACTACGGCGTCGAGGGCGCCGACTACAAGCTGGACAGCGCAGGCAACCCGATCGCGACCGATCAGGCCGCGCTGGACACCGCTGTGCCGTGGAAGTATCTGGCCGCCGGTCCGAACGCCCTGTACTCTCCGCAGTTCCCCGACGCGATCAAGACGCTGCACAGCGCCTACTCGAAGCTGATCCCGATCGGCGTCGCCGACCCGACCGCGAACCTGTTCAGCCCGACGAACGCGCAGAAGGGGCTCACGCTGTCGCAGGCGATGACGGACGCCACCAACAACTACATCGCGGGCCGCAGCTCACTCGCCCAGCTCAAGAGCGCCGTCTCGGACTGGAAGTCGGGCGGTGGAGACCAGATCCGTTCCGAATACCAGAAGGCCATGAAGGGCTCGAAGAGCGGCTCGACGGCGACCCCGTCGTCCTGAGCACTCGTCCCGTCAGCGGCCCCATCGAAATACCAGGAGTGACAGTGATACGTGGCCTGCGTCTGCCGGAGCTCGACCTCGAGCGATCGCCGAGCACGGGCTGGGGGCGCGAGCACTGGACTGCGGTGGCCGACCACTGGCTGTCGCAGGTGCGGAGCTTCTCCAGTCCAGAGGGCGCGATGACCCGGCTTCCCGGTCGGGTGACCGAAGACGGAGTGCGGCGCGAATGCATGGAGACGGTGGGCAGGTCGTTCCTGCTCGCCGCTCCGCGCATCGCCGGCGCGTCCGACGCAGCGGCCGAGGAACAACTGGAGTGGTATTCGAGAGCGCTGCTGGCCGGCACTCGTCCGGGCGGGGACGAGGAATGGCCGACAGGGGTCACGTGTCGCACCCCGCTGCCCGGGGTGACGAATTCCATCGTGGAGGCGGCGAACATCGCGTTCGGCCTGCACGTCACCCGTGAGAAGCTCTGGGACCGTCTCGGCCGGAACGACCAGCGCCAGCTCGCGACCTGGCTTCTGCACCATGCGAGGGCAGAGGTGTGGCAGAACAACTGGCAGTTGTTCCCCGCCATGGCCGAAGGATTCCTCCGCTCGGTCGGCGAGGACGTCAGCGGAACGATCGGTCACCGGAACGTGGCAAGGGTTGAGTCGTGGTACCTCGGCGACGGCTGGTACACGGACGGACCCGAGCACTCGATCGACTACTACAACGCGTGGGCGATCCACCCCTATCTCTGGGCGTGGTACCGCATGACCGACACGGTGGACACGCTGGAGGGGCAGCGCCACCTCGAGCGCCTCGCATCCTTCGTTGGCTCGTATTCGCGCATGTTCGCGCCGGACGGATCGGTGCTGCACTTCGGCCGGTCGCTCACGTACCGCACGGCGGTGCTCGCCTCGCTGTGGTGCGCGGAGATCTCCGGGGTCAATCCGCTGTCCCCGGGGACGACGCGGCGCCTGGCATCCGGTGTTCTCTCCCGCTTCACCGACAAGGGCGTCGGCGTCGACGGTCCCCTCGGCCTCGGCTGGTACGAACCGTTCGAACCGATGTGCCAGGACTACAGCGGCTTCGGGTCTCCGTACCTCGCCGGCATCGGATTCCTCGGCCTCGCGCTGCCCGCCGACGCGCCGGTGTGGACGCAGCCGGAGCAGGAGCAGCCCAGCGACGGGAACGCCTTCCAGGCCGGGATGCCCGACACCGGATTCGTCCTCGCGTCGCCAGGAGACGGCATCGTGCGGCTCGTCAACCACGGAACCGACCACGTCGGCATCCCGGTGGGCCGCGATGTGGACTCCGACGATCCGCACTACGCGAAGTTCGCGTACTCGACGCACACGGCGCCGGGCACCGCCCAGGCGTGGAACGACAACGTCGACTCCCACTTCGCGCTGCTCGACGACGACGGCAACGCCAGTCGGCGCAGCGCCATTCGGGGATCCCGCGTCGAGGGCACCGTCGCGGGATCCGTCCACCTGCCGCAGCTGTACCGCAAGCTCTTCGACGGGTGCTCCGTGACGACGGTGTCGTTCGTCGAGGGGATCTACGAGGTGCGCGCCCACCTTGTCGAGTCGCCAGTCGTGCGCAGGGTCCGCGAGGGCGGATTCGCCGTGGCCGATGCCGAGCCGCTCGGCGGCGACGCTTCGGATTCGACCGCCTGGGTGCGCGGCGCCGAATCCGTGACCGCGGCCGTCATCGGATTGCACGGCTGGGACGAAGCCGTGGTCTTCCGCTACCAGGGCGCCAACGCCATGGGCCCGCACTCGGCGACACCCGCGCTGTTCGGCAGCACCGTGCACGGATCGAGCGTCTTCGTCACGCTGCACGTGCTCACCACGACCGAGGATCCGCGGCCCGACGAGTGGGCATCCGCCGTCGACGTCGAAGTGGCGGGCAGCACCGTGCGCGTGCGTTGGACGAACGGATCCACCGTCGACTGCGATCTCGTGACCTTCGTGCCGTGGGACCACCACACCGGCCCCAAGTCCGCCAACCTCTGAGGTGAACATCCGCATGGAGTTGCAGTACGGCGCACAGACTCTGGAACGCCGCGACGATCCGACCATCAGGGCCTTCAGGCACGATCGCTTCGGGCAGTTCATCCACTGGGGGCTCTACGCATTGCCCGCCGGCGCCTGGAACGGCACGACCTACGACTTCGCGGCCGAGTTCCTGCCCAAGTCGGCCCGCATCGACGACGCGGACTGGCAGGCGATCGCCGCGGACTTCACCGTCGAGCACTTCGACGCGAAGGCGTGGGCCCGCACGGCCAAGGCCATGGGGGCACGGTACGTGACCGTCACCGCCAAGCACCACGACGGGTTCTGCCTGTGGCCGAGCGCGTTCAGCGACACGACGGTGGCTGCCACCCCGCACGGACGCGACCTGCTCGGCGAGATCGTCGAGGCGTACGAGGAGGAGGGACTGGCCGTCCATCTCTATTACTCGGTTCTGGACTGGCACCATCCGGACTGGCGCTACCGCATCGACAGCCCCGACGACGAGATCGCCTTCGCCCGGTTCCTCGAGTTCGCGCAGAACCAGTTGCGCGAACTCGCCACCAGGTATCCGACCGTTCGCGGCTTCTGGTTCGACGGCACGTGGGACGAATCCGTGAAGGCGAACGGCTGGTGGACCCTCGAGGTGGAGCGGATGCTGAAGCAGCTCATCCCGGGCGTCATGGTGAACAGCAGGCTGCGGGCCGACGAGCACGGCGCCCGCCACCACGACTCCAACGGCGACATGATGGGCGACTTCTTCAGCGGATACGAGCGCAGGCTCCCCGACGCCTGGGACCGTTCCGTCGCCGCGCACGACTGGGAAGCGTGCATGACCATCCCGCAGGGATCGTGGGGCTACCACGAGGGAGCCGCTGCCGCGGCGTCGCGGAAGAAGCCGAGCGAGCTCATCGAGCAGCTCGCGCACATCGTCAGCCTCGACGGCAATCTGCTCCTGAACTTCGGCCCCATGGGTGATGGCGCCCTCCCCGGTTTCGAGGTGGAGACCGCAGCGGCCATCGGCGACTGGATGGAGGTGAACGGCGCCGCCATCCACGGCTGCGGAATGGCGCGCGACTGGGACTATCCCGGCTGGGGGCACTACACGCACAACGCCGAGACGGGCGTGACCTACGCGATCGTCACCAGGATCCCGGTCACCGGGGTGATCAAGCCCGTTCTCCCGGTCGGCACCCGGCTGCGGTCGGTGACGGCGCTCGCGACGAGCGCACCGGTCGAGGCCCGGCTGCTCGACGAGCGCACCATCTCCGTCGACGTGCCGCGCGAGTCATCCGTTCCGCTGGTCTACGCCATCGAGGTGGAGCGCGACGAGACACAGCGGCAGACCGTCGAGGTCAACCCCGACGTGGCGGAGGCACCGGCTGCCGCGAAGACCGCGTCGGTAAAGCTCTGACCCGGTCGAAGGCTCCCGAGCACCACCCATCCATAGTTCGACGAAAGGAAGGCACCATGCACCACAAACCCGGCCCGCGACGACGCGTGTCGGCACGCATCCGCGTGCTCGCTCCATTGGCCGTCGTCACCACCGCGGTGCTCGCCGCAGTGCCCGCAGCGGGGTTCGCCGACAGCGCGACCACCCCGCCTCAGTACACGGCAGCCCAGACCGGTAAGCTCAACGGCGGACTCCTGTCAGACATCGCCGGCTCGGCGTTCGTCGACAAGGACGGCCAGTTCCACTGGTCCAACGGCGATACGCCGTACGACACGAATCCCGCGCACGCGTGGGCGAACACGTTCACGAACACCGATCTCGGCGCGGTGAGCTCCGGCATGGGAACGACGACCACGAAGAAGACGGCAGCCGCGTACTACGCCGATCCCGGCACCATCTGCTACCAGCTCGACAAGGACGGGACGCACCCCGTCCCGTCGCCCCAGCAGGACGACCACTGCGACGTGATCGGCGTGCGGGTGGATCAGGCGGGCACCTGGCATGCGCTGCTCAACGACGAGTTCCAGTTCGACCCGTGGTCGACGTCCGGTCCTACGGCCACGGTGGCCCAGAAGATCGCGACCGCGAACCACAACAACCGCATTCTGCTCGCGACGTCGACCGACAAGGGTGCGTCATGGCAGTACGCGGGACCGGCACTCACCTCGGCATGGGATGACGACCAGGTCATCGACGGCGCGGCGTCTCCCGGCACGTCGTATCCGTTCGGGAACTCCGGATGCCGGCTCTACGTCGACTACTCGTCCGGGTACTTCTACATCACCTACAACGTCAAGATCTACAAGAAGCCCGCGTCGTCGACACTGGCCAGCTGGACCGAGATGGCGCGCGCGCCGATCAGCGGCGGCATGGCATCCGGCACCTGGCAGAAGTGGTACGACGGAGCCTGGTCGCAGCCCGGCATCGGTGGCATCGACGGCAACGTGAACTCCATCGGCGGACTGAACGTGGCGTACGACCCGACGACCGATGCGATCTCGTGGAACGGCACGGGAGCGAACTCCGCGGTGTCGTACCAGGGAGCGCAGGTGCAGAGCGACCACATCGCCGTCTTCTCCGACGACTCCGGCAACTCCTACACGGTGAACACGCTGGCGCACACGATGGTGAACAACGCGACGGGTCAGGCCGTGCCGGGCCGCACCGTGAAGTACACCGATCCGACGACCGGCATGAACATGTGGATCAGAGTCCTCGATGATGTGTACGTGAACGGTGTGAAGACCGTCACCGGCGGCCTCTACGTCACGCAGACCGATCCGAAGACGGGTGCATCGCAGACCGTCGACCTGATCACCGGCAGCGGGTACTTCAAGAACGCGCAGGGACACATCTACCTGCCGGCGGTGAACAACGAGTCAGCGATCAGCTACAACGCCTACGCCGGGATGTACCGCATCGTCGGATACGACGGCAACGTGTACGAGACCGCCGACCTCGGCGACCCGAACTCGTGGAAGGTCGTCGGCACGATGCCGACGGGATCGAACGGTGGATACCTCACGTCGCTCGACGACGGCAGCCTGACGAACCAGAACGTCACCGGACGCTCGTTCCTGACGATCTCCGACCTGAACGGCACGGTGGTGGACATCGACCAGACGGCAGCGGCCGACGGGTCGGTCGCGAGCAAGGAGTACGTGCCGAGCGACACGGACGGCAACGCCGTCACGGCGGACGGCTCGTACATCCTCCGCGTCGGCGGCAAGGCGGTGAACGCCAACGGCGGACCGTCCCTGGTCGGCGGCAACGGCGCGGCGACGAGTTCGTCGTCGTGGCAACTCGTGCCGGTTGCCGATCCGAATTCGACGGGCCAGAACAGCGGATTCTTCCGTCTCGTGAACCCGGCGACCGGCAAGGACCTGCAGATCGCAGGTGACGGGATCGCGGCGCAGAGGGCCATGGGCGCCGTCGCGAAGGTCGGCGACCAGCAGCCCAACGGAACTGCGATGTCGTCGACCAGCCTCGGATCCACCGGCGGAAGCGACCAGTGGTACCTGCAGCGCGTCGCCACCCACGGCACCTCGGTGGCCGGCTCCACGACGTACCGTCTCGTGAACCGCAACAGCGGGCTCGCACTCCAGTTCGCGGCTGGGCGGATGCGGCTCGCGCAGCAAGCCCCGGGTGACGCCGGCCAGTACGTCACCTTGGCCGCGCGGTAGCGGCCGACTCCCCACCACGAGCGGGGCAGGTGGAGCATTCCTTCCACCTGCCCCGCTCCGGCGGGAAGCTTCCTGATGAGCACGAACAAGGGGAACCCCATTGAGTGAGAACAGCAACGACCTGAGGATCGGCGTCGTGGGCTTCGGCCTGCGCGGAAGCCTGGCGCGTGAGGCGCACCGGCCGGGGGCGGGATCCGCCGTGACCGTCGTCTGCGACACGAGCGAGAGGGGCAGGGCCGATGCCGCAGCGGCGTTCCCGGATGCCGTCGTGACGGACTCGCTCGACCGGCTGCTGGCATCCGGAGTGGATGCCGTGCTCGTGCTCACCCCCGACCACCTGCACGCGAGCGTCGCCATACCGGTGCTCGAGGCGGGCGTCGCCGTACTGTGCGAGAAGCCGCTCGCGACCACCATCGCGGACTGCGACGCGATCCTCGAGACGGCCAGACGCACAGGGAGCAGGCTCTACGTCGGGCACAACATGCGGCACATGCCCGTCATCACGCTGATGCGCCGGCTCATCCAGGAGGGGCGCATCGGCGAGGTCAAGGCGGTGTGGTGCAGGCACTTCGTCGGCAACGGAGGCGACTTCTACTTCAAGGACTGGCACGCTGACCGGTCGAAGTCCGTCGGACTTCTTCTGCAGAAGGGTGCGCACGACATCGACGTCATCCACTGGCTCGCGAATGCGTACACCGAACGGGTGCAGGCCGTCGGTTCGCTCAGCGTGTACGGAGACATCGCCGACCGGCGCGAGCACGTCGGCGAGCGGATGTGGGACTGGTACAGCCTCGACAACTGGCCCCCCACCGAGCAGACCGGGCTCAACCCGGTCGTCGACGTCGAGGACATCTCGCAGCTCAACCTGGTGCTCGACGGCGGTGTGCTCGCTTCGTATCAGCAGTGCCATTTCACGCCCGATTACTGGCGCAACTACACCGTCATCGGCACCGAGGGACGTCTCGAGAACATGGGGGACGGCTCGGGCGACGAGGTGCGGCTGTGGAACACGCGCCGCAACGGCGCCGGACCTGCCGACGAGACGTTCATCGTCCCTCAGGCGCAGGGCGGCCACGGCGGCGCGGACAGCCTGCTGATCGACGAGTTCACCGCGTTCGTGCGCGATGGCGGGCGAACGGCCACCTCGCCCATCGCTGCCCGCAATGCCGTGGCGACCGGCATCCGGGCGACGGAGTCGCTGCGCGGATCCGGATGCCTGCTCGACGTTCCGCGGCTCGACGCGGACCTCGTCGACTACTTCGAGGCGGGGCAGCCGGCTGCTGCTGCCTCGGTGTGAGTCTGCTGAGGGCAGCCCGCTAGCCGGGTGAGCTTTGCCGAAGCCGGCCCATGGCCGCCGGAACATGTCTGATCGGGATCTCATGTGAGGTGTTTCCGGCGAGCTCGACCGGCAATGGCCGGCGGGTGCTGACGCGCGCCCGCTCGCGGTGCAGAATCACTGCTGACGGCTCGCGGCCCAACCTGCCGCGCACGTCACGACGACACGACACGATCGGAAGTCAACGACATGAAGGCATTGTTCAAACCCGAACGCGGCCCCGGGCTGGAGTTCGTGGACCGTCCGGATCCGGTGGCCGGCCCCGATGAGGTGACCATCCGGGTGCTGCGCACGGGAATATGCGGCACGGACCTGCACATTCTGCGCTGGGACGACTGGGCGGCGTCTTCCGTGAACGCCCCACTCATCCCCGGTCACGAGTTCTTCGGCGAGGTGGTCGAAGTCGGACCGCTCGTGCACGACGTGGCCGTCGGGGACCTCGTCTCCGGCGAGGGGCACATCGTGTGCGGTATGTGCCGGAACTGCCGGGCGGGCCGGCGGCAGATGTGCATCCGCACCAAGGGTCTCGGAGTGCAGCGCGACGGCGCCTTCGCCGAGTACCTCACTCTGCCCGGCACCAACGTGTGGGTGCACCACTCCTCCATCGATCCTGATGTCGGCGCGATCTTCGATCCGCTCGGCAACGCCGTGCACACCGCCCTGGCCTTCCCCGTGGTTGGCGAGGACGTGCTGGTCACGGGATGCGGCCCGATCGGCCTCATGGCCATCGCGGTCGCACGACACGTCGGCGCCCGGTTCATCGTCGGCACCGACGTGAGCGCCCCGCGGCTCGAGCTCGCGCGCGACATGGGCGCCGACTACACGGTCGATGTCTCGACCACCCCGATCGCCGACGCGCAGACGGCGCTCGGGATGCGCGAAGGGTTCGACGTCGGGTTCGAGATGAGCGGCTCACCGAGCGCGCTCCCGCAGATGATCGAGAACATGAACCACGGCGGTCGCATCGCCATGCTGGGTCTCGCCTCCGGGCCGTTCTCCATCGACTGGGGCAAGGTCGTGACGCACATGCTCACGCTCAAGGGCATCTACGGACGCGAGATGTTCGAGACGTGGAACGCGATGGGCGCCATGCTGCAGACCAGCGCCGTGCTGCGGGATGCGATCGCCTCCGTCATCTCCGAGCGTTTCCCCGCCCGCGAGTGGGAACGTGGTTTCGAGGCCGCCGCGGCCGGCGGCACGGGCAAGATCATCCTGGATTGGACACAGCTGTGACGTACGGGACTTATCGGCAGCACGCATCGAACGAACTCGCCGAGATCGAAGCAGCGGGGCTCACGAAGCGGGAGCGCGGCATCCGCGGCCCGCAGCAGACGGCGATCGTCGCGGACGGCACCGAGGTGCTCAACTTCTGCGCGAACAACTACCTCGGCCTCGCCGACGATCCGCGACTCGTGGACGCAGCGAAGGGCGCGCTCGACGAGTGGGGCTACGGCATGGCCAGCGTGCGGTTCATCTGCGGAACGCAGGAGCAGCACCTCGAGCTGGAGCGACGCGTCTCCCGGTTCCTCGGCACCGAGGCCAGCATCCTCTTCTCGTCGTGCTTCGACGCCAACGGCGGAGTGTTCGAGACCCTCTTCGGGGCGGAGGACGCCATCATCTCCGACGAGCTGAACCACGCGTCGATCATCGACGGCATCCGTCTCTCCAAGGCGCAGCGGCTTCGCTACAAGAACCGTGACATGGCGGATCTCGAGGCGCGGCTCATCGAGGCATCCGACGCCAGGTTCCGTGTGATCGTCAGCGACGGCGTGTTCTCGATGGACGGCTACATCGCCCCCCTGCGCGAGATCTGCGACCTGGCCGACAAGTACGACGCGCTCGTCTTCGTCGACGACTCGCACGCGGTCGGATTCGTCGGCGAGCACGGCCGCGGTACACCGGAGCTCTGCGGCGTCGAGGGTCGTGTGGACATCTACACGGGAACGTTCGGCAAGGCGCTCGGCGGTGCGTCGGGCGGCTACGTGTCGTCGCACCGCGAGATCGTCGACCTGCTGCGGCAGCGCGCCCGCCCCTACCTGTTCTCCAACACTCTGGCGCCCTCCATCGTGGCCGGCACCTTGACCGCGCTCGATCTGCTCGAGGGGTCGGGCGAGCTGCGCGAGCGTTTGCGAGACAACGCGTCGCTGTTCCGTCGGCTGATGTCGGAGGCGGGATTCGAACTGCTGCCCGGCGAGCATCCGATCGTTCCCGTCATGTTCGGGGATGCCGCCCTGACCGCGCGCATCGCGGACGAGATGCAGAGACGCGGCATCTACGTGACGGCGTTCAGCTTCCCCGTCGTGCCGCGCGGGCGGGCACGCATCCGGGTGCAGCTCTCCGCCGCGCACACCGCCGAGCAGATCGAACGCTGCGTGCGGGCGTTCGTGGACTCGAGGGACGCCGTCGCGGTATAGGGCTCCGGCACCCTTCAGGCAAGCCGCCTACCCTTGAACCATGCCCGAGAACCTCACCCAAGCCCCCGTCGACCGCGTCACCATGTACGGTGCAGCCTGGTGCGGCGACTGCCGCCGCTCGAAGGCTCTGCTCGACCGGGTGCGCGCCGACTACGAGTACATCGACCTCGAAGCGGATCCGACGCAGGCCGATCGGGCGCACGCGATCAGCGGTCGCACGCAGATCCCCGTGGTCGTCTTCCCTGATGGCACGCACTTCGTTGAGCCCACCGATCCGGAGCTCCAGGCCAAGCTCGACGCACTGAACGCGTAGGCTCGCCCCTCACTGGCGCCGCGCCCGCCGCAACCCTTGACCCGGCCCGCCTGGCCAGACAGAGTTGCGGCATGTGGGCGCGCGGATACCTCGAGCCAGACCGACCGGCACCACCGTCGCTCGACGAGTGGGCCGCGCTGATGCCCGTACCCGTGCTCGGATTCGTGCCGCAGCCGCACCTCGATGAGCTGGGCGGCAGCAACGCATCCGGCACGTCGAACGGCATCGTCTACGAGCGGACCGTGCGGGTGTCGTACACGCTGTGGCGCATCCCGGAGGATCGCGAAGATCCGCGCAACCTCGCCGACCTGCCTGACGACCTTCAGCGAGCCCTGGACACTTCGCCGCCCGTCGAGCTGCCCGACTGGGTCATGGAGGCGCGGCGGCGCGCACACTATCCGTCGCTCTGGGATGCCGTCAGCACCGCGTGGTACTCCCCGGAGCGTGCGGATGCGAGGCCGACGCTGGAGCACGAGCTGGTGCGGCACGTGAACTACATCCTGATCAACCGGCATCCGGAGCCGACCGATGTGGATGGGGACGGGATCCCGCGCCCCGAGGCCTGGGACCGCGTCGCCGACTCGCACGTCGAGCACGGGGTCGAGGTGCAGGTGAACGGGCGAGCGGTGGACGGCATCCGCATCGACACGGATCCTTACGTCTATGCACTCGGTGCCGACCTCGGCGACCGGATGCTCACCGTGGTCGTCGACCGCGATGACCTGCAGTACCTGCGCCTCGCCTTCGCCGATCGCTGAGACCCAGCGCGGCCCGAGGGTGGGGGTATGCGGGCGCTGGAGGAACCTAGGCTGGTCGGGTGGCCGAATTCGCGTGGGAACGACTGCGTCGCTGGCCCGACCAGGAGGCCGACAACCTCGTCGCAGCGGATGCCGCCGACCGGCTGATCTTCGACACCGCGGCCTCCGCGCTGGACGCCTTGCGCCCGCGAGAGGTCGTCGTGATCGGTGACGCGTACGGCGCGCTGACGCTCGCTGCCGCCGCCCTGATGGACCGCGGACGGGGCGAAGCCGTCGATGCCGACCGCATCCGCGTGCACCAGGATCCGGTCGTCGGTGAGCGAGCGCTCGCCGCCAACGCGGAACGTCTCGGACTCGCGGGGGCATACCGCTCCTGCGAGCTCGATCCGGAGCTGGCCAGAGGGGCGCGTCTCGTGCTCCTGCGGCTGCCGAAGAGCCTGGACGCTCTCGACGAGATCGCGGCGGTGCTCGCCGGCCGCGCGGATCCGGAGGTCGTGATCGTCGCCGGCGGCATGCAGAAGTACATGACCCCGGCGATGAACGATGTGCTCCTGCGGCACTTCGAGCGCGTGGACGTCGGCCACGGACGCCAGAAGGCGCGCACGCTCACCGTGCGTGGACCGCGGACGGCGGCACGCGTCGATACCTGGCCGGCCCGGGCGTTCCACGCTGACATCCGTCCCGGACTGTGGGTGTGCGCGCACGGCGGAGCGTTCGCCGCCACGCGCATCGACATCGGCACGCGATTCCTGCTCCACCACCTCGACGCCGCGATGCCGACGGCTCGGACCGCGGTGGACCTCGCCTGCGGCACGGGGGTGCTCGCCGGCACACTGGCGCTGCGCCGGTCGCAGGTGAGCGTGATCGCGAGCGATCAGTCGGCTGCGGCCGCGGCATCCGCTCGGGCGACGGCCGCGGCGAACGACGTGGCCGACCGCGTCGAGGTGCGGCGGGAGGACGCGGGCGAGGGCATCGGAGACGGATGGGCAGACCTCGTGCTGCTCAACCCGCCGTTCCACAACGGCGCGGCGATCGACCTACGAATCGGGCGGATGCTGGTGGCGGCCGCAGCGCGCATCCTCGCCCCCGGTGGCGAACTCTGGACCGTCTACAACTCGCACCTCGGCTACCGGCCGGCGCTGCGGCAGCTCGTCGGACCGACGCGTCAGGTCGACCGCAACGCGAAGTTCACGATCACGGCATCCGGTAGACGCTGACCGATGCCGAACCCGCTCCGCCGGCATCCCGCCAGCACGGCGCTCCGCCGGGTGCGACCCCGGGTCGACTGCGACATCCCGTTCGGCGCCAGGAACGCGCTAGCGCAACGAACGAAGCACGTTCTCCGCACACTCGACGGGGTGGGGCCGCACACGGACGGGACGCGCGCGTAGTGTCGCAAGCGTGATCCGGGGGTATTCGGCCGAGCAGATCCGTGCCGCGGAGGCGCCGCACCTCGAGGCAGGCGAGTCGCTGATGGCGCGCGCAGCCGCTGGGCTCGCTGACGCCATCCGCGACGAGATCGCCGAGATGGAGGATCCGGTGCAGACGGCGCGCGTCGTGCTGCTCACGGGATCCGGCAACAACGGCGGCGACGCCTTGCTCGCGGGTGCGGAGCTCGCGGCATCCGGATGCTCGGTGCACGTCGTCGAACTCGGCTCGCGCATCCACGAGGCCGGTCTGGCCGCAGCGCTCGCCGCCGGTGCCACCGTCGTCGACCTCGGTGCGGATGCCGTCGCCTCCATCGTCGAGGCGGTGACGGAAGCAGACGTCATCGTCGACGGGATCCTGGGCACCGGCGCATACCGGAGCCCGGCGCTGCGGGGAACGGCCCGTGATGCCGTTGCGGCGATCCGGCCGCTGGCGGCCTCACCGCGTCGACGGGTCGTGGCCGTCGACCTGCCGAGCGGCGTCGACCCCGACACGGGCGCGGTGCCCGACGAGACGGTCCTGCCCGCCGACGTGACCGTCACGTTCGGCGCCCACAAGGCCGGGCTGCTGCGGCAGCCGGCGGCCGCCTACGCCGGACGCGTCGTGCTCGTCGACATCGGGCTCGATCCGGATCTCGCCGGGATCGAACCGCTCGTCGTCGCCGACTGATACCTCGGACGCCCTGGAACGCGAGACGGTCAACTCCGAGAGGAGGGCCGGATCATATCCGGTTGCCACGGGAATCCGCGGCTCAGGCGCGGTCGTGGAGGGTGACGTGGTAGCCGTCGAGGTCGGCGAAGGTGAACGTGCGTCCGAAGGGGCCATCGATCGGCGGGGCGACGATGGTGCGCCCGTCCGCGGCGAGAGCGTCATGAATGGATTGCACCTCGGTGGCGTGAAGCCAGATCGCGACACCGATGCCGGGCTGCGGGGCGGATGCGAGCTCGGTGCCCGGCAGGATGTCTCGCAGCGCGAACGCGATCGGCTTCGTGCCGAAGACGACGGCGTGCGGTGGGCCGGCCGGAGAGCGAACGAGGCCGAGATAGGTCTCGTAGAACGCCTGGGACGCATCGAGATCGCGCACCTGGAGGGAGATGAAGTCGGGGCCGGTGGCAGGCATGAGGATGTCCTTTTCTCGCGCGTTCGTGTCAGTGTTCTGACACAGGCAACTGTATGTCAGAATACTGACATGAGTCAAGGTGGGGCCGGAATCGATCTCGAGACCTCGTTGGGCTATCTGCTCAAGGAGGCGTCAAGCGCACTTCGAGCGGCCATGGAGGCGGCACTGCGGCCGCTGGGGCTGACCGTAACGCAGTATTCATGTCTCGAACTGCTCGCCCAGCGGCCCGGCCTGTCGAATTCGCAGCTGGCGAGAGGGACTTTCGTCACGCGCCAGTCGATGAACGTGCTGCTGCAGGCGTTCGAACGGGATGGCTACGTGACCAGACCGTCGGAGGCTCCGGTCGGCAAGGCCCTTCCCGCTCGGCTCACGCCACGTGGTCGGCGCAGTCTCGAGAAGGCGACAGTCGTGGTCAGATCCGTTGAGCTCCGCATGCTGAACGGCCTGACGCAGGACGACCAGTCGCATGCCTTCCGCCTTCTGCGGAGCATGGTCCGCTCCCTGCGCGCCGAGAACGTCTAGCAGGGGCCCGATCGGATCTTCGGATCCGACCGAGTCCCGTCTCGATGGCAGAAGGCGTTGCCGCCGTCGCGTACGACGGTCCCTTTCCGTCATCGAGACGGGTGCAGAGCCGCTGTGCTGAACGGCGGCTCGGCGGCCTCGAGCCATCGCGCCGTGCCCGTCGCGCCCGCGATGGCGACCGGCGCCGACCTAACGGTCGGCGTGCACCAGGCGCGCGATGCGGTTCTGCCAGCCGACGAGCACGCGCGGCGGGTTCTGGTGGTGCCGGTTCGGGCTCCGCAGCGCGACTCCTTGGTGCCGCTGCCCATGCGAACCCTGAGCGGGCCGATGGTGACGTGCGTTGGCGCTGTCGGAGTGCTCCGGGATGCCGGGGATGAGGTGCGTGAGGCCGTGAAGAGTCTTGCTGAAGGTGTTCATGGTGATGTTCTCCTGTTTCCGGTGTTCTTGTTAATCGGGCCGTGTTGATGGGGCTGTGGTGATGCGTTCGTGTGGAGCGGTCGGCTCTCAGTCGGGGACGATGACCAGTCGCCTCCCGCGGAGGTCAGTGCGAGCCCAGGCCTCGGCGATGTTGCTGAGTGGCATCGTCTCGACGGGGATGGTCAGCTGACCGTTGCGGATCCACTCCACGACCCGCTGGTAGGCGGCGGCCATGCCGGTGGCCGCGTTGCGTCCAGCGCCGTAGAGCTCGAGGCCGGAGGTCCGCAGGGCATCCGCGGGCAGCCGAAGGTCGTGGCCGGCTGATTCGCCGACCTGCACGAGCCGCGTCGGCGAGCCCAGCGCGAAGCTCGTGGGGGTGAGGGCGCGGATGAGCAGCTCGGTAGGACGTCCCCAGAGATAGTCGACGATGACGTCGTAACCGTTGCCGGCGGCCTCGGCGAAGGCCTTGACCAGCGCGTCGTCGTCGACGGCCGTGGAGATCGTGGCGTCGGCGCCCAGGTCGTGCAGTTCGTCCAGCGCGGCGTCGTCGCGGCCGGTGGCGACGATGCGTCCGGCGCCGAGGAGCCGCGCGATCCGGATCGCGAGCCGCCCGGCGACACCGGTGCCGCCCTGCACCAGCACGATCTCGCCCGCCGCGAGCTCTCCGGCGGCGCTCAGGCCGATCATGCCGCTGATCGCCGAGGACAGCGCGGCCGCGACAGATGGTTCGATGCCGGCGGGGATCGGCGACGTGTAGGCGGCAGGAACGACCACGCGTTCGGCCAGCGCCCCGTTCGGCGCCGTGAGCCCCCGAAGCCGACCAACGTTCCATCCTGAAGGCGTCCGATGCCGTCGAAGCACGGGACGGCCGGAAGCGCCGCCTGGAAGTCGGCGGACGCGTAATGCGTGCCGGCGACGATGGCGCGGTCGACGTTCTCGACGGCGACGGCTTCGACCGTCACGACGACCTCGCCGTCATGCGGCTCCGGATCCGGCCATTGCCGGTACTCCGGGACACCGCCGACCCGATCGACTACGGCTGCCTTCATCGCATCATCCTTCTCTTACAGTGTTAGGGACTATGCTTGTTCTAACACTGTTAGAGGAGATGCGCAAGAGAGGACGACGGTGCCCCTGAATCGCGATCGTGTGCTCGAGGAAGCGCTTCGGCTCGTCGACGACGACGGACTCGACGCGCTGAGCCTCCGAACTCTCGCCTCCCGCCTCGAGGTGCAGGCGCCCACCCTGTACTGGCACGTGAAGAACAAGTCGGAGCTGCTCGACGGCCTCGCGGACGCGATCATGGACGAGGCGATCGCAGCGGTGCCGCATCCGGACGCCGGCGGCGAAGGCGATGGACGCACGTGGTACCTCGATGCGCTCACCGCGTTGCGCGCGACTCTCCTGCGGCACACCGACGGCGCGCGCATCATCTCGGGGGCCCGATACTCGCTGCGGCGCGGTGACTTCTCCGAGACGGCGATGGCGTCGCTCGTTCAGTGGGGCATGGACGCCCAGGATGCTCGCCTCCTCGTCCTCGTCGGCGAGCGCTTCACGGTCGGCTGGGTCCTCGAGGAGCAATCGCCGCAGCCAGACGGCCCTGCGCCATCGGTGGACGAGGTCCGGCGCCGATTCCCCGTCATCTCCAAGGCGATCGGCGACTACTTCATCGGAACCGGGCGCACTGCGGATGACCTCTTCTGCGACGCCGCGCGCATCGTGCTGCACCTTCCTGCGACGCCGCGGGGCTGACTTTCTCGGTTGAGGGGACCAATTGGGGCCGACCTCTTGTCAATTAGTCCGTGTACGGATAATCTGTACACAGATCAAATCACTTCGACAACGAAAGGCGCGATCATGTGGAGCACCGAATACACGGAAGAGACCGAGCTTGCACCCGCACGCGTGTGGGCTGCACTTCGTGCGCTGCACGAGGGCCGGTTCACCTACGAGGGCGGCGACGATTACGTGCTGCACGGTCCGTTCGCGGTCGGCACCCGGCTGTCGGTCACCCCTGACGGGCAGGAGACTTTCGACTCGACGATCGTGGAGCTGATCGAAGGATCCGCGTACGCCGACGAGACCATCTACGGTGACCTCACGCTGCGGTTCCGGCACCTCCTCGAGCCGGTCGGCACGGGGACCCGGGTGACGCACCGCCTCGAGATCGACGGCGAGCCGTCCGATGAGGTGGGTCCGCAACTCGGGCCGCAGATCGCCGGTGACTTCCCCGAGGTCATGCGGCACCTGTTCATCGCGGCGGCGTCGAACGACGCATGGGACCCGGAGGATGCCGATGCCTGAGGCCGCGGCATCCGACAGCGCCCAAGCGCCGGCATCGGGCACACGATTCGCCGGCGGACCAGCCGAGAGCCCGGGTTTCCTGCTCTGGAGGGTGACGGGCGCGTGGCAGCGGGCGATGGCATCCGCTCTGACACCCCTCGGCCTCACGCACGTGCAGTTCGTGCTGCTCGCCTGCTCATGGTGGCTCGGCCGGGAGGGCGCCACGCCCAACCAGGCGCAGGTGGCGGCGCAGGCCGGAGCCGACGTGAAGACGGCGTCCGAGGTGTTCGGGCGGTTGGAGGCGAAGGGTCTCGTGACCCGGCGACCCGACCCGAACGACAGCAGGGCGAAGGCGGTCGAGGTCACGGTGGCGGGGCGTGAGCTGGCCGGCCGTGCCGTTTCCGTCGTGGAGGACGCCGACGCACGATTCTTCGCCGGCGTCGACAGCGTCGCCGCCGTGTCGATGCTCCAGCGGCTTGCCGCCGGCGTCGGGGGCGCATGAGAGCATGAGCGGGTGTCCGGCCGCTCGTTCTCCCCTGGTGCATCCGGGCACGACGAGCACGACGACTGGCGGGACCAGCTCCTTCCGCTGACCCTCCGAAGCGGTCAGGGCCGCGCGGCGGAGACGCTGCCGCTGGCTCTCCTCGTCGAGGTGCGCGAGCGCACACGACGTGGCGGAGCCGGGCGATGGGAGCACACAGGGGACACGACGAAGACGGCGACGGTGGCATCCGTCGGTCCGTTCGTCGTCACCGTGCGTCCCGGCGTGCCCGGCAAGCGCGGCGGATGGGTGAACGCACCCATCACCTGGGGCGGTCTGCAGTACCGCACGCACGAGCTCGGACTGGATCCGGATCAGGTGCGCTGGTTCGTCGAAGTCGACGTGCTCTCCCGGGCGGAGCCCGGACGGTACTCGAGCAGCGACGGCTCGAGGCTCGTGCTCGACGAGTACGCCAGCCCCCTGCTCTGGCGCATGCTCGCGGATGCCCGTGCCCGCGGCATCCGCATCGCCTCCGCGGCCAAGAGCGGTCGCGTCGAGGTGGCCGATCGTGCCGAGCTCGACATCGTGGCGACCGACACCGACGACGGCGGACTGCTGCTGCAACCGCGGGTTCGCGTCGACGGCGTCGAGGCTCCGTCGGCAGTGACGGTGCGGCCGATCGGCGATCACGGGCTTGCGATCGTCGACTGGACGCAGGCAGCACCGCTCGTCACGCTCGCGCCGGTTGATCGGCCCGTGTCGTCCCGTGAACTCGCGATGCTCAGCGAGGATCCGATCGTCGTGCCGCCGGATGACCTCGCGGAGTTCACGCGCGAGGTGTATCCCGTGCTGGCGCGGTCCTTCCCCATTGAGCGGGCGTCGACGAATCGGCTCCCGGCGCTGGAGCCGCCGGTCTTCGTGCTGACCGTCATGTTCCTGTCGCGGCAGCGGGTGTCGCTGTCGTTCTCCTGGGAGTACCGAACGGGTGAGCGCGTCGACGTGGTGGCGATGGCGCAGGCACGCGCAGATCCGATGCAGCGCGACACGGATGCCGAGGCGGCGATCGTCCGTCGCGTGCTGCAGGCGATCGCGGAGGCGACGGATACCGCAGGTGCCCCCGCGGACGGCACTGCGGCGAGCCTCGCGGACCGCACGTTGACCGGCATCGCGGCGGCCGAGTGGGTTTCGACGGTGCTGCCGTCGCTGGAGGAGCACGCAGGGGACGGCATCCGCATCGAGGTCGTCGGCGATCGCGTCGACTACCGCGAGCTCACCGAGACTCCCGAGCTCACCGTCACGACGGTGCCGACGGATCAGCGCGACTGGTTCGATCTCGGAGTGATGGTCACCGTTGCCGGCCGCACGATCCCCTTCCAGCCGCTCTTCACCGCGCTGGCCGGCGGCCGCAAGAAGCTGCTGCTCGTCGACCACACCTACCTTTCGCTGAACCAGCCGGTGTTCGACCGGTTGAAGGAACTGCTCGCCGAGGCGGAGGCGCTCGCCGAGTGGGAGACGGGTCCGCGGATCAGCCGCTACCAGGCTGCGCTTTGGGCCGACTTCGAGGACCTCGCCGACGAGGCTCTGCCCGCCGTCGAGTGGCGCGAGACGGTGGCGGGGCTGCTGGCGCTGGCCGCACCGGCGGAGTCGCGTGCGGCTGACGAGGCTGGGTTCGTCGAGCGGGAGCCGTTGCCCGAGGGCCTCACCGCCGAGCTGCGTCCCTACCAGCGCGATGGCTACGACTGGCTCGTGTTTCTCTGGCGGCACGGCCTCGGCGGTGTCCTCGCCGACGACATGGGGCTCGGCAAGACGGTGCAGACGCTCGCGTTGATCGCTCACGCGGTCGAGCGGTCTCGGGTCCCGGAGGATCTCGGGGGCCGGATTCCCGCGAGTGCGGGGGCGCCATTTCTCGTGGTCGCCCCGGCATCGGTGGTGGCCAACTGGGAGAGCGAGGCGGCGAGGTTCACCCCCGGGCTGCGGGTGGCATCCGTCACGGCGACGCGTCGCAAGGAGCGCACGAGCCTCGCGGATGTCATCGCCGACGCCGACATCGTGCTCACGACGTACACGGTGTTCCGGCTCGATCACGAGCAGTTCGCGGCGCTGAAGTGGTCGGGGCTGGTGCTCGACGAGGCGCAGTTCGTGAAGAACCACGCGTCGCAGACCCACCGCCATGCACGCGAGCTCGATGCCCCGTTCCGCCTCGCCGTGACCGGAACGCCGCTCGAGAACAACCTGCTCGAACTCTGGGCGATGCTCTCGATCGTGGCTCCCGGACTGTTCCCGTCCCGGCGCCGATTCGAGGAGGAGTACGTCAAACCCATCGCGGCAGCCGCGAGCCCGGCGCACGGAACAGACACCGCGCACGGTGCCGCGCGACTCTCCCGCTTGCGCCGGCGCATCCGTCCGCTCATGCTGCGGCGCACGAAAGACGTGGTGGCACCCGAGCTGCCTGACAAGCAGGAGCAGGTGCTCAGCATCCCGCTCGACCCGGCGCATCGACGGATCTACGACACCTGGCTGCAGCGGGAGCGCACCAAGCTGCTCGGCCTGCTCGCCGACATGGACCGCCAGCGCTTCATCGTCTACCGGTCCATCACCCTGCTGCGGATGCTCGCGGTCGACGCGTCGCTCATCGACCCCGAGTATGCCGATGTGCCATCAGCCAAGCTCGACGCCCTGGTCGACCAGCTCGGCGATGTGGTAGCCGAGGGACATCGAGCGCTGGCGTTCAGCCAGTTCACCTCGTATCTGCGCAAGGTGGCGGCGCGACTGGATCACGAAGGGATCCCGTACGTCTACCTCGACGGATCGACGCGGCGTCGGCCCGAGGTGATCCGCCGATTCCGGGAGGGAGACGCGCCCGTCTTCCTGATCAGCCTGAAGGCGGGCGGATTCGGGCTCACCCTCACCGAGGCGGACTACGTGTTCCTGCTCGACCCGTGGTGGAACCCGGCGGCCGAGGCCCAGGCCGTCGACCGCACGCACCGCATCGGGCAGACGAAACGGGTCATGGTGTACCGGATGGTGGCATCCGACACGATCGAGGAGAAGGTGATGCAGCTCGGTCGAGCCAAGGCCGAACTGTTCGATGCCGTGCTCGAGGGGGACGGCACGTTCTCGTCGGCGCTGTCGGCCGACGACATCCGCGCACTGCTCGACTGAGCCTCGAATCCGCGATAGTTAGAAGCTTGACAGTTAGAGCTCAAACTATTAGAGTCTTAACCATGGAAAGGCGAGAGGTCGAGAACACCAGCGGTCTTCAGCTGCTGCGTTGGATCGGCTGGGCTCAGCGCAAGGCAGCAGAGGACTGGATCCGCGAGCGCGACATCACGTTCGAGCAGGGATTCGTGCTCGGATACCTCGAGCACGAGCCCGGCGCCATCCAGCGCGACATCGCCAGGATGACCCGCACGACCCCGGCGAGCGTGTCCAGCATGCTGCAGGGGCTCGAACGCCGCGGATACATCGAACGTCGAACGGAGGAGGGCAATGAACGCAGCAAGCGCGTGTACGCCACCCCCGCGGGTCTGGAACTCATCGCCGGATTCGACGAGGCGATGGTCGCGGCGGACGAGACGATCCTCGCCCCGCTGACGGCCGCCGAGCGCGAGCAGCTCACCACGATGCTCAAGAAGATCACAGTGGCACTGCCGGAGCCCGAGCGGCCGTAAGCGCCGGGCCCGCACAGCCACCGCACCACCGAGGCGACATCACCGCGTCGGCCTCCCGACGCCATCTCGTCATGCCTTGACGCAGGCGCCGTCACCCGACGCCATCCCGTCATGCCCTGAACCGATTCGTCATGCCCTGAAGGGAGCCCATCATGAGCACCACAAGCATCGAAACCGCACCAACGACCGACACCGTCGGCTCGAACCGCTGGTACCTCTCCGCCGCGCCGATCGTGCGCGCACTCATCCATCTCTGCGTCCCGATGGCGGCCGGCATGGCCGTCGGCGCCGTGTACAACGTCATCAACGCCGGCTTCATCGGCTCGTTGCACGACTCCGTGCTGCTGGCCGCCATCACGTTCGGCACTCCGCTGCTCGGCATCATCATGGCCGTCGGCGGCGTCTTCGGCGTCGGTGGCGGTGCGCTGATCTCGCGGCTGCTCGGGGCATCCGAGAACGATCCATCCAAGGCGGGCGAGATCAAGCACGTCTCGTCGTTCGCCGTGTGGGGGTCCGTCATCGCGGGAGCCGTGGTCGGCGCCATCGGGCTGCTGCTGCTGAATCCGCTCGTCTCGCTGCTCGGGGCGAATGCCGCTGCCGCATCGGCCACCTCCGCCTACGTCGCCGTCATGCTCGCGTTCGTCCCGGTGCTGGCCGCCACGTTCTGCCTGGAGCAACTCGTGCGCGCCGAGGGCGCAGCGAGGCAGTCGATGATCGGCCTCATCGCATCGACCATCGCGAACCTCGTCTTCGATGTGCTCTTCATCCTCGTGCTGCACTGGGGCGTCGCAGGGGCTGCGCTCGCCCTCGGCCTCTCGAACGTCATCGCCGTCGTGTACTACGGGGCGTGGCTCACCAAGCACAGCCGGCACGTGAGCATCGCGCCGCGCTGGTTCACGCTCAAGGCGTCCGTGCTGAAGCCGGTGTTCAGCATCGGGGCAGGAGAGCTGCTGCAGTCCGCCTTCCTCATCGTCACGAGCCTGGTGCTCAACAACCTGGCGGCGCAGTACGGCAACGGTCCGCTGGCCGCCATGGGCGTGGCCGTCCGGATCGCCCAGGTGCCCGAGTTCCTCGTCATGGGCATCACGATCGGCGTGCTGCCGCTGCTCGCATACGCATTCGGCAAGGGCGACGGCAAGCGGCTGTGGTCATCGGTGCGATCGTCGGCCGTCGCCGTCGGAGGCATCGGAGCGATCTTCTTCGTCGCGGTGTTCCTGTTCCGCGACCAGTTGTTCTCCGTCTTCTCCTCGGATCACTCTCTGCTCGGCATCGGCGTCACCATCATCACGGCACAGCTCGTGGCGATGATCGGCAACGGATTCACCGGGCTCATCACCTCGCTCATGCAGGCCACCGGACGCGGCACAGCGGCGATCGTGCTGTCGATGACGCAGGGCGTGCTGTTCATCCCGATCGTCATCCTCGGCAACCTCTGGTTCGGACTGACCGGCATCATCTGGGCGCTCACGGTGACCGAGATCGTCGTGCTGATCGTCGCCCTGGTGCTGTGGGCGCTGAACTCGCGCGGTATCGCCAAGGGTCTCGCCGAGGGCAGCCCGGAGCGGGCGGAAGAGGCGCTGGCCATGGCAGAGGGCTGAGCGCCCGCGAGCTGCTGTGTGCGGTTCGGCGCGCGGATCGTCAGGACAGATCCGCGTCGGACTCCAGGCCACTGCGATACGTGAGCAGACCTTCGACCCCGCGAAGGAAGGTCGCGCAGATGGGCTTCGGATCGGCGAGGCAGCCGGCAGCCATGGCGCCGTCGCGCAGCATGACGAAGTGCCGTGCCGCGGGTTCGGCGTCCGTCTTCCCTGTCGTGGCGAAGAGTCCGGTCATGGTCTTCAGGAACCATTGCCGGTGCGCCAGAACCGCCTTGTGCACCGGATGCTTCGGGTCGGGGTACTCCGCGGCGGCGTTGAGGAAGGCGCATCCTCGGAAACCCGGACTGCCGATGTCATCGGCGATCGACTCGGCGATGGTCCGAATCACGTCATCGGCGTCTGCGCCCGAGGATTGCGCCTCCGCCGCGCGGGCGCGGATCGCCTCATCGGCCTGGGTCAGATAGGCGACGAGGAGGTCGTCCTTGCTCGGGAAGTGCCGATAGAGCGTTGCACGGGTGACCTGCGCTTCCGCGACGACCCGATCGATGCCGACGGCATGCAGGCCCTCGGCGTAGAAGAGCCGCGAGGCCGTTTCCAGAAGTCGAGTCTTCGCCTCCGACATGTTTCTCCGCTCCGGTCGTGACGACGTGCGTTCTTACGATAGCAGAAAGAGACAGAACGATCGTTCTTGACATCTCGCCCGACGAGGTTCAAGCTCAGCAATACCGATCGTTCTATCTACAAGGAGCTCACCGTGGCATCAGCCGACGCCCCATCGACGCAGCCGTCCATACCTCACGACCGTGAAACCACTTCCGACTCGATCGGGGGCGCCGCAAGCGATCCTGCCGCCGGCACGGTGGGTCTGACCGGCAGCACGAAGGCACTGCGCAACCTGTACGTCGTGCGTTTCGGCTTCGCGATCGTCTGGGCGATCCTGCTCATCGCGATCGCGAAGTCGGTCGATCCGGTCACGATCACCCTGCTCGTCATCTACCCGCTGTTCGACGTCGCTGCGGCGATCGTGGACTACCGGTCGTCCGGATCCAGCAGGCCGAAGGCGCCGCTGTACGTCAACATGGCGCTCAGCCTGCTGACGGCGCTCGCACTCGCCTTCGTCGTCGGCACCGGCATCCCGAATGTGCTGCGGGTGTGGGGCGCCTGGGCGATCACCGCAGGCATCGTGCAGCTGATCATCGCGATCCTGCGGTGGCGGCTCGGGGGTCAGCTGGCGATGATTCTCAGTGGAGGCATCTCCGTGTTCGCGGGCGCCGGGTTCGTGCTCATGGCCGGCGGACCGAACGCAGCCCTGACCGGCGTGGGCGGTTATGCGATCCTCGGCGGGATCTTCTTCCTGATCTCGGCGATCCGGCTGCACGCGGTCATCCGGAAGGGGGCGAAGCGAGCATGACGAGCGGAACCGTCGAAGCAGCCGCCTGACCGCCCACCTATCCATCACCGATCACCCATCACGCAAGGAGTTCCCATGTCCACGAAAATCACGTTCATCTTCGACAACCCGGTCGATCCCGCCGCATTCGAGTCCGCCTACCCGGACCTGATCGAGCGCGCTCGACGCGTTCCCGGTGTGCTGAAGATGGAGACCTCCAAGGTCTGGCCCAAGGAGGACGGCACGCCCACTCCGGCCTATCGCTTGATCGACCTCTACTTCGCCGAGTACGACGCGGCGAACGCGGCGGTGGCGACCCAGGAGATGGGGGCGTTGTTCCCTCGTGCGCTCGAACTGGCGACGGGCGGGGTGCGCGTCGTGTTCGCGGATGTCGAGGAATCCTGAGCGGCGTCGAGCGCTTCTTCCGCAGAGCTGTCGATTTCGCGCCGGCATCCGCGTCGGTAGGAATGAGCCCCGATCCGGGCTCATCACCACTGCAAGAGACAAGGATGATCCCATGGCTGAATACCTGATGCTCGTGCATCCCGATCCCGCGTTCGTCGCCCCAACACCCGGCACGGAGGTCAGCTCGCCGTACCAGTCGTTCATGGAGACCTACGCGGACCACCTCCTCGGCGGCGCCGCGCTGACCGGGCCGGAGACTGCGACATCCGTTCGAACGGATGCCGAGGGCAACGTCACCGTGACCGACGGCGTCTTCGTGGAGAGCAAGGAGGTGCTCGGCGGCTACTGGGTGCTGCGGGCCGCCGACCTCGACGAGGCGATCTCGATCGCCAAGCAGGTTCCGGTGCGGAACGGCGGCATCGAGCTGCGTCCCATCGCGATCCGGAGCTGACATGGCCCCGACCGGCCCGGCCGCGGCGGCCGCCGTCGCCGCGGCCGTGGCCGATGCGCACCGCCGCGAGTGGGCGTTCGTGCTCGCCGCGACGGTGCGCGTCACCGGAGACCTCGACGACGCCGAGGAAGCCGTGCAGGATGCCTATGCCCGTGCGCTCGAGACGTGGCCAGCGCGCGGCATCCCGACGAGTCCCGGGGCGTGGCTCACCACGGCGGCGAGGCATCGCGCGCTCGACCTGCTGCGGCGCACGGATGTCTCACGCAGGGCCCTGCCGAAGCTGGTGGACCCTGAGGAGCGCGCCGCGGCATCCGGATCCCCACTCCTCACCGATGACGACGACGAATCGTTCGTGTCGGACGACCGCCTTCGTCTCGTCTTCACCTGCTGTCACCCAGCACTCGCGCCGGAGTCCCGCGTCGCGCTCACGCTGCGCATGGTGTGCGGACTGAGCACGGCCGAGGTCGCGAGGGCGTTCCTCGTGTCGGAGCCGACGATGGCGGCGCGCATCACGAGGGCGAAGCGCAAGATCGCGCAGGCGCACATCCCATACGCCGTGCCGGCCTCCGCGGACCTCCCCGACCGTGTCGGCGGCGTGCTCGACGTCGTCCATCTCGTCTACACGACGGGCCACACGGCCCCGGCCGGCGCGGCCTTGTCCCGCCGCGAGCTCACCGAGCGCGGCCGCGAGCTCGCCGAGCTGCTCCGCATGCTGCTCCCTCGCGATCCCGACGTCGCGGGCCTCCTCGCACTCATCTACCTCACCGAGGCACGGCGCCCGGCAAGAACGGATGTCGCAGGCGACGAGATCCTCCTCGAACAGCAGGACCGCACACGATGGGATCCGCGGTTCATCGAGCTCGGGCTCGAACAGCTCGCGGTCGCCGTGGAGGGCGTGCCGCCGTCGAGGTACACACTGCTCGCCGCGATCGGAGCGGTGCACGACAGCAGCCCGGACTGGGAATCCACGGACTGGCGGCGCATCGCGGGGCTCTACGACACGTTGCGCGCCGTGTGGCCGTCGCCGGTCGTCGAGCTGAACCGGGCGATCGCGATCGGGTTCGCGGATGGACCGGCCGATGGCCTTGCGCTGCTGGACGAACTCGCCGTTGAGCCGCAGCTCGTGCGGTATCCGTACCTGCAAGCGGCGCGAGCGGATTTCCTGCAGCGACTCGGGCGAGCGGATGACGCCGAGCTCGCCTACGACGAGGCGATCGCGCTCTGCGACAACGACCCGGAACGCGAACGGCTGCGTCTCAAGAAGGCCTCCGTGCGCATGCTGTGAATCACCTGTTCGCCAGCGTCCATGCGGTGACCGGCTGCCTGAGTGTCCTCGCAGGTACGGGCGGCCAGGTGACATCCAGATAACGGGTGGATAACATGGGGACACTGTGCCGGGAGTCCTCCCGGCTTACCCGACAGCCCCCGAAGCCCTCTCGTGACAGACCCCATGCTCAGACCCGGCCCCGATTCCGAGGCGAGCGCGCCCGATTTCACGGGCTCAGAGCCGGTCTTCAGCAGTCGCAAAGCGCGGCGGGCGTACGAGGATGCGCTGGCACAGGCATCGGGAACGCCTGCAGAAGCGGATCCTCAGGGTGGGTATCCCGCCTCGGTGCCAGCTCCCTACACGTCGGGCGGCTACACCGGTCCAGCGGCTCCAACGTCTGCCCCTCGCCCGCCAGCTGCATCCGCTCCCTACACGCCGGCCTCCGCACCTGCGCCGTACACACCGGCATCCGCACCTGCGCCGTACACGCCGGCTGCTGGGTCTGCCCCGTACACACCGGCTGCTGCGTCGGCCCGGTACACGCCTGCCTCTGCATCCGCGCCGTACACGCCGGCCGCCGGGTTGCAGGCACCGAGTGTCGCGGCGCCTCGGCCCCCGGTGCAGAACGCCGATCCGTTCGCGCAGTTGCTGGGCCTTGCCGAACCTGCGAGCGAAGCATCGCGGCGTGGCACGGTCGATGTCCGCGACACGGATGCCCGCCTCGACGATCCCCGTCGTTCGCCGGACGCCGGCCGTGCGCATCGGGTCGACGAAGTGGTCGTTGCGACGCACACGGGTCGTCTGCGCTTGCGTCCGGAAGAGTTCGCCCGGTCGACGGATTCCGCTCCCATTCCGCTCGCGCTGCCCGGAGCGCAGTACGCCCAGTTCGCCGATCAGGGTCGTGGCGGTGCCGTCGGCCCGAATCCCTTCGAGACCGATCCGTTCGGTTCCGACGAAGTCGGCGGCGGAATCTTCGGCGGTGCCGCGTTCGTCGAGCACGAACTCGGCGGGGCCGCTGCCGGCGCCGCGTCGGGACGCCTCACGGGCAAGGTTCCGAAAGCCGAGAAGCGTGCGGCCGCCAAGGCGGCCAAACTCGCGGCGGCCGAGGCGAAGCGCGCAGGCACGAGCCGGCCGGAATCGAAGCCGTCGAAGAGGCCGGGCGCTGACGATGCCGGCAGTTACGCCGACGTGGCCGGTCCCTCCGCGGCAGCGGGTCGGGCGGGGCGCAGCCCTTCGCGTGGTGCGGTATCAGCGACGACCCACCCCAGGCCGAAGGCCAAGACCGTCAGGGTGCACGGCGCCAGGCTCCGCGCAGCGTCGATGTCCGCGATGTCGAGGAAGCGTCGGTCGCCGCTGACGAGGTTCCTCGCGAAGGCCGGCATCATGCTCGCCGCAGCCGGCATGGTCGCCACGACCGCCGTGCCCGCGTACGCCCAGTTCGACTCCCCGACGTGGATCGACCCCAGCACAGGCCGCACCCAGACGCTCGCCGTCGGAGCGATCCAGGACGGCTCGATCGTCAAGGACGAGTTCGGCGCGCACACTCTGCCTGCCACGCTCGATTCGACGACGGGAAGCGTGGTCGCCCCCGAGGTGCAGGCTCTCGCCCAGCAACTCATGACGGCGGTCGCCCAGGGCAGGCTCACTGGAAGCACCCCAGACCACATCTTCGAGATCCGCTACCTCGCTGCCGGGGAGGCTGTACAGGGTTGCGGCATCGACTATCGCGTGCTGCAGACGATCGCCGTCGCACTCAGCACGTTCAACACCGTCGGCGTCAGTGACATCAACCGGCACTGCACGGGGCAGATCGAGGGTGCAGGCACGGCATCCGCGCACTACACCGACGGAGGCGGGCACGCCGTCGACTTCTTCAGGCTGAACGGGCACTCGCTCACCGGCGGCGACTCCGATTCCATCAAGCTCCTCGAGACACTCGACAAGGTCGCGCCATCCAAGTCGACCGTCGGGCAGGTGGGTTGCCGTTCGAGCGTCTCGTTGATCCATTTCCAGCAGATCGACGACACCTGCAATCACCTGCATATCGACTTCCTCGATGCCACGGGGACGTCGCTGCTCGGGTAGCCGTCACTGCAGATCGGCGGATGCGGCGGCCCTCGTCCGGTTCGGCGTCTCGCCCAGCACGGAGCGGTAGCGCCGCGAGAAGTGGGCATAGTCCGCGTAGCCGAGGTCGGCCGCCAGCGTGCTGAGGTCCGTCTCCGGATGCGCGTACAACGTGGTCGCGGCTTCCTGCATTCGTCGGCATTCGATCAGCCATTTCGGGCCGAGGCCCAGATAGTCGCGCATCAGACGCTCGAGCGTGCGCGGAGCGAGCCCGAGCCGGGAGGCCAGCTCCGACGCCCGCTGCACCGACGCATCCTCCTCGGCGATCCGGCATGCCTCGTTGACGAGGCGATCGCGATCGTCGACTCGTCGGGCGTGCGGCGTGAGCCAGCTCCGGAGGATGTCACCCAGTTGCTCCCGCCCGTCAAGCCCGAGCCCCTCAGGCAGCTCGCCCGCGCGCAGGAGCACGTCGCTGACCGCGGCGACGGGGGCGTCCTCCAGCAGCAGGCCCTCGCGAGGAACGCCGTGCACGTCGATCCGTGTGTCTCCGCCGGTCAGCATGAGGTGTGCCGCGCACGGCCGCAGCAGGATGCCGACCCCCCATCCCGTTCCCGACAGGCGTCGCACATCCACCCGGCCGGTCGGCGGATACAGTCTCGCCTCCGCGTCGCCGGACGACGTTCCGCCGGCTTCGAACACCGCGTTGAACGCCGGATACGTCAGCACCCGTTGCGCGAGTTCCGTACCGTCCGGTGCATCCCAGCGCACGACCCACACGTGGCGCACCACATCGCGAAGGTGCGCGCCGAGCACGAAGCGGTCGAAGACCACGCGGGGGTCCCCGGGGTTGAGGTGTCCGCGGGACTGCGGTGCGGCATCCGTCATCTGCTCCTGCTCAGCTCCTCCGTTTGACCGTGCGCTCAGCCGATTGTCGGCTCGGTCGGATGACCCGTTCGTCGGCACTGTCGCAAAAGTACAAGAGCCCGCCGACGCCCAGCCGTAGCGTCGGAGTCATGACCATCAGCCAGTCGATCGCCCCCGCCAATGGACAGCACACCACGAACGGCATGCCGCACGGTTCCACCTCGATCACTCCGCACATCGTGGTGCGGAACGCCGCAGCGGCACTCGACTTCTATCGCGATGTCTTCGGCGCCAGAGTCCTCGATGTGACCCGATTCCCCGGCGGAGACGGCGTCGCCCACGCGATCCTCGACTTCGGCACGGGAATGCTCACCCTGAGCGACCCGATGGAGTCGTACGGGCTCGTCGCTCCCGACGAGCCGGAACGTCACGACTACTCGCTGGCCCTGTATGTTCCGAACTGCGACGACGTGACGGATGCCGCCGCAGCAGCAGGCGCGACAGTGCGCGAGCCCGTTGCTACCTTCGTGACGGGTGACAGATACTCGTCGCTGCTGGATCCGTTCGGCGTGCGCTGGTCGGTGATGACCAGGGTGGAGGACCTCTCGTTCGAGGAGAGCGCGGACCGTGTCGCCCAGTGGGCATCGTCGCAGGCTGCCGAGGCCGAGGGCGAATGAGCCGACCGGCGACGCGAGAGTCCTGAGGGCGGCCCTGTGAGCCGATGCTGAGCTAGGGTCGCGGAGCTCGGCGCGCACCGACACCCGGAGGTTGCTCCACTGGTGTCTGGAAGAGTGTCCGCGTGTTGTATCCCCCAGAACAGCGCGTCCTCGACGCCGCGATCCGTCAGGCCCAGGCTCTCGTAGGAGATCCGGATCACACCGTTGCCGCCGCCGCGATGGACACCGCCGGCGGCATCTACACCGCCTTCAACGATCATCACTTCACGGGCGGGCCGTGCGCCGAGCTGGTCGTCCTCGGCGTCGCCGCCGCAGCCGGCGCAGGGCCGCTGACCACCATGGTGGCGGTCGGTGACAAGGGCCGTGGGGTCGTCTCGCCGTGCGGACGTTGCTGGCAGGTGATGCTCGACCAGCAGCCGGGCTGCGCCGTGATCGTGCCGACGCCGGATGGCCCCGGCCTCGTGAACATCCGGCACCTCCTGCCGTATTCGTACGGCTGGCCGGAGGCGGCACCACAGCGCTTCATCCGGTTCAACCCGCGCTACTACGACGCCGTGCTCAGCGGTCGGAAGACGGCGACGACGCGATTCGACGATCCGTGCTTTCCTGGCCCCGCCTGGCTGGTGTTCGAGTTCGACGAAGGGTACAAGCGGTTGCGCGGAGTCGTGGAATCCGTGGAGACCAAGCGGTTCGACGAGATCACGGATGCGGATGCCCGGCTCGAGGGCGGTGCGATCGCCGAGGACCTGCGCACCGGTCTGCTGGGGCACTACCCGGGCATCCGCGACGAGGATTCCGTCGACGTCGTGCGCTTCAAGCTGGACCCGGTGCAGCCGTAGGAAAAGGCAGCCGAGCGTTCGCTCAGAGACGAACGCTCGTCATTGTCATTCGAACATTAACGATATATCGTTGACGTGTCTTAGATAGTCAACGATAGGAGTACGTCATGAGAGACGTCTACATTTCGGGCGACGAGCATCGTCGCCATCACGCACCCGGCGGCCACCCCGGCCGCGACAACGCGCAGTGGGGCTGCGGCCCTCGGCGCTTCCACCACGACGACGAGCACGGTGCGCAGCACCACGGCGCCGGTCGTGACGAGGGCCACGGCGAGGATCCGCGCGGCCAGCACGGGCACGGCCAGCACGAGCACGGCGAAGGCGGCCCCGGCTTCGAGGGTTACGGTCCTCGTGGCTTCGGCGGCTACGGTCGTCGCGGATTCGGACCGAGCTTCGATCCGCGCGCATTCGACCCGGCGGCACTGGCCGCCTTCGGGCCGCGCGGACGCAAGCGGGCATCGCGCGGCGACATCCGTGCCGCCATCCTCAGCCTGCTCGCCGACGGTCCGAAGAACGGCTATGCGCTGATCAAGGCCATCGCCGAGAAGACGGATGGACTGTGGAAGCCGAGCCCCGGCTCGGTGTACCCGACGCTTCAGCAGCTGGTCGACGAGGAACTCGTCGAGGCGACCGGAGACGGCCGCCGCACCGACTACGAGCTGACGGATGCCGGCAAGGCCTACATCGCGGAGCACCGGTCGGAGCTCGATGCGGCCTGGCAGGCCACTCCCGGCCGAAGCGCCCAGGATGCCGCCCTGCACGAATCCATCGGCAAGCTGATGGGCGTCGTGCACCAATTCCGTTTCGCGGCGACGGACGAGCAGCGCAAGCAGGCCGCCGACAAGATCGACGAGCTGCGCAAGGCGCTGTACCTGATCCTCGCGGAGTAGGTCCAAGGGGCGGCGCATACGCGCGCCGCCCCGCCGACCGTGCCCGTTCCCCCTCCCGAGGGTGCCCGTTCCTCCTCCCGACCGTGCCCGTTCTTCCTCCCGAGGGTGCCCGTTCCGCCTCCCGACCGTGCCCGTTCCTCTCCTCGAGGGTGCCCGTTTCTCTTCCCGAGGGTGCCGGTTTCTCTTCCCGAAAGTGCCCGTTTTTCCTCTCGGGGGTGCCGGTTTCTCTTCCCGAGGGCGCCCGCCCCTCCCGAGGGTGCGCGTTCCTCCTCCCGAGGGTGCCCGTTCCTCCTCCCGAAACTGCCTATCTCTGCTCTCGACCGGCCGACTGCGGGGCCTGGGCCTAATCGACGTGGTGGACCGTCAGGCGATGTCACCGTCGACGTAATACCAGCGGCCGCGTTCTCGGATGAAACGGCTGCGCTCGTGCAGCACGCCGCCGTCCCGCGCCCTGCCGGGTGCCGGCAGTGTGCGCCAGAATGCGCGGAACTCGACCTCACCCGAGTCATCGGCCTCGCCGCCCGCGGCCGTGTCGACGATCACCAGACGCCGCCACTCGACCTCCGGGTCCAGCTCGAGGTCGCGCGGCCGCGTCGACGGATGCCACGTCGCACGCAGATATGCAGCGTCACCCACCGCGAACGCCGAGTACCGCGATCGCATGAGCCGTTCGGCCGTGCCGGCCGTCGCGACACCGCGGTGCAGTGGCGCGCAGCATTGGGCGTAGGTCGATCCGCTTCCGCACGGGCACGGATCCGAGTCGTTCATGTTCCTACTGTGACATCGCGGCATCGGGGTGCCGAGTCGCGGAGTCATCCGTCCTCGCCAAGGTATGCACGTTCGTCGGGATGGACAGCGCGCTCGCGAGGAGCAGCGGGCACCTTAGGGAGGCGGAACGGGCACCTTCGGGGGAGGATCGCGCACCTTCGGGAGGAAGAACGCGCACCTTCGGGAGGAGGAAGGGGCACCCTCGGGAGGCGGAACGGGCACGCTCGGCGGGAGGAACGGGCACCCTCGGGCGGAGGAACGGGCACCCTCGAGGGAGGGAGGGAGGGAGGGAGGGAGGGAGCGGGACGCTCGGGGCGTCAGGACGTGAGCATCCGCTCGTTGAGGTCGTGCACCTGCTGCGTGAAGATCGTCGCTCCACCCTGTGCAGGGTGGCGTAACGCAGGCGCATCGACTCCGGCGCTCGCCATGGCGCCCTGAGCCTTGCGGCCGACGGCGGCGATGAGACCGATGCCGAACGCCTCCGCCAGGGCCAGCGCGACAGGGGCGCCGGCTCGCACCTCCGCGGGCCGCGGTGCCCGGTTCGTGAGGCGGTCGCCGGGCACGAACGGATGATTCGGGTAGACCCCCCAGAGCAGCGGCAGGGGTCCGCGCCACGACTGCAACGCCCGCCACACGATGCCGGAGGAGGACTCCCACGTTGCATCCGGATGCTCCGGTACCTCGAACCCGTCCCCCTCAGCCCGGCCGGTGATGAGTCCGGGACGAGTCGTCAGCTGGCGCACGCTGGTGAACGGCACGCCGCTGACCGTCATCCCGCGGTATCCGGGCGCCTCGGCGAGCAGCAGCACCTTCGGGCGGATCTCCGCCATCAGCGCGAGATAGTGCAGCAGATTGCCGCGGCGCAGTGCACCCCGCGGCGTCGAAGGGTCGTACAGGAACTCGGCGTCGTCCGGTACGTCGGCGGCCAGGGCGTCGAGCGCAGCGAGAAACGGCGTGAGCTCCGAGCGTCGGTGTTCGGCGGCCATATTCGCGGTCACCGCCCCGTCAGCGTGAGCCGTCGAGCGCTCGAGCCGCGGACACCCTGCTCACCGGTGCAGCAGTTCCTGCCAGTCCGCGGGAACGCGGCCCTCCGGACCGGGAGCGGGTTGCGATTCCGGCCGGTTCGACGGCGCCGCGAGCACCGGACCGGATGCCATCGACTCGGTCACGTAATCCCAATACCAGTCCTCGCCCGGCTCGAAGCTCTGCATGAAGCGGTGGCCCGTCTCGCGGAAGTGAGCTGTCGCGTGCTGCGCGGGCGAGGAGTCGCAGCATCCGATGTGACCGCACTCTGCGCAGCGCCGGAGGTGGAACCACCAGCCGCCTGCTGCGTCGCAGTCCACGCATCCTGTGCCGCTCGGCGGCACTGCCGGGTCGATGCCCGCATTCTCGGCCATGGGCTCAGTCCTTCTCGCGCAGCCAGTGCGACCGGCGGAACGTGCGACCCCACCACGCGGTGAGGCCCTCGCCTTCGTACTGCTCGGGATCGGCATCCAGTACGGCGTCTCCGTCTGGCGCGGGGAGCCCGGCCACCTCGGATTCGTCGATGGTCGTGTCGACGCCGTCGGTCGTGATCCCGGTCACCTGGCGCGCGTCGACGAACCGCAGCCCGTGGTGCGTGCGCACGGCGAGGCCGTCGAACAGGTCGAGCGACGGATCCTGCAGCACGTGCTCGACGGTCCCCAGGCGCTCGCCGCCGGAGGCCGTGACCACTGCGCCCTTCTGCAGCGCGGTGTAGGCGATGGGTTCGGACACGGTGCCTCCTCGATGACGACGGACGGATGCGGCAGGCGGCATCCGCGACCACACACTACGCCGAGACCCCGAGTCAGCGGGCTCTGGCGGGGTCGCCCAGCTTCGCGAGCGCCTCGCGGTTCGTGTCGTAGAACTTCTCGTCGTCGACGATGCCGATGTCGCGCATCCGTTTCACAAGCGGGAGCCGGGCGCGGCTGTATCCGAGCGTGACGTCGTGGTCCTTCAGCCACGTCTTCAGCGCCTCCATGGTCTCGGCCGCCGTGACGTCGATGTCGGTCACGGATTCCAGATCGATCACCACGTCGTGCACCGGCGGGTTGACGGACGCCTGTACGGCGCGCTTGACGGCATCCGCGAAGACCGTGCTGTTGGCGAAGAACAGCGGCGCGGCGAGCCGGATCACGATGACACCCGGCGCGGTCTCGTGCCCGCTCGGAGCGCTGTCGAGCAGTGAGTGGTCGGGGTTGTCATCCGCTTCGAGAACGTCGATCGCCGGTCGCGACGCCCTGCTCACCAGGTTGACGAGAGCCAGCACGAACGACACGGCGATGCCCGCGATCGCGCCGACGAAGAGGGTCACGAGAAAGCAGACGGCCCCGATGATGAACTCGAACCGGTCTTGCTTCCACATGGCGACGAAGTCGCGGATGCCGAGCAGCGGCAGCACAGCGACTCCCACGATGGCGCCGATCGCCGGGGACGGGATGTCCGCGAGCAGTGCCGTGCCGAAGATCACCAGGAGGAGCGTGCCAACGGCAGCGACGAGGCTGGGGAGCTGCGTGCGGGAGCCGGAGGAGTCCATGGCGGCGGTGCGCGAGGTGGACGATCCCACGGTGAACCCGCCCGTTGCGCCAGAGGCGATGTTCGCGAGTCCGAAGGCGAACAGATCCTGGTTCGGATTCGTGGCGTACCCGCGTCGTTCTCCGTAGCTGCGCGCCACGAGCAGGCCCTCGGCCATGGTCACGAACAGCAGAGCTATCGCCGACGGGAAGAGGTTGAGCCACTGAGTCCAGGTGAGGATCGGCCACGTGAAGTGCGGCGGTCCGGCGTCGACCTTGCCGAGCACCGAGACGCCCGCCGACTCCAGGCCCGTCGTCACGACCACGATGGTGGCCAGCACGAGCACGATCAGAGCCCACGGCACGACCTTCGCGATGCGCGCCCCGACCATCAGCACCACGATGGCGACCGCGGAGATGAGCACGGACCACCAGTTGAGCGATCCGATGCCCGCGAACAGGTCGCCGACCTTTTCGACGAATTCGCCCCCGGAGTTGATCTTGACGCCGAGCATCTTCGCGATCTGGCTGATCAGGATGTCCAGCGCAAGGCCTCCGACGAATCCGACGAGTATCGGTTTCGACAGGAAGTTGGCGAGGAATCCGAGGCGGAAGACGGCCGTGATGAGAAATAGTGCACCGCAGATGATCGCCTGGGCGAGGGCCATCGTGAGGTAGTTGTCGCTGCCGGCAGCCGCGAGCCCGCCGATCGACGATGCCACCAGGGCAGCGGCTGCGGCATCCGGCGACGCGACGAGCTGGCGCGACGAGACGGTCAGTGCATAGATGGCGGCGGGGACGATGAGCGCGTAGAGGCCGGCGGTGGCCGGAAGGCCGGCGATCTGGGCGTAGCCGATGTTGAGCGGCACGGCGATGGCGAGGAGGGTGACGCCGGCGAGGAGTTCCCGCACCACGTTGCGCCCGGCGAGTCCCATCAGCGGTCGCATGATCTTCACGAGGGCCTCCTAGGGTTCGGGGTGACGCGGCATGCGCCGGCGTAGACGGTTCGCGTGATCCAGTGCTCTCTGTCCGGGTGGATGGAAGGGCCATCGGCGTAGACCGGCCCCTCGACGACGCTAAGCCGCCGGATTCGCGCCGCTCGGCGTCGTGCGAGTACTTCGCCCGGAGTGGGCGACGCTCTCGACCGGCAGAAGGGCACGTTGCGGTGACCGCGGCAGGAGTGGCGCTACGGCGTGCCGCCGAAGCGGGCGCCGAGCTCGCGGATGCGTTGGGCACGGTGCTCTGGCCGCATCCGGCCGGCGAGCTCCAGCTGTCCCATTCCGTGCAGGGCGCCCCAGAACACCTCGGTCTGCGCGCCGCCGGTATCGCCGAGCGTCTGCGCGAGCACATCGAACGCGTCGCGCAGCTCGGAGACCGTGTCGTCGCTGGCGAATCTGGTGTCGATCGGCAGCTGGAACATTGCCTCGTACACCGCAGGATGCGCCGTCGCGAACTCCAGATAGGCGGTGGCGATGGCCTCGACGGCACGGCGTCCGGTTTTGCGTCCAACAGCGGAGCGGCAGTGATCGGTGAACTCGACGAATCCCTCGAGTGCGACGGTCAGCATGATCTCGTTCTTGCCGCCGGGGAAGTGCCCGTACAGCACCGGCTGCGTGTAGCCGATGGCATCGGCGAGATGCCGGGTGGTGACAGCGGACCAGCCGTCGGCATCCGCTCGCTCTCGCGCTGCATCCAGAATGCTCCGCCGCCGTTCGTCGCTGCGCTGCTGACGAGCCGTGGTGTCGGCCATTGCACTCCCTCACTCATCCTTCGGTCACCGATCGCCCATTCGCAGGCGGGGTGCGGATCTTGCGCTGATCCGCGACCGCGGATCTCCGCCCGGATCCGTGCCACCGTTTCGTGGTTCCGCGATCTGTGCTCACGCCTCGGCCGCAACCGGCTCTTGCGGATCCGAGGGCCCGAGGTCTACATTAGCACCGCTAGGAAATATAGCGTCGCTAGATTCGAGAGGAACACTCCATGATTCCCGCCCTCGCCGTCATCACCGGAACCGTCGTCGGCCTCATGGCCGGCGTGGAGTTCGCCGTGGCCTTCGTCTTCAACCCGATCATGACCGCGTTGCCCATCGGACCGTCGATCGACGCCCGTGCGCACGGCGGCAGGATGCTTGGCCGGGCGATGCCGTTCTGGTACTTCGGATCGCTCATCTTCGCGGTCCTCCTCGCCGTCTTCACGTGGGGCACGGCGGCTGCTGCTTCGGCGCTGGTCGGCGCTGCGCTGCTCGCCGTGAGCGTCATCATGTCCATCACGTTGCTGGTGCCGATCAACAACCGCAGCAAGACCTGGACCGCGCAGGAGCACCCGGCCGACTGGCGCGAGCAGTTCCGTCGCTGGGATGGCCTCCATTACGCACGCGTCGCTGTCGTCGTCGCCGGGTTCGTGCTGGTGCTGGTCGCCGGTGTCGTGCTGTGAGCGTCTGCATCTCCGCAGCCGGAGGCGTGCGCTTTCGCGACCGGAGGCGTGCCCTCGCGACCGGAAACGTGCACTTTCGATGGGGTGCGGGTCGTCAGCCGGCACGCGGTAGCGTGCTGCTGTGCCCGTTCCGCCCTCGTCCCACTCGTCGTCAGATGACGATGCGGCCGACGCCCGCGCCGAGTCCGGCTCCGATGCCGAGTCCCGTTCGGGCGCGGCACCCGCATCCGCATCCGATTCCATCGTGCTGCGGCCGCTCCCGGTGACGCGGCGCGGCTACCTCGTTGGCGGGCTGTTCGTCGCCGTCATCGGAGTGTTCCTCGTCGTGGTCGGATTCGTCCTCGGATTCTCGTCGGGCACGGTCTGGCTTCTGGCGGTCCTCGGCGTGCTGCTGGTGGCCTACGGCGTGGTGGTTGCGGTGCGCGGTCAGACGGTCTCCGTCACTCTCGCCCCCGATGCCGCCACCGTGCGCGGGCTTCTGGTGACGACGACGGTGCCGAGGGCGGGCATCCGGAGGGCGACGAACAAGCCGTCGCTGGAATGGACGGATGCCGCCGGCCGCGAGCACAGCACCCGCCTCATCGCCCTCAACCTGGGCAACCGGGCCGGCACGGCGCCCGCCGTCGTGGAGCACGTTGACGCCGAGTACGAACGTCTCAAGGCCTGGGTCCGGGCGTCGAAGCGGTGACTGGAACCGCCTAGCGCTGCAGCGGATCCTCGCCGAGCGAGCTCAGCCCATTTCGTCAGGCGCCTCCGGCGCCGGCTCATGGGCGCGTGCCGACCAGACCGCACCGATGCTCGCGGAGACCACGAGCACGACAGCGATCACACCCACCCAGGTGAACGTCTGGTGCAGCAGTGCGAGGCCCGCCAGTGCCGCGATGGCAGGAGCGAGGCTGAGCAGAATGGCGAACGCCGAGGGATGCAGCCTCCGCAGCGCCAGCAGCTCCAGCCCGTACGGGATGGTCGACGACAGCAGCGCGACAGCGGCACCGAGCAGCAGTACCTCGGGGCGCAGCAGCGCGGATCCGGCCGACACGATCCCGAAAGGAGCGGCCGCGATGGCACCGATGAGCATCGCCAGGGCCAGGCCGTCGAGCTTCGCGAACCGGCGACCCGTCTGCCGCGACAGCAGGATGTATCCCGCCCAGGCCGCGCCGGCGCCCGCCGCGAGCAGAACGCCGATGGGGTCGAGGTCGCCGAAGCTGCCCTCGCCGAGCAGCGCGACTCCTACCGCCGCGAGGCCGGCCCAGAGCCAGGCGATCGCCCGGCGCGCGGCCACGACGGACAGCACGAGGGGTCCTAGCACCTCGATCGTCACGGCCGCGCCGAGCGGGATCCGGTCAAGCGATAGATAGAACAGTCCGTTCATCAGCGCCAGCACGAGACCGAATCCGATGACCGTCAGCCACGACGTGCCGCGGACGCCTCGCAGCGACGGCCGCGCGATCGGCAGCAGGATCACCGCCGAGAACAGCACGCGCAGGAACACCATGCCGAGCGCGCCCACCTGCGGGAAGAGCAGCACGGCGACGGACGCCCCGACCTCCTGGAACACGAGCCCCGCGACGACGAGCGCCGCGTAGCGTGAGTGGGTGGTGGTGCTGCCCGCCCCGGTCGCTGCGCCATCCGTCACCACTCGACGTTACAGCCCTCAGGGCGTGGGATCCGCGCCGGCGTCCGTTCGCCAGACGTGGGTGCTGGCGGGCGGGTCGGCGCGCAACCGCCGCAGCGCGTCGACGAGCGGCGCGACCTCTGCGGCATCCGCGCGGTACCGGTGCGCCGTTGTCGACACCGTGATCGTGACGATGGCGGTACCCGCACCCTCGCTGACGTCTGCGTCCACATCGCCGTCGAGCAGCACGAAGTCCGGCGCGTCGTGCGGATCCCCCGACGCGAACACCAGCCACTCCTCGGTCAACCCGAGCTCGCCGTCGACCCAGCGTCCGTCACGCAGCGCGGATGCCACCACCGCGTTCGTCACCAGGTACTGGTTGCGTGGCAGCAACTGCTCGACGTGCACGCGTCGCACCGGTTCGCTCACTGCGCCTCACGCTCCATCTCGCTCATTCCCGGTCTGCTCATTCCGGGTCCGCTCATTCGATGTCCGCCCAGCCGGTCGGCAGCGGCTCTGCGCTCCACCTCGCATCCGGAAGCCACGCCGACCAGTCGGCGTCGAAGGGCCAGCCGCCGCGTGCTGCGACCTCGGTCATCTCCTCCGCGGAGCGCCGCGCCAGCTCCGCCTGCTCGGCGGAGATCGTACCGGCGGCGACGCACCACTCGAGTTCGTCGGCATCCTTCACCGTCACGTCGTGCTCCGGTCCGGTGACGATGAGGTCGAGCACCCAGTCGTCGGTGTCGAAGCCGAGCCGGGTGCGGCGCCAAGGACGCTCGAAGTTGACGTAGAAGTGAGTCGACCAGACGCCGTCGGCATCCACCCAGCGCCAGACCGACCAGGGCTCCGACGGCCGATGCAGGTAGACCACACCATCGCCGCGCCACTCCCGCTCGGAGTGAGAGCCGTCCCATCCGCCGCGCACCATGTTGCGTCCGCGCGGGCCGCCGCGCTCGCCGCTCCGCTCCATGTGCAGAGTCTTCGGCGGCTGGTACAGAACGACCAGGTCGCCATCGGCGATGACGCGCGCCGTGTGCGCGTAGCCGACGTGGGGTTCGTGGTGGCCGGGATCTGCATCCTTCACATTGCGCAGCACGACGACGTCTCCGCGCGCCCAAGTCCGCCCAGGGGTCGCTGTTCCGTCGGACGCCTCGTGCTCCCGTCCTGTCATGCGCGCCAGCCTAGGGCGTGTCAGCCGCCCAGGCCGCCGCCAAGCCTTGACCCGGTGTTCGAGCTTTTGTAGTGTTCTGCAACAAATAGCGGAGAGGAGTGCGAGTGCCCGAGGTCGAGTGGTCTCCCGACTTCGTGCCCGGAGACCGAACCGTACGGCGACGGCGCTCCCTCACGGGAGGGTTCGCGAGCCCGGTCTGGCTGTGCGACCTCGACGACGGTCAGCAGGTCGTCGTCAAGGCGTCATCGCGCGACAGTGCCGAGCTGTTCGCCGCGGAAGCCGAGGGCCTGGAGGTGCTCGCCGAACTCGGCGGTCTCAGGACACCGCGGGTGATCGCGGTCGGTCCGCGATCGATCGTGCTTGAGGCGCTCGATCTGGAGCTGCCGCAGACTGACGAATTCTGGCGCAGCGCGGGCCACCACGCCGCCCGCATGCACAGCTCCACGTCGCACGACCTCTTCGGATGGGAGCGCGATGGCTGGCTCGGCCTCCTCCCGCAGCGCAACCCGTGGACCTCGGACGGGCATCGCTTCTTCGCCGAGAATCGCGTACTGCGCTATCTCGGCGAACCGCGGGTCGAAGCCGCACTCGACGCTGCCGACCGCAGCGGCATCGAGCGGATGTGCGCGCGACTTCCCGAGTTGGTCCCCGACACGGGCGCCTGCCTCACCCATGGGGACATGTGGCGCAACAACGTGATCGCCGACAGCACGGGACAACCGGCGTTCCTCGATCCCGCCGTGAGCTACACGTGGGCCGAGATCGACGTCGCGCACATGCTCTGCTCAGGGGGCGTTCCCGAGTGCTTCTTCGACGCGTACGCCGAGGTGCGCCCGCTGCACGGCGACTGGCGTGAGCATGCACGCATCCTGAACCTCCGACAGCTGCTCGCGATGCTGGCCTCCGGCATCCCGATCCCGAGCATCGTCCCTACGATCTGCGAGCTCATCCGGGTGTACGCATGAGGCGGGCGCCTGGCGGAGCGTGCCGTCGCCACCGAGTGGCCCGCTGACGCGCTAGCTCACGGATGATTCGAGGTCCCGCCACATGATGAGCAGATCGACGCGACCGTGCTCAGGATGCTCGAAGGCGCCAGGGGCGGAGCCGATGATGCGGAAGCCCTCTGAGGTGTAGAGCCGGATCGCCGAGACGTTCGTCCGCACGACGGCGTTGAACTGGATGCCGGCGAAGCCCCGCTCCTCGGCCCAGTGGATCATGTCCCGCACGAGTGCGCGGCCGGCTCCTCGACCGCGCGACGCCGTTGCCACCATGAACGAACCGGATGCGACGTGGGATCCCTGGTTCCGACGGTTCGCGTACATGTTCGCGGTGCCCACGACGACGTCGTCCGCCACCGCCACCACGACGCGCCCCGGCGCCCTGGTCATCCAGTCGGAACGTGCGCTGTGCTCCTCGGGCGCGGCATCCATCGCGAACGTCCCCTGGGCGGCAGCGACCTCCCGGATGATCCGCCAAATGGCGGGCCAGTCGTCCTGCTGCGCATCCCGAATGCTCACTGCCGAATCCACCCGACCGATTCTGCTCCCACCGTGCGTGCGGCCTCCGGAACACGGCCAGTTCCGTGACGGATGGCCGCGAAACTCTCCTTTGGACAAGAAGTGCGGGAACGGCGGACGACGACTCGACGCAGTCTTGTTGTGTGATCGTGACCGCCATCGATGATGTGCGTCGTTAGCCTGCGATTATGCGGCGCGGGCCATGGTTGACAGTGGTGTGCGTTCTGGCCGTTGTCGTTGCCGGCGGTCTGATCACTAACGCGTCTATCGCATCTCGGGCGGCTCCGGTTCCCTCGACCTGTCCCGGTGAGCCGCCGGAGGCGCCCGGCTACTCAGGGCTTCCGGAGTCACAGCTGAGGTTGGTTCCGTTCAGCCCAGTGCACGCCTTGTTGTGCCGGTACAACGGGATGAACGGTTCCGCTGAGTCCCCGGCCGGGCGTCTCTCCGGTACCGCGAGGCTGGCCGGGGCCAAGGCAGCGCGGCTGGCGGCAGACACGAATGCGGCAGCACAACTGCCGAACCTCGGCGTCGTCAATTGCCCGATGGATGACGCCTCGCACCTGGACGTTTACTACTGGGACTCCACTCAGCACATCCGCGTGCGCTACTGGACGAGCGGATGCGAAACAGCCAGCAACGGCGGCCTGGTCCGTCCCTCCATCGCCCGAAGCAATCTCGTCCCCGAACTGGAACAACTCATCCCGGGCCACGAACCAGGAACGATCAGCGGATCGATCCTGCAATTCGGCGGACCCGTCGCCGCGGATGGAACACAGCCGACGCCACGACCTGCCGTGGGCATCGTCGCCATCTACCGACGCAGTGATGGCGAACAGGCCGTATCGGGAACACCTGTCCGCGAGGTCCGAACCGCAGCCGACGGAACCTTCTCGTGCACCGTCGACGCGGGTAAGTACTTCGTTGTGGCCGAATCCCTCGACGGCACACCGATCGTGCGACCCCAGCCGATCACACTCGAAGCAGGTGGGTCTCCCGACATCATCCTGGGCGTGGACGTCCCGTAACGTCGAATGCCCGACATGCTGGCAGAGCGATCTCCGCGTTCAACACGAGTCAGTCACGGCCGCGCGATCTCGGCTCGCAACGTACCGACAGGCGCATCGACCGATCACGGGTCGCATGTCGAAACCCGCGCTCCGGGCACGACGACATACTGAGCGCAACGAGGAGAGCGATATGGAGATCGGTCAGATTCTGCTGCACGTCGACGACCTCGCCAGAGCGACGGCGTTCTACGAATCGTTCACCGGCACAGCGCCGGTGTACCGGGTCGCGGCGGAAGGGCCCGTCTACTTCCAGCTCGAGGGGGTGCGCCTCGTGCTCGACCGGAACGCCCCTTCCACATCGCTGTTCTACGTGAAGGCGCGCGACATCCATGCCACGACCGAGCGGCTACGGGCGCAGGGAGCGGTGATCGTCAGAGAGCCGCACGTGTTCTTCGCGAGAGTGGATGCCGCGGCCGGTCCACCGGGCACCGTCGAGTGGCACGCGCTCCTCCGCGACTCCGAGGGCAATCTCGTCGGTCTCATCGAGCATCAGCCGCCGGCGGAAACCGGGGTCGGCGCATCCGATTCGTCTCGTTGAGCCCCGCTATCGAAGAGTCGCAGCTACTCGCTCTCGTCGGCATGTCCGTGCGTCTGCTTCGTGAGGAGCATGCGCCGCTCGCCCACCCAGTCCATGACTGCGAAGAGCAGGCCGGAGACGACGAACGTCAGGTGCAGCACCACGCGCCACATCAACTCATTCGTGTCGATGTGATCCTTCTTGGTGAGGCCCGTGAAGTCGGCCAGCAGTCCGATCGCGGAGATCGCCACGATCGATCCGATGAGTTTCATCTTCAGGCCGGAGAAATCCACGTGGCCCATCCAGTGCGGCCGGTCCTCCGACTTGCGGGCTGCGGCGATCTTGGACACGAAGTTCTCGTATCCGGCGAAGATCACGATGAGCACCAGGTTGGCGAGAAGGCCGAGATCGAGGAGCGCGAGCACGCTCAGCACGATGTCGTCTCCCGTCGAATCGATGATGTGGGTCGTGAGATGCCACAGCTCCTGGAAGAACTTGATGGCGATCGCGACCAGCGCGACGACGAGTCCCACATAGAGCGGAGCCAGCAGCCAACGGCTCGCGAAAAGGAAACGCTCCCCCGCATGCTCGACCATTTCGTACCAGGGTGCTCGGGCGGGAGGGGGTTCGAGACTCATCGATGCTCCGTGGTCGGGTGCGGCCGTGGAGTCGAGAGCTTATGAGAGCCAACCTGAGAGATCGCTCAGGTTGGAGGCGAGGACCGGTCTCAGCTGTGCTGTGCGCGTACGACGGCAACGCCGAGCGGTGCGAGCGTGAGCGCGTCCTCCACGTCCGTGCCGGCCAGCAGGTCGCGCCCGGCGAAGGGCAGGGCGACGGTCGCGGCATCCGTCTCCGAATGATTCACAAGGAAGAGGAACCGCGCGCCGGCCGACTCGCGAAGTGTCGCCTCGACGTGAGCCGGGGCATCTGGAACCAGCGAGCGGATGCCCGCCCTCTCCGCTTCGCCCGTCAGCACGCGTGCCAGTGCTGCGGGCTCGAGCCGAGTCCCGAGGTACACCACGTGCCCGTCGCCGACGGCGTTCTCGAGCACGGCCGCACGTCCGTCCAGCAGACCGGACGTGTACACCGCACGCACGCTCGCCGATTCGGCGTGCAGACTGTCCTGCCACCAGTCGGCGGTGGATTCCGACCCACCGTCGTCGTCGAAGCGCACCCCGAACGTCTCGGCATCGCGAGCGGGCCAGTACTCGTCGACGTAGCCGCCGATCAGGCCGCGCAGACCGCCGGGATACGCTGGCTGACGCACCTGGTTGACCTCATCGACGACACCGGAGAAGAACGAGCACACGACGACGCCACCGCCCTCGACGAAGCGGGTGAGCTCCGCGATGAAGCGGTCCGTGATGAGGTAGGCGTTCGGGATGACGAGCATGCGGTAGCCGGAGAGATCCGAGTCGAACGACACGAGGTCGACGCCGTGGTGCGCCTCGAGCAGTGGTCGGTAATGATCCGTGACGAGCTGCGGATAGTCGAACTCGTTGCGCGGCAGCCCGTGCGTCTCCGTGAGCGCCCACCAGGCATCCCAGTCGAACAGCACGGCGATGTCGGAGCGGGATGTCGCCCCCAGCGCATCCTTGATCAGCGGCAGCTCGTTGCCGAACGCCTCCACCTCGACCCAGGTGCGGGACGCCGTGCCGGAGTGCGGAAGCATCGCCGAGTGGAAGCGCTCGTGCCCGCCGCGACTGGCGCGCCATTGGAAGTACAGAACGGTGTCGGATCCGTGCGCGATGGCCTGGTACGAGCCGGCGCGCATCATCCCCGGTCGCTTGACGTTGTTCACCTTCCACTGCGACACCGCGCTCGCCGCCTGCTCCATGAGCACCCACGGCGCGCCCTTGAGTGAGCGCATCAGATCGAAGTTGAGCGCGGCGGAGACCCAGGAATCCTCCTCGCCGGGGTTCGGGTAGATGTCGAGCGCGACGGCGTCTTCCTCGCGCGCCCACTTCCAGTAGTCGGCGTTGCGGTAGAACCGCATGAAGTTCGTGACCACAGGGAGGTCGTCGCGGTATTCGCGCACGATGTCGCGTTCGGCGACGAAGCACTCCAGGAGCGCGTCGGAGACGAAGCGCTTGAAGTCGAGCTGCCTGGCCGGATTCATCCACGACCGGGGAACAGCCGGCACGTCCACTTGTGCCCAGTCCGTGTACGTCTGGCTCCAGAATCGCGTGTACCAGGCGTCGTTGAGCGCGCCGAGCGAGCCGTACTCGCGCTGCAGCCAGGCGCGGAACGAGACAGAGCTCTCCGCGTTGTAGGCGGTCGGACCGTACTCGTTGCTGATGTGCCACATCGCCAGTGCCGGATGCCGCGAGTAGCGTTCCGCGAGCGCGCGCGTGATGATCGCCGCGCGCTCCCGGTACACCGGCGACGACGGATCGTAGTGGAGCCGGTTGCCGAACCCGAAGGTCTCGCCGTCCGCCATCACGGGCAGAGTCTCCGGCCATTTCTGGGACAGCCACGCCGGCGGAGCCATGGTCGGCGTCGCGAGGTCGACGGCGATGCCGGCGGAGTGGAGCAGGTCCATGACCTCATCCATCCACTCGAACGTGAACACGCCCGGTTCCGGCTCGAGTGATGCCCACGCGAAGACGCCGAGCGTCACGATGTTCACGCCGGCTCGGCGCATGAGTTCGACATCCTCGCGCCAGACGGCGCGGTCCCATTGCTCGGGGTTGTAGTCGCCTCCGAACGCGAACCCGCCGAGTCGGGTGCGTAGCGCCTCCATGCGCTCCGCGCTCGATGCCAGTGGAATGCCGGCGGGACGGGGGTTGTCGGGGCGGGGCATGTACGTGTCCTGTCTTTCCGTTGGTTCGGGCGAGCGGGTTTCCGGGTCGAGCTCGCTGCCCACACGGCCGGTTGAGCCTCGGGCTTCCGGCTCCTGGTTCTGGCCGGTCGTGTAGCGGCGTGACGGCCGTTGGTGCTGGGGAGCGGAACCAGGTGACGACCCTGGTTCGGCGAGTTCAATCAGCGGCGGGGGTTCGACCGGTGCTCTCCTCGACCACCGCTTCGGTGGTGAACCGCGAGTCGACCAGCGCGAACAGTCCGCGTGCGCCGATCACCGCGAAAAGGGCGAAGACTCCCGAGAGGAGCCCCAGCACGAACTCGGAGGCGAAGTAGATGACGGCCGCGGCGACCACGAGCAGTGCGGCGTTGGTGAGCGTGCTGCGTACGGCGGCGAAGAGCAGATAGAGGCCGAGTCGCAGCACGTCGCGGAGGCGGAAAGCGTAGCGGCTGATGATCAGGAGCACGGCGCTGATCCAGAGCAGGGAGACGGCGGCGATGACGCCGACGATCCAGCGCAGCGCGAGCGGAGTCGCGGTGGACGTGATGTCCGAGGCCGCGACGACGAGCAGAATCCAGTACGGCGTCCAGACGGCGAGCGCCTGGCGCCAGCCAAGGCGATAGCCCCGCCAGTACGACGCCATCGGTCCGCGTTCGCGGTCCGTGCTGACGATCCGTGCCGCGTACAGCAAGGCGGTCCACGCCGGACCGATCAGGATGCCCGCCACGGCGATGGCGACCGGGCTCGGAACGAGCACGGTCACCACCGCGAACGGGAAACAGGCGACGAGGAAGCACACGGTCGGACCGAGCACGCCGTAGATTCCGGCGGACGCCCGGTACAGCGGACCGTTAGTGATCTCCCTCGTCGCCTGTTTCGCCATGGATCAGTCCTTCGTCGACTTCTTCTTCGTGTTCGCGTCGTGGTAGGCCTTGTTCGCGCCGTCGATGTACGACTGCAGGCCCTTGCCCTTCAGCTCGTTCACGTAGTCGTTCCAGTCGGACGTGAGTGACTTCTTGCCGAGCATGAAGTTGAGCGTCCAGGTATTCGTCGAGTCGATGATGGCGGTCTGCTTCAGCGCGGCCTGCTGGGCTTCGACCGTCGTGTACGGGACGGCGGGCGACGGCTTGGCGATCTTGTACTCCGCCAGCGTCTTCTGCCAGGCGAGTTCCTCGGCGGGCATCGTGGACTGCACGATCGCGGTCGTGCCGCCGTACATGAAGTTACCGCCGCTGAAGCCGTCGTCGATACGGATGTCCTTCGGCGCGCTCGGGTCGCCGAAGCCGTAGGCGGCGAGCTTCCAGCCTTCGGCCGGCGCGTACTTGCCGTCCTTGTACGTGTAGGTCTCGTTCTTGATGCCCCACTTGACCATCACCTGGGCGGCATCGGAGTACCACTGCCAGTCGACGAACTGCAGGAACGCCTCGAAGTCCTCGCGCTTGGCGGCCGCGCTCGAGATCATGATGCCGTTCTCGAGGCGACTGCCGGCGAGCATCTTGCCCTTCGGGCCGCCGGGAATCGGCGCCTTGGAGATCTGGTACTTGCCGGCACCCAGGTTCTTGTCCATGGCGGTGCGGTCCAGCTGCACGTACTGGGCGTTCGTGGTGATCATGTACGACTGACCGGTCGTGAACTTCGCCGTTGCGTGGTCGTCGGTCTGGGTGAACGTCTCCGGATCCATCAGCCCGGCCTTGACCAGACCGGCGAAGTACGCGACAAGAGCCTTGTAGTTGTCGTCGATCGGCGTGTAGGAGTAGGTGCCCTTGTTCCAGTCGAAGATGAGGCCGTTGTTCAGGCCCCAGTTGGAGCTCGTCACGGCGTCGTAGCCGGCCATCGTTCCGTAGGTGGCGGCGGCGAAGTTCATGGCGCTGGCGCCACCCCAGCGGTCGCTGTAGGGGTAGACATCCGGATGCGCCTTCTTCAGCTCCTGCAGCACCGACTTGACCTCGGACCACGTGGTCGGCTTCTTCAGGCCGAGCTTGTCGAGCTCGTCGTCGCGGAACTGCAGGGTGTAGTCCGGGCTGAGCGTCTGGTGCAGACCGGGCAGCACATAGTACTTGCCGTCGGACTGCTTGATGGTCGACAAGTCGGCGTCGAGATTCCAGTCCTGCACCTTCTTGGTGAAGTTGGGCATGTACTTCACGTAGTCGCTGACGGGGAGAATCGCGCCACCGCCGACGAACGGCGCCTCCTGGCCCGGGTAGGTCTTCGCGATGATGTCGGGTGCCTTGCCGGAGTTGATCAGCACCGAGCGCTTGTCGGTGAAGTTCGCGAACGGCACGACGGTCGGGTCGAGTGTCACGTTGGTGAGGTGCTTGATCTGCTTGAAGATCTCCCACGACGACTTGTACGGGTACGCCGGGTTGTCCTGGAACAGCATGGTGACATCGAGCGGCTTCGTCGCCTTGAACTGCTTGCCTGCTGCGTAGGTCTTCATCATGCCGGTCACCTTGCCGGTGACGATCGGTGTTGCGTTGGTCGCCGTCGTGCTGCAGCCGGCGAGCAGGCCGACGGCGATGCTCGCCAGGCCCATTCCGAGCGCTTCGCGGCGGGTGACTTTCAGTGTCATTTCTTCAGGCCTCCAGTGATGAGGGTTCTTGGTTGGGGTGGTGCTTGGTGGTTGGGATGGTGCGCGATGGGGCGGTTGGTATCGGGTGACGGGTGGGAGTGCGGATGACGGATGCCTGGCGTTCTCAGCCCTTGACGGAGCCGAGCATCACGCCGGACACGAAGTACCGCTGGATGAACGGATAGATGAAGAGGATCGGCAGCACGGTGAGCACCATGGTCACGGCCTTGATGTTCGCCGTGATCTGCGTGAGGTTCGCGTCCGCCGAGGCGCCGGCATCCTGGGCTCCCGTGGCACCGGCGATGAGGTTCCGCAGGTACACGGTGACCGGGTACAGGTTCGAGTTGTCCATGTACAGGAAGGCCGGGAACCACGAGTTCCAGCTCGCCACCGCGTAGAAGAGCACCATCGTGGCGAGCACGGGCTTGGAGAGCGGGAGCACGATCCGCCACAGCGTTCCGTAGGTGCTGAGACCGTCGATGGCCGCGGCCTCCTCGAGCTCCTTCGGCAGGTTCTCGAAGAACGACTTCATCACCAGCACGTTGAAGACGCTGATCGCGTTCGGCAGCGCGATCGCCCAGATGGTGTTGGTGAGGCCGAGCCCGTTGACGAGCACATACGTCGGGATGAGGCCGCCGCTGTACAACATCGTCACCAGCGCCATGCCGATGAAGAATCCGCGCCCCTTCAGGTCCTTGCGCGAGATGGCGTAGGCGAACATCGTCGACAGCAGCATCGACACGGCGGTGGAGACCACCGTGTACACGACCGTGTTGCGGTAGTTGATCCAGAACAGCGGATCGGATGCCACCAGCTTGTACGTGTCGACGTTGAACCCGAGCGGCCAGACGGTCACCTGCCCGAAGTCGATGTACTTCTCGCTCGAGAGTGACTGGGCGACCACGTTGAGGAACGGATACAGGGTCACGGCCACGGCGAGCAGCAGGATGACGACGTTGAACCAGCCGAAGACCTTCTCGCCGCGACTGCGGGCGAGTGCGCCGTGGCGGCGCTTGCCGACGACTTTCTGGGAGCGCTCCTCGGCCGCCACGAGAGCGGTAGCGGATTCGGTGTTGATCACCACAGGCTTGCTCCCACCAGACGCTTGGAGACGAAGTTGGCCGACAGCACGAGCACGAGACCGATGACGGCCTCGAACATGCCGATCGCGGCTGCATAGCTGAAGCTGCCGGACTGGATGCCGACCCGGTACAGGTACGTCGAGATCACATCGGCCGTGGCATACGTCGCCGGGTTGTAGATGAGCAGGATCTTCTCGAACCCGACGCCCATGAACGTGCCGATGTTGAGGATGAGCAGGGTCACGATCGTGGGGGCGATGCCGGGCAACGTCACGTGCCAGGTCTGCTGCCAGCGGTTCGCGCCGTCGAGTCGAGCCGCCTCGTAGAGGTTCTCGTCGATCTGCGTGAGCGCTGCGAGATAGAGGATCGTGCCCCAGCCCATGGTCTGCCAGATCTCGCTGCCCACGTAGATGGCGGGGAACCAGGCGGGATCCTGGATGAACGAGACGGCCTGCAGGCCCATCGCCTTGAGCACGAAGTTGATGGAGCCGGTCAGCGAGGTGATCTGCAGGATCATGCCCGCCACGATCACCACGGAGAGGAAGTGCGGCAGGTACGTCGTGGTCTGCACGAAGCGCTTGAAGCCGCGGTTGCGCACCTCGTTGAGCAGCAGCGCGAGGATGATCGGCACCGGGAAGCCGAAGACCAGCGCGAGACCGCCGAGGATGGCCGTGTTCGAGAAGACCTGCCAGAACGACGGGTCGGCGAGGAACAACTGGAAGTTCTGGAATCCGATCCAGCTGTCGCCGAAGATGTTGCCGCCGGGAACGTACTGGCGGAAGGCGATGATGTTGCCCGCCATCGGGATGTACCGGAACAGCACGAAGTAGGCCACCGGCAGTACCAGCAGCGAGTACAGCTGCCAGTTGCGCCACCAGGGGCGCCGTCGGCGCGCGGGCCGTGCCCGGTCGTCACGGCTGGGCGCCGTGCGCTCCGGCCTGACCAGGGTCGAGGTCATCGGCGAGGTCCTTTCTCGGAACTCGCGCGGGGGGTTGACGCTCGGTCGACCACCGCGCTGTGGTTTCGGGTCCGATCGATTACGAAACTCGTTTCGATCAACTATCGAAAAGTGAACGTAATCGACTCTCGCGATCGTGTCAACCGGGAAGCGCTTACCGGCCCGTTCGCACGGGTGTGGAGCTCAGTGGGCGCGCGTCATCCCCTGAACTGGGGCGCGGCGAAGGAGTCCCGCGTGGTGCCCGCGAGCGCGGTCGGCGGAACGTCGTCGTGATCGGGCCAGGTAGCCGGGATCACGCGGGGAGTGCCGGCGCGACCGCCGAATCCGGGCGCCGCGCCGCGGCCTCCATACCTCGTCGGAACGCGCAGGTACGCGAGGATGCAGCCAGGACGTGTGCCGGCGCTAGTCCTTCTCGAGCTGGATGGCGCTTCGGCGCTCGACGAGGTACGTCGTGAGCTCGATGCGCTTGGCGCCGCGGCGCTTCGGGTCCGCCCCCAGCTCGCTGACCAGGCGCACGGCCTCCGCCGCCATTTCGTTGAGCGGCTGGTGGATGGTGGTGAGGGTCGGCGAGAGGTGCTTGCTCAGCACCGTGTCGTCGAATCCGATCACGCTGAGCTCGCTGGGTATGCGGATGTCCCGCTCCCGCGCCGCCTCGTACAGGCCGGCTGCCTGCTGGTCCGAGCTGGCGAAGATGGCGGTGGGCCGCACTTCGCCGTCCAGCAGGATGCCGCCCGCCGCGTATCCGCCGGTCTGTCTGAACTCGCCCTCCGTGACCAGTTCCGGGCGATACGGGATGCCGGCCCTGCGCAGCGCAGCGGCGTAGCCCTCCTGGCGTTCGACCGCGTTCGTCAGGCCGCTCGGGCCGGCGATGAGCCCGATGTCGCGGTGGCCCAGCTCGATCAGGCGGTTGGTGGCGTCGAATCCGCCCGACCAGTTCGTTGCGCCAACCGTTGGGAAGTCTCCGGCGTCGCGTCCGGCGGTATCCACCAGCACGATGGGGATGCGCAGCGCCTGCAGCGCCTTCACGAGCTCGGGACCGGCGCTCGGCAGAGCGATGACCGCCCCGGCCGATCGCCTGGTGCGCAGGGCGTCGATCCAGCGGTCGAGCGAGAACGACTCGTGCACCGAACTCGTGATGACCAGCGCTGACTCGCGGGATGCGGACGCCGCCTCTGCGCCGCGGATGATCTCGAGCGCCCACGGCGAGTCCGCGCCCTCGATGAGGAGCTCGAGCACACCGCTGGTGTCGCGCAGCGCCCCGCGCCTGCTCAGGTATCCGGTGGTCTCGATCGCCTCGTAGACCTTGGCGCGGGTTGCCGCCGCGACGTCGGACTTGCCGTTGAGCACTTTCGAAACCGTCGGCACCGAAACGCCCGCCTCTGCGGCGACGTCGGCCAACGTGCCCCTCGACTCTGTCACTGACGACGCTCCTTCTGACGCCATGCGCCACCCCTGCGCACAGCGTAACTGTCGGGAGTGGCGCGAATTCCTTCGAGCCGGTGTGCGACAGCGCCGTTCTTGACGGAGTCCGCGACCGCACCTAGGCTGCGTTTCCGATAATCTATCGAAAAAGTTGCGGCTTCACCGTCGCTTCCTGCACCGATCAACGACGATTCCGCAAAGGACCACCGCACCATGAGCGCATCAGCCCCTCCGAGTCTCCGCCTCGAACACGATGTGGATCGCGCCGTTCGCGCGACCTCAGCCGCGGGAACCGAATTGCTCGAGTATGTCTACACTCCGGCCGAGGCGCAGTTCGAATCGCCCCGTCCGTACGTGCATCCGGTGCGGACACCGAGCGGTCGCCTCGTCACGGTCTTCCGGCCGTGGGACCACGTGTGGCACAAGGGCGTCACGATGGCGCTGCCGAATGTCGGCCGCGACAACTTCTGGGGAGGCGCCACCTATTCACGTGCCGTCGGCGGCTACTCGGATCTGAAGAACAACGGTTCGCAGGACCACGACCGGGTCACCGCCATCGCCGTCGGGTCGGGCGACGATGCGGGACTCGCCGCTTTCGCGCACGAGCTGACCTGGCGTCGCGAGCCGTCGGTGGTGGGCGGCATCGGGGAGACGGTGTTCAGCGAGCAGCGGACCCTCACGGTGTCGCTTCTGCCGGAGCTCGACGCATGGGTCCTGGGTTGGAGCACACGGCTCACGAACGTGTCGGGGGCGCCCATCGAGATGGGATCGCCGACCACCGAGGGCCGCGACAACGCCGGATACGGCGGGCTGTTCTGGCGTGGACCGCGTTCGTTCACCGGCGGTGAGCTGATCGGCTCCGATGGAACGACGGGCGAAGAGGTGCGCGGCACCTGCGGCCCCTGGACCGGATTCAGCGGACGCCACGACGCCGTCGACGATTCCTCCACCGTGGTGTTCGTCGACCAGACCCCTCGGCAGGACTTCGACACGAAGTGGTTCGTGCGCTCCGAGCCGTTCGCATGCATCAACCCGGCCCCGTTCTTCGACCGCGTGCGGGTCGTCGACGCCGCGGAGACGATCGAGCTGCGTCACGCCGTCGTGATCGCCGATGGCGCGTCCGATGCCGACCGCATGGCCGCGCTGGCGGATGCCGCCGCCGCGGCGACCGAGATCGCGGCCGGCTTCGCGCAGCGTGCGGCGTCGCGCGATGCCGTCGCCGATGTCATCGAGCTGATCCCTGTGGCACTGGAGGAGGTGCGCTGATGTCCGAATCGACCACACCACGCTTCACCGCGGAGAATCCGTTCCGCATCGGCATCGTCGGCACGGGTGGCATCGCCCGCGTGCACGCCGACAATGTGCGCCGTCTCGAAGGTCGCGCCCGCATCGTCGGGGCGTGCGACATCGACGCCGAGCGCGTGCAGGACTTCCAGTCCGCGTGGGATGTGCCCGTCGGCACGACCGACCTGGAAGAGCTGCTCGACTCCGTCGAGCTCGACATCGTGCACCTCTGCTCCCCTCCCGGTCTGCACAAGGAGCAGGCGATCGCGGTGCTGCGGCGTGGCATCCACGTGCTCAGCGAGAAGCCGCCTGCGCTCTCGCTCGCTGAGCTCGACGAGATCGCAGAGGCGGAGCAGGCGGGAGGCGCCCAGTTCGCCACGGTGTCGCAGCACAGGTTCGGGTCCAGGGCGCTCTGGCTGCGCGACCGCGTGGCCGATGGCGCGCTCGGACGTCCGATGACCGCCGTGTGCAACACGCTCTGGTACCGCCCTGACTCCTACTTCGATGTGCCGTGGCGGGGCAAGTGGGACATCGAGGGCGGCGGTCCGACCATGGGCCACGGCATCCACCAGATGGACACCATGCTCTCGGTGCTGGGGTCCTGGTCGCAAGTCGTCGCCGTCGCCGCGCGCCAGGCTCGGCCGGTCATCACCGAAGACCTCACCCACGCGATCGTCACGCTCGACAATGGTGCAGTGGTCAGCGTGGTGAACAGCCTGCTCTCTCCGAAGGAGACCAGCTATCTGCGGTTCGACTTCGAGTACGCGACGGTCGAGCTGGAGCACCTCTACGGCTACTCGGACGCCTCGTGGACCGTCACCGCGGCCCCAGGGTACGAGGACGCCGTCGCCGACGCCTGGGCCAAGGGTCCTTCCGGATCCGGAAGCGGGCACTTCGCCCAGTTCGAAGCCATTCTGGATGCCGTCGAACAGAACGCTCCGTTGCCCGTGACGCTGCACCAGGCGCGCGGAACGCTCGAGCTGATCGCGGGCATCTATGCGTCCGCGTTCACGGGAAGCCGCATCGATGCCGGATCGATCGACGCATCCTCGCCGTTCTACCGAAGCATGGAAGGGTCGGGTGCGCCGTGGGGCGGCGCACCCTCCCTGAGCGATGCCCAGGTCGAGCCGGCTGGAGCCGCCGAGGTGGTGGCATGACCGACACGCTCCGCATCGGCTGCGCCGTCGACGCGTTCGCCCTCGACGATCCCGCCTACCGCGATGCGATCGCGCGGCTCTTCACTGTGGTGACAGCCGAGAACGCGATGAAGTTCCTGCTGCTGCGCCCTGACCGCGACACGTACGACTTCGCGAATGCGGATCGCATCATGGAGTTCGCCGAGGCTGAAGGCAAGGCGGTTCGAGGTCACACGCTTGCCTGGCACAGCCAGCTCTCCGAGTGGGTCGCCGACGCACCCGCCGAGGAGCGGGCAGGCATCCTGCGCGACCACATCGACACCGTTGTCGGGCGTTACCGAGGCCGCATCGAGCAGTGGGACGTGGTCAACGAGGCGCTGGACGACGACGCGCAGCCGCGCGAGTCTCCGTGGTTCGAGGCGATGGGCATCGACTACATCGCCGATGCATTCCGCTGGGCGCATGAGGCGGATCCCTCGGCACGACTGTTCCTCAACGACTACAACGTCGAAGACCTCTGCCCGAAGAGCGATGCGTACTACGAGCTGGCGAAGCAGCTGCTCGCCAACGGTGTTCCCCTGCACGGGTTCGGAATCCAGGGGCACCGCATCGTCGGCGATCCGCCGACCTCGATGCGCGAGAACCTGCAGCGTTTCGCCGACCTCGGGCTGGAGGTGGCGCTCACCGAGGTGGACGTGCGGATGCCCGTGACCGAGGTCGAGCATGCGTCCGACGTGCAGCTGGCGGCCCAGGCGGCCGACTATCGGACGATGATCGAGGCAGCTCGGGCGGTCCCCGCGTGCACTTCGTTCGTGCTCTGGGGTCTCAGCGACGCGCACTCGTGGATTCCTGAGACCTTCGCCGGCTTCGGCGCCGCGCACGTGTTCGACGAAGCGCTGCGACCGAAGCCCGCGTTCGAGGCGGTCTTCTCGGATACGGTCGGTCCGTCGTACGCGAAGGAGCCGGTGCTGCGATGACGGATGCGTCGGGCGCGGTATCCGGGAATCCTGCGGAGCCACCGGCACGGGGGGCCGCCGAGGCGGCGGCCGCCCTGTCCAGAGGCCTGCCGGGCGGGATCGGGATCTCGCGCCTGCGCGTCTACGACTGGAAGGCATCCGACGGGCTGCGCGGCGGATCTCCGCACCTGCACACGGCCTCCACAGAGGGATACGTCGTGCTCGCCGGCAGCGGCCTCGTCGAGACGCTCAGCTCCCAAGGACTGCAGCGCACCCCGCTCGAGCCGGGCGCGGTCGTCTGGTTCACGCCGGGGACGGTTCACCGGCTGGTCAACGCGGACGGAGCACTGGACATCCTCACGTTGATGTCCAACGCCGGCCTTCCCGAGGCAGGGGATGCGGTGCTCACGTTCCCGCTCGAGGTGCTGCGCGACCCTGCGCGGTACCGCGAGCACGCGACGCTGCCCGCGCTCGGCGACCAGGAGACGATGGCAGCGGCAGCGCGGGCGCGCCGCGACCTCGCGCTCGAGGGATTCGCGCAGTTGCGCGACCGTGCAGAGCACGACCTCGACGCCGTGCTCCGCGACCTCTACTCCGCGGCGGCCGCGCTCGTCGCCCCCAAGGTCGCTTCGTGGGGAGAGATCGTCGCGGCGGGACCCGGATCCGGCCTGGATGCCACGGCACGCCAACTCGCGTCGCTGGCCGCAGCCGACCCAGGGCAGCTGGGGCTCAGCGGCATCCGCTCGGTGCATCCCGACGGCGCAGAGCGCTGGGGGATGTGCGGACGCCTCACCGTGTGGGGCGTCGGGGCGCACTGACACGGCTGCCGCCGGCGATCGAGGAGACTGTTCCCCGCGACGACAGTCTCTGCCAGGGTGGGAGCACCTCACCCTTGGAGCAGACCATGCCGATCACTGCGCGGACCCCGAAGGCACCTGCCGTCGGGTCGGAGCTTCCGAGCAGGTCGGTCCTCATCGGAGCACGGCGCTTGCTCATCGTCTGCCTGTTCAGCGCGCTCGGGTACTCGGCCCTCACGACCGCGTCGCGCGGCGGCGTCACCGATTCCGAAGGATCCGCCTCGCCAGCCACCGTGGTGAACCTCTCGCTGCATCCGAATCCGTTCTTCTACGCGGTGATCGCGGCAGCCTTCTTCTTCGCGGTGCACCGAGTGCTGACCAGGGCCGCGGACGAGGAGGCGGCTTCGCGGATGTTCCGGCGCGCATCCCTCGTCGTCGTGCTGATGGCCATCGGTGCGATCGTGATCGCCGACACCTGGTTCTTCGCTCTGCCGCTGGAGGGCTGGCCGAACCCCGGCACGTGGATCTCCCCCTTCCCGTTCGGGACTGTGGGAGTCAGCACGGCGTCGCCGACGGCGTCCTGACGACAAGCCGCTCGACGAGCACTTCACCCGAGGCCCGTGTCCGCGCGCCCGCTTGCCTCATGGCGGAAAAGATCATGTGCGTAGGATTGCTGCCAAGGGGGTCATCATGCTCGATCCGCATCGCGTCGCCATCCTCGTTCTTCCGGGAGCAGTGCCGATGGACGTCGCCATCCCGATCCAGGTGTTCAAGCCGCGGGACGGCGTGCCGTACGAGCGCGTCGTGTGCGGGCGGCACGCGGGAGATGTGGAGACGGATGCCGGCATCCGCATCGGCGTCGATCACGGCCTCGAGGCGCTCACCACGGCGGGTACCGTCGTCGTGCCCGGATTCAACGACCAGCTGAGGGACTGGGATCAGAGCATCCTGACAGCGCTTCGGGATGCCCACGCCCGGGGCTCCCGCATCGTCTCCATCTGCACCGGGGCCTTCGCGCTCGCCGCCGCCGGCCTGCTCGACGGACGCACCGCCACTACGCACTGGCACCGGGCCGCCATGTTCGAGCAGGCGTATCCGCTGGTGCGGCTCAACCGCAACGTTCTCTTCGTGGATGACGGCGACATCCTGACCTCGGCGGGTGTGGCATCCGGAATCGACCTGTGCCTGCACATCGTGCGCCGCGACTTCGGGGTGCACGCGTCGAACCGGGTCGCCAGGGCGATCGTCGCCGCGCCGTATCGCAGCGGTGGGCAGGCGCAGTTCGTGCCGCGCACGTTGCCCGAGCCGCGCGGTGAGGTCTTCGCCCGCACGAGGGAGTGGGCGCTCCAGCGCCTGACCGAGCCGATCACGGTGACGGATCTCGCACGCCACGCGAACGTCTCATCGCGAACGTTCTCCAGACGGTTCATCGACGACACCGGGTACACCCCGCTGCAGTGGCTGCTCCGCGCCCGAGTGGATCTGGCCAGGGAACTGCTGGAGGCGACGGATCTCGGCGTCGACCAGATCGCCGCGCAGACCGGGCTCGGCACCGCCACGAACCTTCGCGACCACTTCAAGCGGATCCTCGGGACCTCGCCGAGCGCGTATCGCAAGACCTTCGCGGATCGCGCCCCATTCCCGGCCCAGGAGCCGGAGGAACTCTCCCTCGCGGTGTGAGGGCACTCGCCCTTCGATTCGCGTCTTACCGCCGGGCCGCCCGGTTACTGCACGCTGCGCAGGGGCGAGGGGGCGCTAAGAGGGCGAGCCGGCCCGCCGGGAGCTCATGGCCGAAAAGCTTCGGTCTGCGTCTTTCCTGCCGATCGTGGGTCTGCGTCCGTCCGCAGAGGCTTGATGGCGTCCCGTTCGGATCCATCCGCTGACACGAAGCCGAGCCAGGAACGCGGGCACCACGAGAGGAACGTCATCATGTCCACAGCACGCGTCGCCATCAACGGATTCGGTCGCATCGGCCGCAACGTGTTCCGGGCGGCCTTTGAGCGGCATCCGGAGTTCGAGATCGTCGCCGTCAACGACCTCACCGACCCGGCGTCGCTCGCGCAGCTGCTCAGGTTCGACAGCACGCTCGGACGCTTCCCCGGCACGGTCGAGGTCGGCGAGAACAGCATCATCGTGGATGGCAGGCCGATCGCGGTCACTGCTGAGCGCGATCCGGCCAAGCTGCCCTGGCGCGAGCTCGGAGTCTCGGTCGTGCTCGAGGCGACTGGCAGGCTCACCTCAGGCGGGGCATCCGCTGCTCACCTGGATGCCGGTGCCCGCCGAGTGCTGATCAGCGCCCCTTCGCCCGACGCCGACGTGACGCTCGCGTACGGGGTCAACGAGCAGGCGTACGACCCCGCCGCGCACCGCATCGTCTCGAACGCGTCGTGCACGACGAACGCGCTCGCACCGCTCGCCGCGGTACTGGACGACTTCGCCGGGATCGAGGGTGGCTTCATGACCACGATCCACGCCTACACGCAGGAGCAGAATCTGCAGGATGGCCCGCACCGAGACCCGCGTCGCGCACGCGCGGCGGCGCTGAACATCGCGCCGACGACGACCGGTGCGGCCAAGGCGATCGGCAAGGTTCTGCCCCGACTGGACGGTCGCCTCGACGGATACTCGGTGCGCGTCCCCGTCCCCGTGGGATCCCTGGTCGAGCTCAATGTGACTGTCGAACGCGAGGTGACGGTCGAATCGGTGAACGAGGCGTACCGGGCGGCGGCGGACGGGCCTCTCGCAGGCATCTTGGAGCACTCGACCGACCCGCTCGTCTCCACCGACATCACCGGCAACCCGGCGTCGTCCATCTTCGACGCCGGTCTGACGATGGTCCGCGGCCGTCATGTGAAGGTGGCGTCCTGGTACGACAACGAGTGGGGCTTCTCCAACCGCGTGATCGACACCCTGGGACTCCTCGCCGCCTGAGCGCAAAAACCATCTCCATGGATGTATCCGGCCATGAAGATGATTACCAGAAGCCCTTGACACCCATCCGGGGGCAGGGCCAAGGTCGAGAACGTGCCCGCAGCGTTGCGGCGCAGTAAGGAGTGAGCATGATTTCCGCATCATCCGAATCCGACCGATCGGCCGCAGCCGCGTCCGGACTCCACGGCGGATCGTTCGTCCGCTCGGCTCGCGGTCGCGAAATGTCCAGACGTACCGTGCTTGCAGCGGGCGTGGGTGCAGTGGCCGGCGTCGCGCTCGCTGGGGCAGGCATCGCAGCGGGCGCTGCACCGTCCATGGCGGCACCGCCATGGTGGGCGAAACTGACACCACGCCAGCAGGCCGGCCAGCGCGTGATCTTCTCGTACCCTGGCCCCACCCCGCCGCAGTCGCTCCTCGACGGCATCACGGCCGGAGAAGTGGGCGGCGTGATCTTCTTCGGGGAGAACATCCTCAACCTCGCCCAGATCGCTGGCGTCGTCGCTCAGCTTCGCGCAGCGCAGGCGGCCTCGCCGATCAAGGAGCCGCTCCTCCTCATGACCGACCAGGAGGGCGGCATCGTCCGTCGGCTCAAGGGCATGGAGCCGATCCTCTCCGAGAAGCAGATCGGTCTGCAGCCCGACCCGGATGCCGCGGCCACAGCGGCCGGGGCAGGCGCAGCTGCGTCCCTCCGCAGCGCGGGCATGAACCTGAACCTCGCTCCTGTGCTCGACGTGTTCCGCGTGCCCGGGAACTTCGACGACCAGTTCGGGCGGTCGTACAGCTCGGATCCGGTCATCGCCGGACGCCTCGGCGCCGAGATGGTGACGGCCCAGCAGGGCGCCGGAGTGGCGGCGACGGCCAAGCATTTCCCCGGCCTCGGTGCGGCCACGCAGGCCCAGAACACCGACCTGGGACCGGTCACGCTGACCCAGTCCCTTGACGAACTGCGCAGCGTCGACGAGTCCGCGTTCGTGCCGGCGATCGCTGCGGGAGTGCAACTCGTGATGACGTCGTGGGCGACGTATCCTGCGCTGGATGCCGTCTACCCCGCCGGCCTGTCGACCACGATCGTGCAGAACGAGTTGCGCGGTCGGCTCGGCTTCACGGGGGTCACCATCACGGATGCGCTCGAAGCCGGTGCGATCGATGCGTTCGGAGACACGGGCCAGCGGTCCCTGCTGGCCGCGCAGGCCGGGATGGATGTGCTGTTGTGCTCTTCACGCGACATGCAGCAGGGCACGGATGCGCTCGACGCGATGACGGCCGCCCTCCAGGACAAGACGCTCAACCCAGGGCACTACAAGCAGGCACTCGCCAGGGTGCAGTCCCTCCGAGCTGGACTGTTCTGAGTCTCGTGATCGGTGCGCTCCAGCACCGCGCCGGATGCGCACAGCACCCGGCGCGGTGCCGCGTCGGCACGCCGGCGCTCGACGTGCGGCGTCCGCATCCCTAGGGTGATCCCATGCCCTGGCTGTCCATCGCCTTTCTGATCCTGTTGCTGGTCGCGCTCATCGACGTGATCCGGCTGGATGACAGCCGCATCAAGTTCCTGCCCAAGGTGGCGTGGGTGCTCCTCATCATCTTCTTGCCGCTCATCGGCTCCGTGCTCTGGTTCGCGCTGGGGCGTTCCTACGAGTCGACATCGCGCCCCATCCGGATGCCCCGCCGCACCGCGAGCTTCGCACCCGGACGCATGCCGATGGGCACAGCGCACGTGACGGTGCACCCCGTGCCGTCCCGTGACGGCCGGTCGACGGAGGAGCAGCTCGCGGATCTGGAGCGCGAGATCGAGGAAGACCACCGCCGTAGGGCTGCGCTGGAACAGCGCAAGCCGGGCGACTCCGCGAGCTGACCGCTCGTCCGCGCAGCAAGTCGCTGGGGTCACCCCTCGGCGCGGAGCAGCGGTTGGGCGGGCGCGACCCGCGGATGCGGACGGGTCAGTCGGCGCCGAGGTCGAACGCGGCGCCCTCGTTCGCGGCATCCAGTTCGACCTGCTCGGTGGTCTCCGGCAGGCCGGCCGCGATCTCCGCGGCGTCGCCGGTGTCCAGCCTGCCGACCAGCTGCGCGGTCGCTCCGCCGATCACGCCGGCCGCCGAGTACTGCTCGAGGCGCGCGCGCGAGTCTGCGATGTCCAGGTTGCGCATGGTCAGCTGGCCGATGCGGTCCTCCGGCTCGAATGCGGCATCGCCGACGCGCTCCATGGAGAGCTTGTCGGGGTGGTAGCTGAGCGCAGGGCCCTGCGTGTTGAGGATCGAGTAGTCGTCGCCGCGGCGCAGGCGCAGCGTGACCTCGCCGGTGATGGCGGATCCGACCCAGCGCTGGATGCTCTCCCGCAGCATGAGCGACTGCGGGTCGAACCAGCGTCCTTCGTACATCAGACGCCCGAGCCGACGGCCCTCGTTGTGGTAATTCGCGACGGTGTCTTCGTTGTGGATCGCGTTCAGCAGGCGCTCGTACGTGATGTGCAGCAGCGCCATGGCCGGTGCCTCGTAGATGCCGCGGCTCTTCGCCTCGATGATCCGGTTCTCGATCTGGTCGCTCATGCCGAGGCCGTGGCGGCCGCCGATGGCATTCGCCTCCAGCACGAGTGCCACCGGGTCGTCGTACTCGACTCCGTTGATGGCGACGGGACGTCCCTGCTCGAAGCGAACGGTGACATCCTCGGATGCGATCTGCACGTCATCCCGCCAGAACGGCACGCCCATGATGGGCTCGACGATGGTCATCGGGGTGTCGAGCTGCTCGAGCAGCTTCGCCTCGTGGGTGGCGCCCCAGATGTTCGCGTCGGTCGAGTACGCCTTCTCCACGGATGCACGGTACGGCAGGTCGCGCGCCTGCAGCCACTCGCTCATCTCCTTGCGTCCGCCGAGCTCGGAGACGAAGTCGCGGTCCAGCCACGGCTTGTAGATGCGAAGACGCGGGTTGGCCATCAGGCCGTAGCGGTAGAACCGCTCGATGTCGTTGCCCTTGTAGGTGGATCCGTCGCCCCAGATCTCCACGCCGTCCTCGAGCATGGCGCGCACGAGCAGCGTGCCCGTCACTGCACGTCCGAGGGGCGTCGTGTTGAAGTACGTCTTGCCACCGGAGCGGATGTGGAAGGCACCGCACTGCAGCGCCACCAGCCCCTCCTCGACGAGCGGAAGCTTGCAGTCGACGAGCCTGGAGAGCTCGGCTCCGTACTGCGCAGCACGGCCAGGGATGACATCCACATCGGGCTCGTCCGGCTGACCCAGGTCGGCCGTGTAGGTGCAGGGCACGGCACCCTTCTCGCGCATCCATGCCACCGCAACGGAGGTATCGAGTCCCCCGGAGAAGGCGATGCCGACACGTTCGCCGACGGGAAGAGATGCGAGCACTTTGGACATGCGTTAAAGACTATGGGCGATTGAGGGTTGGGAAGAACGCGCGGTGGAGCTTGGAGTGAAGGCCCGGTGGGCCTTCACCGCGACCCCAGCGCCGAGCCGGCTGCGCTGGCTCGGAAACAGGAGCCGACTCTTGCGTGGTTTCGTGCGCGACGTGGGCGATCGAGACGAGTGCCGAATTCGCTCGCCCTGTCGCCGATCGCGTTGCGGATACGCCTGGCTACCGCAGACTGGTGATCATGTAACGCTCGTCGTCGATGTCCTTGCCCCAGAAGATGGCCTCGGTCATCGGTCGGACCGTGGCTTCTGCACGGGACGTGAGAACGATCCTTCGCGCAGCGGCCGATGTCAGGCCGGCCGAGCCCCACCGTCCCTCGATCAGGACCACGACACCTCGGGGCTTGAGCAGTTCGACCCACTTGTGGAACGCGGAGGTCGGATCGGGCATCGCCCAGAGAACGTGTCGGCTCAGAACGACGTCGTACGTGCCGGGCTCCAGAGGCGGCGTCGAGGCGTCGCCGATCCAGAATTCAGCCTCTGGCACTTTCTCTCGTGCACGCCGAATCATCTCGGGCGAGAAGTCGAGTCCGTCGACCCGGTAGCCGGCATCCGTCAACAGCCGAGCCAGGGTACCCGTGCCGCAGCCGAGGTCGGCGACCCGCGCCGGCCCAGCGGGCAGCACCTCGAGGAGCAGCTCCCGCCACGCGGCCCGCACGCTCGGATCGGTCAACCCGTGGTCCGGAGCATCATCGAACTCTTCCGCTGCCTGATCCCATAGCCCTTGGCTCATCCCGCAACCCTACGACCGGGCCGGCTCGACCGAGTCGGGACGACCACGCCCTGCCAACTGGGCGCGATCGGATTGTCGGAAGGCATGCAAGGGTGGTCGAATGGCGGATTTCGTGCTCGTGCCCGGCGCCGGATGCGATGCGGAATACTGGGGTCCACTGGCAGAGCGACTGGCCGATCGAGGCCACCGCGCTGTACCCGTGCAGTTGCCCTGCGAGGACGACAGCTGCGGACTCGTGGAGTACGCAGACCGCATCGTGGACGCCGCTTACGGACTCACGGCCCCGGTGATCGTCGCTCATTCCTTCGGCGGCTTCAGCGCGCCGCTGGCCGTGGCACGTCAGGGGGTGCGGGCGCTCGTGTTCGCCTCAGCGATGATCCCGTCACCTGGAGAGAAGGGCGATGACTGGTTCGGGAACACCGGATGGCAGGCGGAATCCGGGGACTTCAACGCACTCTTCTACTCCGATGTCGATCCTCGGCAGGCATCCGTGTTCGAACGCCACCAGTCGGCGACACCAGGGTCGCAGCCCTGGCCATTGCCCACTCTGCCCGACGTGCCGACGCACGCGCTGATCTTCGCCGACGACCGGTTCTTCCCGTCGGGGTTCATGCGCGGTGTCGTTCGTGATCGACTCGGCATCGACGCCGACACGGTGCCGGGTGGTCACCTCGCGATGCTGTCGCATCCCGATGAACTCGCGACGGCTCTGCTGTCGTATCTCTAGGCAGATCGCGCACGACTAGGGCAACGCAGCGTTCGGGTCCGGACGGAGTGATCGGTCCATCGAAGCACAGGCGAAGCGGGTGCGGTCCCCTACCGTGCGGTGCACGGCATTCCGCACGCTGATTCGTCGGCGGCACGCCCTCAGCCGATGTTGTCGGCGCTCCCAACCGGCCCACCCATGGTGGTCGCCGTTGAGTTCCAGGAGTTCCAGAGTTCTGTGTAGAGCCCGTCCTGATCGAGCAATTCGTCGTGGTTGCCGAGTTCGCGGATTCTGCCGGCGTCCATGACGGCGATGCGGTCGGCGTCCCGTGTGGTGCTGAGACGGTGGGCGATCGAGACCACTGTGCGATTCCTGAGCACCGCCCAGAGCGACAGCTCGATGGAGCTTGCGGCCCCAGGCGTCAGGAGGGATGTCGCCTCATCGAGCACGACCGTTCGTGGGTCAGCGAGCAGCACTCGTGCAAGTGCGATCTGCTGCGCGTGAGCACCGGCCAGGTCGCTGTCGGGACCGAGTGTCGTGTCGAGGCCTGCTGGAAGGTCGTTGATCCAGTCGGCGCCGACGCTCTCCATCGCGGTGAATAGCTCCTCGTCGGTGGCCGTTGGGCGGGCCAGCAGGAGGTTGGTACGGATGGTGTCGTGGAAAAGGTGCTGCTCCTGCGTGACGAGCGCCGTGTGGGCCCGGCGCACATCCGCTGGCAGGCTGCTTGCTTCGATTCCGCCGAGCGTGACCGAACCGGTCGTTGGTTTTTCGATGCCGACGAGAAGGCGGGCGAGGGTCGACTTACCTGCACCGGAGGCGCCGACGATCACGAGGTGCTCGCCTTGCCGGATGTCGAGGTCGATGCCCTGCAGCACGACAGGGCCGTGATCGTACGCGTATGACACGTCGGTGACGGTGATGTCCGATCCGGACGGCGCACCGGAGGCCGCGGATTCGGTGCGAACGCCGGCGGAGGCGAGGCCCTCGACCCGGGCGAACGATGCGATTCCGCTCTGCAGGGACTCCAGCCAGAGCAGGACGGTGTCGAACGGTCCGCTGATCTGACGCACGTAGAGCAGGATCGCGATCAGTGCCCCGAGCGCGATCGCGTTGTTCAGGTACAGCACGGCACCGACGACGAGCACGAGCACCAAGGCGATCACGTAGGAGCTGTCGATCGACGGGAAGAGCACGGATCGCAGTCGCAACGTCGCGAATTGCGACCTGCGTGCGGATGCGGCTCGTTTCTCGAGGTCTTCACGTCGTTGACGCTGGAGGCGGTAGAGCTCGACCGTGCGAGCGCCGGTCGTGGTTCCGATCAGGCTTTGTGCGAGGCCCGCGTGTCCTGCGGCTTCGTCCAGGTAGGCGGATGTCGCTCTGGCCAGGTACCACCGGGTTGCGAACACGATGCCGAGCACCCCGATCACGGTCACCAGTGCCAGCAGAGGGCTCAGGATGGCGATGAAGACGAAGGTCAGCACGACTTGCACGATCGAGATCAGCATCTGTGGTGCCGCGCTGCTGAGGATCCCGGTCACGTTGTCGGTGTCGCTAGTGGATCGCACCAAGAGGTCGCCGGTGTCCGCGTTGTCGACGACGCGAGGTGGGAGATCGAGCACGCGATCGATCATCGACCGCCGGAGGCGTTGGGACGCGCGCTGCCCGAATCGTGCGGTGAGGAGGAATGAGTACCGGGAGATGACGAACTGCAGCACGGCAAGTCCGACCAGTGCTGCCCCGTACCGGTCGACATCCGCAACGCTGCTGCCGGACTCGATACTGTCGATCACGATTCCGGCCAGCCACGGTGGTGCCAGTGCGAGCGCGGCGGCAACCACACCGACGGCGACCGTCAGAGCGAACATTCCGCAGTGTGCGCGTATGAGTCGTCCTGCAGCCCTCACCAGCTCCCTGGGTGACGCGATCGGGAATCCCGACTCTTCTCGGTCAGCCATCAGCTCGCCTCCTCGGCTCGCGCAAGGTGTCCCGTGCCACGAGGACCCGGTAGGCGGGGTGCGACGCGGTAAGACTCCGATCCCTTCCCGATGCCACGACGCGACCGTCTTCGACGAAGTGCACGACATCGGCTGCGTCAAGCACCGTGGCGGAATCGCTGAAGAACACGGTCGTCATCCCACGCCGTGAATCCCGCACACGATGCACCACGTGGGTCTCGGTGATCGCATCGACCGCGGAGAGCGGATCGAGGCCCAGCAGCACGGGCGGATTGGCAGCCATGGCTCGAGCCAGCCGCAGGCGTTGCCGCTGACCCCCGGAGAAGTTCGCCCCGCGCAGGCGGACTACGGTGTCCCAGCCCTCGTCGAGGCCGCGGACGATCTCGTCGATACCTGAGGCGACGGCGATTCGTTCGCGGGCTGAGGCGGTGTCGTTGCCATCGGTGAAGATCACCTCGTGGAGTCGGCCGGCGAAGAGGAAGTCGTTGTCTTCTAGCGGAAGGACGCTGGCCCTCAGCGTCTCCGAGTCGATATCCGACAGGAGGGTGTCTCCTAAGCGGGCATCCGACGGTTCGAGGCCGGCGAGGCGTTCGAGGATCGCCTTCGCCTCCCGACGATCAGATGCGGCCACCACAGCGAACTCTCCGTGATTCACCTGAAGTCCGGATGCCGGGTCGGAGACAGTCGCTGCGACATCCGCCCGCTGATCACCAGGGTGTTGGTCCGGGCCGATCGCGAGGAAGTCCACCGTGCGCTGAGCGGCGACGAGGGCGTGGTTGCGCCGAAGGCCATCGTCCACGGCGAGCGAGAGCAACAGCGGCGGCACCGCCAACCCGACCATCCACGTGCTGCCGAGCAGCGCGCCGAGGAGGACACGCCATCCCTGGCCCCGGATCAGCCACCACAGATAGCGCCACGGACCCGCCGGATACGGACCACCTCGTTGCATGAACGCTCCACTCAGTACCGCGACGGGCAGCCCGCACTCAACGACGAACCATCACCGGCGCCGCCACAGACGCCACCGAGCGGGTCGCTCGGTCGTGGGCGGCTCCTCTTCCGCCGCCTGGGCCGCCTCCCGTCTCTTCGCGGCACGCTCACGCCAGGCGGCCACCTCGACCTCGACGTCACGAGTCGGAGTGATCACAGGCGGGCCACCCTGCAGCTGCCGACGTGCTTCGATCACCCGCCGGTTGAAGTCCTCGAGCTCTTCGCGTACTTCAGCCTCACCGAACAGCGCGTCGAGTCTGTCCTCGAGCTCGGCGCTTTCCACGCGCAACGTGAGAGCCGGGGGTCCCAACCCGCTCAGCTTCTCCGTCTCGATCTTGCGGCGGATCCACCAGTCCTCGTCGTGCGGCCGGCCGAGTCCCGTCAACGGCTTGCCGGCGCCGGGCAGATTGTCGAACTCACCACGACGGATCGCCAGCTGCAGCTCCGTCTCGACCATGGCCGCTCGCAGATCCGAATACTGGGCCGCCGTCACGGCTTGCTGCCCGTCGTCATCAGGCGCGCTGGTTTCGTCCCGAACGGACCCGTCGCTTGATCGGCGGCGGCGGTATCCGCGTCGTACCGCAGCGATCCTCGGGTCTTCAGTCATCGTGGCTCCTCACCCACAACCAACAGCGAGCGGCGTCGGCGCCATCACCGCTCGGCGTTCCAGCTCGCACCGTGAGCCGGACCAGCACCTCAACCGTATCGAAGCCGCATTGCGGGCAGAGCTGCCCGCCGAGGGGAAGGACACCATCGGCGCGCGACCGGCCGACCCGGATCGCCAAGCGCACTTCGCCGTACACGCGTCGGCCCGGCGCGAACCCGCGCAATCAACCCAGGGTCGGAACCCTGACGGATGCCGCTGCCCACTCTCGGCTCATCCGCGGATACTGATCCCTATACCCGGTCTGGAAGGGCGCACGTCATGGGGAGCGTGACTCAGGCGATCAGCCGAGAGACGGAGTCGGGCGGACGTCGGCCGGTGCGACAGGTTGCTGGGCCGGCATCACGCGGCAGCCGGGCCCTGTGGGCTGCCTGCTCAGCGCTGCTGGCGTTGCTGTTCACGGCGTGCACTGGTGGCGGTACCACGACGCCACCATCGACGGTGCAGGTCAGCTCGGCAAAGTCGGCCTCCTCATCCGCTGCAGCGAGCGCCGGCCCGACCACCTCGATGGCGGTGCAGCATGTGGTGGTCATCGTTGACGAGAACAAGCCGGCCACCTCCGTCATCGGCAGTTCTCAGGCTCCGTACCTGAGCAGCCTTGCCGACTCGTTCGCCCAGGCATCCGACTACTCTGCGATCACCCACCCGAGTTTGCCGAACTATCTCGCGATGACGACCGGCACGACGGCGGGCATCACCAGCGACTGCAATCCGCCTGGCGGCAGCTGTCTGGACAAGGGTCCGAACCTGGCCCAGGCGCTCGATCGCTCACAGCACAGCTGGAAAATGTACGCGGAGAGTATGCCTGCCCCGTGCACGTCGACGAACGCCGGCTTGTACGCCGTGAAACACAACCCGTTCCTGTACTTGCCGAGCGTGACGCAGGATGCAGCGTACTGCCAGGCCCACGACGTGCCCTACAGCCAGTTCGCGACCGATCTCCGGAGTACTTCCAGCCTTCCCGACTTCTCCTTCATCAGCCCGAACCTGTGCAATGACATGCACGACTGCTCCGTCTCGACCGGAGACACGTGGATGCGCACCAACGTTCCGAAAATCCTCGAGTCTCCGGCATTCACGCGACAGCGTTCTCTGCTTGTGATCACCTTCGACGAGGGTGACTCGGCGGACAACGTCGTGCCGTGCATCTTCGCCGGCCCAGCCGCCCGGGCGCACTTCGTTTCCTTCGCGTCGTTCACCCACTACTCGCTGCTGCGGACGATCGAACTGCTGTGGGGTCTGCCCACCGAGACGGCGAATGACGCCCACGCGAATGCGATGACGTCGATGCTGAACTGACGGCACAGCGGCGAAGCAGGGAATGTCACCGAACATGCGACCTCGGCCCGGGCGCTGGAGCAAGGTCGTGTCTGTAACGCACAAGCCAGCACAGTGCACGCCACCGGATCCCCCTTGTGCGTGACCTGAGCCCGTTCTCTTGTCGGCGGTCGCTGCGACGATCCACCGCTTCTGCACGGAATCCTCAGAGCCACTAGTCGGTACACGCATTGGCCCAGCGCGAACCAGCGCATCCGACCTAGGGTCGGAACCATGACGGATGCCGCTGCCCACTCGACCAGCACCACCGACCGCGCCCTTACGCTGAAGGCGCTCTACGAAGCCCAGGAGATCGTCCGTGTGGTGAACGTGTGGGATGCCGTGAGCGCCCGTGTCGTCGCGGCACTTCCGCAGACCACGGCCATCGCAACGGCGGGCCATTCGATCGCCGCGAGCTTCGGATATGCGGACGGCACCATGTCCGTCGATCTCGCACTGCAGGGCGCGCGCACCATCGCCGACGCCGTCGATCTGCCGGTGACCGCGGATCTCGACGACGGCTACGACGAGCCGGGCGAGACGATTCGCCGAGCGATCGGATTCGGCATCGTCGGTGCCAACGTCGAGGACCGCCTGCGCCCGTTCGATGAGGCCGTTTCACGCGTGCGAGCGATCACGAGGGCTGCGCAGGAAGAGGGTGTTGAGTTCCAGCTGAACGCACGAACCGACGCGATGTTCCTCGGCGGAGAGCGGTCGCTCGACGACCGGATCGCGGATGCCGTCGCCCGCGGCCGAGCTTTCCTCGACGAGGGCGCCGCGCTGGTCTTCGTGCCGGGGGCGGTGACAGCGGATGTCGTCGAACGACTCGTCGAGGGCATCGGCTGGGGCAAGATCTCGGTGATCGGCCTGCCCGGGGCGCTGCCGGCATCCGCTTACGAGAAGCTCGGCGTTGCCCGCATCTCCTACGGGCCGCTTCCGCAGCGTGCGGCACTTGCTGCGCTGCAGAACCTCGCCGAGGACCTGTACGGAGAGGGCGTCATCCCGGTGGATCTGCCCGCGCTCAACTGATACGGAGGTGGCGGGATGCGTGCAACGAAGGTGACGGCGAATCTCTCGGTCCCCGACATCGAGACAGCGAAGTCCTTCTACTCGGACTTCCTCGGTCTGGGCACGGAGGAGTTCAATCTGGGCTGGGTCGCACGGCTCACGGATCCGGAGACAGGAGCGCACGTTCAGCTCGTGACGCGCGATGCCGACGCTCCCGTCGACTCCGTGATCTCCGTGCACACCCCTGACGTGGATGCCGCGTACGAGGAAGCGCTGCGGCTCGGCTACGAGATCGTGCTTCCTCTGAAGACGGAGCCGTGGGGCGTGCGGCGGTTCTTCGTGCGCGCTCCGGACGGCAACGTGGTCAACGTCGTGGAACACGCCGACTAGGCGGCACGAAGCAGCGGTTCGACTGGGTCTCGGGGGCGGAACGCCTCGCCGACCCTCGGGCCGGCGGGCGCGCGCCTGGACAGCTCAGCCGAGTTTGTCGATCTGATCCTTCGTGATGTCGATGGAGTCCTGCAGATAGCGTGCGAGGAACGCCAGCTCCTCGTCGCTGTAGGAGTCGTGCAGCCGCGCGAAGGCCTCGCCGATGCCCTGGTAGACGTTCGGGCCGGCTGCGAGTCTCTCGAGGTTCGCGACGACGAGCACGCGGCGGCGGTCGGCGGAATCGGCAGTCCGCCGTGCCATGCCGTGTTTCTCCAGCCGATCGATGACGCCCGTGACGGCGCCGGAGGTCACGCCGAGCGCCTCCGCGAGTTGTCCGGCCGTCTTGCCGCCCTCGCGCATCACAAGGTCGAGCGCCTTCATGTCTGTGACACCGACGCCGTATCCGGCAGCCGCCCTCTGCTGGAACAGTGCGGTCATCGTCGCGGACTGCGCGCCGAGGTCCGTCAAGCGGGCCATGAGTTCGCGGCGATCCGCATCGGACATACTGCTGCCTCTTCCATTTGTCTGAGACACTAAGTATCTTAGTATCTAAGAGATTATCGGATCACGAAAGGTCACTCTCATGTCCACCATGGAATCCTCCCCCGTCTCGGCCTCAGAGGGCGCGAACGCCGCCGCTGCGCTGCAATCGGCTGATGCCCGCTCGTCGGATGCCACGGCTCGCACCACCCTGTCTGCCCACCTGGTGGCGTCCGCCGACGGCACCCCCATCGAGTACTTCAGCGTCGGAACAGGGCCGGCGATCATCATCGTGCACGGATCCATGCAGTCGGCGGGCAGTCAGCGCGATCTGGCCGGCTTGCTGGCCGGGGACTTCACCGTGCAGCTGATCAACCGACGCGGCCGCGGTGCCAGTGGGCCGTATCCGGAGCTCGACCGATACGACAGCGGCATCGATGTGGCCGATGTCGAGGCGGTGGTCGCGGCGACCGGCGCCGTCGGCCTGCTCGGCATCAGCTCGGGCGCGGTGATCGCGGCGGAGGTCGGAAGGCGGCATCCCGAGCTGCGGGTCGCGCTCTTCGAGCCGCCGTTCATCGTCGGCGGATCGCTGGACGTGGACGCGTTCATGCCTCGTTTCGACCGTGAGGTCGCGAGCGGGGACGTGCCGTCGCTCATGGTCACCGCCATGTTGGGGGCCCAGATGGGGCCCGGGTTCCTTCGGCTCTTCCCGCGGCGGATGCTCCGCTCGCTCACCGAGAAGATGCTGGCCTCGGATGCCGCCAAGCCGGTTCCTGAGGCCGGGGCGCACCTCAGCGAGCTTGCCGGATCTCTGCCGTACGAGTTCGCGATCATCCGGGAGCATGTCGACCGCATCGAGGACTTCGCCGCGATGCGCAACCCACTGCTGCTGGTGTCGGGCGCGAAGTCGGCGAAGTACCTGCGGCGATCGGTAGCGGAGCTCGAGCGCCGCAACCCGGCGGCCACCGTGCGGATTCTGCAGGGAGCTGACCACTCCGCAACGCAGAACACGACGGACCGCGGTCGTCCGGCGCTGGTCGCCCCGCTTCTGCGTACGTTCTTCGCCGACCGCTGACCGGTTCTCGGCTCGCGCTCTCGGCCGCCCTATGCTCGTTGCATGGCCAAGCTGGTGCTCACCCTGGTCGGTGACGACCGTGCAGGACTCGTGCAGACCGTCGCCGAGGTGGTGGGCGCGCACGGAGGCAACTGGGAGACGAGCGAGCTCGCCGAGCTCGCCGGCACCTTCGCCGGAATCGTGCTCGTCTCGGTTCCCGATCGGTCGCTCGACGACCTGAAGGCTGCGCTGCACAACCTCGACGGCCTGCTGACGGTCGCGGTGCACGGGAGTGCGGAATCCGCTGGCATGCGGTCGGGACGGCGGTTCGCCTTCACCGTTCTCGGGAATGATCGGCCGGGGATCGTGCGCGACGTGACCGGCATCTTGAATCGCCACGGTCTCACCATCGACCTGTTCTCCAGCGAGACGCGCGAGGCACCGATGGCCGGTGGCACGCTGTTCGAGGCGACGATCACGGCGCGGTCGGCAGACGAGGATGCCGTGCAGGCGGCCATCGAAGAACTGGAGCGTCTGGCCGGCGAGATCCAGGTCGACCTCAGCGTCGGCTGACGTCTGGCGCTGACTTCCAGGCACTGACTTCCGGTGCTGGCGACGTTGCCCACCGCCGCAGGGGCTGCCAGTGCTGTGGTGTCGGTGGCGTCGGGTATTCCTGTCCCATGATGGAATCGCGGATCAGTCTCATCACGCTGGGCGTTCGGAATCTCGAGCTGGAGCGCGGCTTCTACGAGTCGCTCGGCTGGAGCGGCACCCAGCCGGATCCCACGATCTGCTTCTTCCAGGCGAACGGACTCGTGTTCGGCCTCTGGACCGAGCTCGGCGGATACGGTGCGCCGGGGATCGAGCTGGCGTACAACGTGCGCTCGCCGGAGGAGGTCGTCGGACTCCTCGAGGAGGCCGTCGCCGCCGGCGGAACGCTTGTGCGGGCGGCGGCCGTCATGGACTGGGGCGGCACGTCGGGAGCGTTCGCCGATCCCGAGGGATACGTGTGGGAGGTCGCGCACAATCCGGGATGGTCGATCGGGTCGGACGGCTCCGTGACGATGTGAGAGTCGCCCGGATCAGGCCGGCGTGGCGGCGGCCTTGGCCGCTTTCAGCACCCGGCGTCCGGCCACCGTGCACCAGGCGCCGATGATGAGGAACACCGGCCCGCCGACGATGCCGCACCAGAAGCTGTTGGCTGCCACCCCCGTCGGGATGATCGCGGCGATCACGGCCACCACCACGAGGACGGCGCCTGCCAGGTGCAGAACGTTCTGCTTGAACACCACGGCGAGCGCAAAGAAGTGCACGCCGACGATGAGCAGGATGTACGGAGCCACGAGCCGCTCGAGACCGACGAGCGGCAGGATGATCCCTCCCACCGCGGCGATCACGATCTCGACCCAGAAGACCACGAGATACACGCGGAATGCCATGCTCTTGGGCTCGATCGCGGTGCCTGCTCGCCAGTTGCGGATGGCGAGGGGGATCGACAGGGCGGCAAGGGCGATCCCGAGGACGGAGAGGATCCCAAGCACGATGGCCCAGGCATCCGATGGCGGGCCTTCCTGAGCCCATCCGGTCCAGGCCATCGTGGCGACACCGAAGATGGCGCCGATCATGACGAGGTCCCTGGGGTATCTGAGCGTCAGCACCGCGCCAGCATAGGGGGATGGGGCCGCCGCTGGAAAGGCTTCTGCACGCCGTGCCGAGGCGCCTTCCGCCAACGTTCGTCGCAGGCGAAGCGGTGCATCGGCACGGCACAATGGTTCGGCGCTCAGCGACCGCCGGCGAACTCGCGCTCCGAGATCGGCAGCACGTTGAGCGTGCTGCTGAACACGTTCTCCGGGTCGTACGTGGCCTTGACCGCGGCCAGCCGGTCGTACGTCTCCTGCGGGTAGACCGAAGCGACGTCCTGCTCGGATGCCGCGCTGAGGAAGTTCACGTACGCGCCCGCCACGTAAGGCTCGAGCCCGTCCCAGATCGCGTCCAAGGACGGACCGGCGGCTGCGACGACCGGCTGCGGACCGACGATCGTCGTGACGAACATCAGCTCAGCCGTGCGGTGGGCGTAGGCGGTGGCAGCTGCAGGTATCCGCGACACGGCGCCGCTGACGCTGCGGATGGAGATCGCGGGCGAGCCCGGCCTCGATCCGACCTCGGCCAGCATCCGGAGTACGTCGTCCACCGAACCGCGCTGCACGAATCCACTGCGCGTGCGGATGCTGAGGCCGGGCGGCAGCATCCCGCCCGGGACAAGCAGTTCCGTCGCGGCCTTGCGCGTGACGTCGTCGGCGATCACTGTGCCGAGCGCACGGATCGGATCGATCGCCCTCGCGGCGTCTTCCGCGTCGTCGCCGTCGAACGCGACGTGAACTTCGACGGGGGCATCCGGTCCGCCGGTGAACGGGTTGGCGAAGTCCACGGTCGAGGTGAGCTCGTCCGGCGCCGCGCGAAGGTGATCCGCCCAGCCCGCGAGCACGGCGGATGCCTCGCCGGCCGGGAACGAGATCGTGCCGTGGAAGACCTCTGTCGCGGGGTGCGCGGCGAACTCGAACGCGGTCACCAAGCCGAAGTTGCCGCCGCCTCCGCGGAGCGCCCAGAAGAGCTCGGGATGCTCGTCCTCCGCAGCGCGAACGACCTCGCCGTCTGCGGTGACCAGCTCGGCGGCGACCAGATTGTCCAGTGCCAGTCCGTGCTTGCGGACCTTCCAGCCGATACCGCCGCCGAGGGTCAGACCGCCGACGCCGACGCTCGTGGTGTCGCCGGCCGAGATCGAGAGGCCCCACGGTGCGAGGGCTGTGCCGACCTGGCCCCAGGTGGCACCTCCTCCGACGCGGACGATGTGACGCTCCTCATCGACGAGTGCGACATCCGCGAGCCTGCTCAGCTCGATGACGACCCCGCCGTCATTGGTGCCGAACCCTGCGAAGCTGTGGCCGCCGCCGCGCACCGACAGCTGCAGGCCGGTCTCGACCGCGAACCGCACGGCCGCTTGCACGTCGGCCGTGTTCGCCGGCCGCACGATAGCCGCCGGGCTGTCGAAGACGAGGGGTGTGCGGCTCTCAAGCTCGTACTCGGGAGACCCAGGTTCGATCAGGTCGCCGCGAAGCTGGGTGCGGAGTTCGGTGCGAAGGACGTCTCGTGTTGATTCGGTCGACATCGTGCTGTCTCGTTTCTCTCGTTCGAAGGTGTCGACTTAATGACTCGCCCGCGAGCGGAAACGTAACAGGAGGCGTGTTCGCGTCGCGGCGGTGTCTGATGGATGCAGGGCGCACTCGAATGACTGGACGAGTTGTTCACCGAAGACGTCGTCTACGGTCTGTCGGCGATGGGAGAGAGTTGCGCGGCAGGGGGCCCCTTTGGGCCCTGGCACCGACGTCCGCATCCTTGCTCCGCCGGTGCGTCCGTCTCCAAGGAGCGCCAGGGCCTTATGCCGCCGGTCGGTGCACGGCACGTCTGACGACCGCGACGCGTTTTCAGTGGTCGGATGACGACTCGTGCAGGAAGCGGAACTCGTGGCGGTGCAGGATTCGGAGCACTATCGCGCGGGGGTTCCCATACGCCTGGAGGCCGGCTTCGGCGGTGCAGGGCTCGATGCGGTCGATGTGGTGTTCGACGCCCTTGTAGACGATGTCGCACCGCCCTGCCGCTTCGATGTTGCGGTACCAGTTCACCTGCGGACCGTATGTGAGTTCGACGACGAAGCCGTCGGGTCTTCGCGCCACCATGATCGGCGTTTCGAAGGTCTTCCCGGACTTGCGGCCCACGTGCCGTACGAGCGAGAAGGGCCCGCGTCCCGAGCGAGCCGCGCGCAATGTGGCACGGTTCAGGGTGTTCTTCAGCACCCAGAAGTACCTGTCCCGGAACGACAATGATCCACCTGACTACGCGTAGCCGCACGTTGACCTGCTGGTCATTGTGCACCTCGTGCACGGGTCGCGATCCCTCTGCATAGCGATTCGCCCCGGATGCCCTCAACGGGCGGTCGAGGCGACGTGCACGAGGAAGTAACTGGCCTTCTTCAAAGTTGAGTCATGTAGACTCAACTTTGAACGGGCATCCGCAGGGCGTGAAGTGGACGGGAACGACATCGTCCGAGGCGTGCGGATGCCGCGCCACCGTGGGGGAAGGACAGGACACAGATGGCGAACATGCAGGGCGCACCCTCCAGCCAGGAGGAGCAGAAGAGCGCGCTCGAACAGTACGGAATCGACCTCACGGCGCTGGCCAAGGCGGGCAAGCTCGACCCGGTGATCGGTCGCGACTCCGAGATCCGCCGCGTCAGCCAGGTACTGACCAGGCGCACCAAGAACAACCCGGTGCTCATCGGCGAACCGGGCGTGGGCAAGACTGCCGTCGTCGAGGGGCTCGCACAGCGCATCGTCGCGGGCGACGTCGCCGAGTCGCTGAAGAACAAGCGGCTCGTCTCCCTCGACATCTCCGCCCTCGTCGCAGGCGCGATGTATCGCGGCCAGTTCGAGGAGCGGCTGAAGAGCGTGCTCAAAGAGATCGACGAATCGAACGGCGAGGTCATCACGTTCGTCGACGAGTTGCACCTGCTGATGGGTGCCGGTGGCGGCGAAGGCTCGGTGGCGGCATCCAACATGCTCAAGCCGATGCTGGCCCGCGGTGAGCTCCGCCTGATCGGTGCGACGACCCTCGACGAGTACCGCGAATACATCGAGAAGGATGCCGCGCTCGAGCGCCGCTTCCAGCAGGTGTACGTCGGCGAGCCGAGCGTGGAGGACACGATCGCGATCCTCCGCGGCCTCAAGGGTCGCTACGAAGCCCACCACGGCGTGACCATTTCGGATGCCGCGCTCGTGGCGGCAGCATCCCTCTCCAATCGCTACATCAGCGCCCGCCAGCTGCCGGACAAGGCGATCGACCTGATCGACGAGGCCATGAGCCGGCTCAAGATGGAGATCGACTCTTCGCCGGTGGAGATCGACCAGCTCAAGCGCCAGGTCGACCGCATGAAGCTCGAGGAGCTGGCCCTCAAGAAGGAGAAGGACGACGCCTCCAAGGAGCGCCTCGCCAAGCTCCGCGACGAGCTGGTCGGCCTGGAGCGCGACCTCGCCGGACTCGAGGCGCGCTGGGAACGCGAACGAATGAGCCTCAACCGCGTGGGCGAGCTGAAGAAGAAGCTCGACGAAGCCGTGACGGAGCGCGATCGCGCGCTGCGCGAAGCGGATTACGCACGGGCGTCCAAACTCGAGTACGAGACCATCAAGCAGCTCGAACGAGACCTGGCGGAGGCCGAGAAGGCTGAGAACGCCCCGGACGAGCCGCGCATGGTGAACGAGCAGGTCACCGAGGAGGACATCGCGGCGGTCATCGCGGCGTGGACGGGCATCCCGGTCGGGCGCCTCATGCAGGGCGAGAGCGAGAAGCTGCTCCACTTGGAGGGCGAGCTCGGCAGGCGGCTGATCGGCCAGAAGCGTGCCGTGCACGCAGTCGCCGACGCCGTCCGTCGTTCCAGGGCCGGCATCAGCGACCCGAACCGGCCGACCGGATCGTTCCTGTTCCTGGGCCCCACCGGAGTCGGCAAGACCGAGCTGGCCAAGGCGCTGGCGGAGTTCCTCTTCGACGACGAGCACGCCATGGTGCGCATCGACATGTCCGAGTACGGCGAGAAGCACACCGTGTCGCGACTGGTCGGCGCGCCTCCCGGCTATGTCGGCTACGAGCAGGGCGGCCAGCTCACGGAGGCCGTGCGTCGGCGCCCGTACAGCGTGATCCTGCTCGACGAGGTGGAGAAGGCGCACCCCGAGGTGTTCGACATCCTGCTGCAGGTGCTCGACGACGGACGTCTCACCGACGGTCAGGGTCGCACTGTCGACTTCAGGAACACCATCCTCATCCTCACGTCGAACCTCGGCTCGCCGATCCTCGTCGATCCGACGCTGTCGTGGAGCGAGAAGGAGGATCAGGTGCAGGCGCTCGTGCGCCAGGCGTTCAAACCCGAGTTCGTGAACCGCCTCGACGACATCGTGGTGTTCTCGACGCTCAGCGAAGAGGAGCTCGGTGAGATCGTCTCGCTCTACATCGATCGGCTGCAGGCGCGTCTTCACGAGCGGCGACTGGAGCTCGGCGTGACCCCGGATGCCCGTGCCTGGCTCGCAGAGCGCGGCTACGACCCCATCTACGGGGCGCGTCCGTTGCGTCGCCTGATGCAGCACGAGATCGACGACCGGCTGGCGACAGCGCTGCTGGATGGCAGCATCCGCGACGGCAGCACAGTGCGGGTCGACCTCGCGCTCGACGGCGACCATCTGGAGGTCACGCCGGTCGAGTAGCCGACCCGTTCAGCGTGCAGAAAACGCGCCTCGCCGACGTGCGAAGCGCGTTTTCTGCGCTATGGACGGGTCTGCATTCGCGGAAGGTGCCGCGCGGTCAGCCCCGAGGATGCGCCTTGAAGAAGGCCCAGATGTCCGGCGCGCCGAACCCCTGAGAGGTGGTCCAGGGAACCTCGTGAGCCATGCCGTCGATGGTGACGACCTCGACACTGCTGCCGTGCGCGCAGTCCGCCAGCGAGGTGTGGATGCTCCCGCTCTGCGTCACCGTCGGCGGCCCGCAGCCGCCGGCCTTGCGCCACGGGGCATCCGATGCGGGGTCGAAGGACACGTCGGCGTCCGCGAGCCCGTGGACGTGCAGTACGGAGGCTGCCGCCGGATGCTTGCAGGCGCTCTCCAGATCACCGGACATCGGCGCGATCGCGGCGAACAGATCCGTGTCGCAGCCGAGCCGGTAGGCCATCATCGCGCCGTTGGAGAATCCGGTGACGTACACGCGCTTGGGGTCGATCTTCGTACGCGCTTCGACTGCTTTCACCACGGAGGTGAGGTAGGCGACGTCATCCGCGTCGTTCAAGGCCGCATCGCCGCAGCACCCGCCGGCATTCCAGGATCCGTCGCTGACCCCGTCGGGGTAGACGCCCACGAATCCATCGGCGTCGACCAGCGGGTCGAAGCCGTAGCCCATCGCGAGGGCGCCGTTCCCAGGGAACTCGTGCAGGACCAGCACGAGCGGCGCCGCGCCGATGGCATGAGCCGGCACGTGGATCGTCACGAGCCGGTCGCCCTTCATGGTGATGGTGTGGATGCCGGCCTTCAGCTGTGCGGGTGCCGGAGCGGCAGCCGAGCATCCGGCGAGAACGGCGCCGAGCAGCAGGATCATCAACGCGGTCGCCGCCGCCCGCAACGTCGTGCGCATCACCGAACTGCGTTCACGGGGGTTGGCATGGGCACAAGGCTCGTGCAACGGGAACCGCGACGTCAAGCGTCCGGCGCCGAGCGCTCCTCGCCCGTCTGGATGCCGGTGGTGCGGTCGGGCGATGGCGTCGCGCCCCTCGCCGCCCCCATCACGCGTCGATGTCGTCGAGGCGCGCGATGACCACCTCGAGCAGCCGGGCGAGCTCGCCGCGCTCGGTGTCGCCGAGATCCTTGAGCACGTCGGACTCGACCACGTTGGATCCGCGGATCGCCAGGCCGAAGAGATCCCAGCCGGCGTCGGTGAGCTCCACGAACACGCGCGTGCGATTCGTGGTGTCCGGAGCGCGTTCCACGAGTCCGCGCTCGGCGAGCTTGTCGAGGCGATGCGTCATGGATGAAGGGGCGACGCTGGTCAGATCCGCGAGCTGACTGGGGGTGAGCGGCTCTCCCGTCTTGGCGAGGGCGGCGATGACGGCCCATTCGCCGGACGTCAGGTCGAGATCCGCCAGCTGCCTGGCGTACCACTGCTCGAGCTTCTTGCTGAGGCTGCCGACCGCGGTGATCACGCGCTGAACCGACTCCTCGCCGCCCGCGGCCACGTAGGCGGCGACGGCCTGCCGGTGCAACTCCGGAGCGGTCGGCTTTCGTCGTGCCATGAGGGAATTCTCGCACGCAGGTTTCGGTTGCTAATATTTCGATATCGAACAGTTCCATACCGAACACTTCGGCATAGAAGAAGTTCGAGGAACTCGGTGCGGCTTGGCCTGCCGCTCGGCCGCTGAGGTCGAAACGAACGACAAACGTCAGGGAGGTGTCACCATGCGCGCGAAACTGCTCGTGCTCGCATCCGCTATCGGATCGCTCGGCTGGGGAGCCGTGCTGCCATACCAATACGCGTACGCGGCGGATACCCGCGGCTGGGGCGCCCTCGTCGCGGCAGGCGCCTCCTCCCTGTTCTCGGTCGGGGCACTGGTTGCTGCTCCCCTCGCCGGACGCCTCGCCGACCGCTTCAACCCGGTCTACGTCGTCGTGGTCTCGCAGCTGCTCGGTGCTGCGGCGGTCGGATCCCTCGTGTTCGTCGGGCAGCCGGGCCTGTTCCTCGCCGGGATGCTCGTGTTCGGCCTCGGACTCTCCGCCGCCGTTCCCGCCAAGCAAGTGCTGGCCCTCCGCTGGTCGTCCGGCAGCGACCGCCGCAAGATCTTCGCCTACAAGTTCACCGGCGAGTCCCTCGGAATGGCCGCCGGCGCGTTCCTCGCCGGACTCGTCGTCGACCTGAACCGCACCGACGGCCTCAACGTGGGATTCCTCATGGCGGCCGCGGGATTCGTGCTGTCGTCGGCACTCATCGCACTCGCCGGACGTCTGCCCGTGCGCAGCGGCCCGGCCACTGCCTTCGGCGACACGCTCGTCGGCAACGCGGCGACACGGAACGCCGGATCGGAAACGGGTCTGGATGCAGGGCTGGACGCCGAGACCGGCGCCATCACGGTGATCGACCAGCAGGCATCCCCACGTCGCCGTGGCGCGCTGCGCGCCATCTTCGCCGAGCCCGCCATGCGCTGGACCGCCGTCATCACGATCGTGCTCGCGCTCGGCTTCTACGCCCAGTTCGAATCCGGCTTGCCCGCGTACGGCATCACCGTGCTGCGGGTGGATCCCTCCGCGATCGGCCTCGCCGCGGCCGTGAACTGCGTCGTCATCGTCGTGCTCCAGGTGATCATGGTGCGTCTCACGGCGAAGACGTCGGCGCCGACCCTGTTGATGGCCGTCGGCGGCATCTGGGTCGTGGGATGGATCATCCTGTCGTCCGCGCAGTTCATGCCGGGCGTGGCATCCGCTCTCTTCGTCATGACGTTCGGCGTCTTCGCCGTCGGCGAGACGATCTACAGCCCAGTGCTCAACCCGCTCACGGCATCACTGGCGCCGAAGGGAATGGTCGGTCAGACGCTCGGCACGATCGCGGCGCTGCAGACCGCGTTCTCGGCGGCCGGGCCGCTGGTCGCCGGCGTGCTGCTCGGGGCGGGACTCGCGGATGTGTTCCTCGGCATCCACGTCGTGATCAGTGCCACCGCGATCTTCGCGGCGTGGCGTATCGGCCGGGCGCTCGCCGCCAAGGCGTCCGCAGACTCGGCACCTGCCGATCGCGACGCGGCCCAAGTCGGCGGACGCCGGCTCTCGCGCGCCGCTAGGCCGCCGCGAAGTGGCGGGCGGGTGCGACGAGCAGGCGGCCGTCCCGCCCGGTCACGGTGAATCCGACACGCTCGAGGAACCTGCGGCAGTCGCTCGCTCCGGCGTCCGCGCGGAGCCAGATGGGGCATCCGTGCGTCTCGGCGATGTGTGCCAGCCGGCGCATCGCGAGCGCGCCGATGCCCTGATCCCTGTGCTCGACGAGCACACTCAGTTCGAGGAGCTGGATGCCGCTCTCGCGCAGCACGGTGATCATGCGTCCGCAGAGGGTCTCGTCGTGTTCGATGGCGAGGTCGACAGCATCAGGGAACTCGGCGTCGGTGCGGATCCGCTCGTCGACGTACTGCATGCTGGCGAGCGCCTCACGTGCTGTGACGTCGATCGCCAGCGCAGCGATCTCGGCCGCATGCACTTGGCGGAAGAGTCGGAAGAGGGCGGGGCCGTCGATGGCGGTGATGGGCCGGTAGTGCAGCTCGTGCGGCGGTATCACGGGCGCTGGCCAGAGGACCGGAACGAGGGGCGACGACCGGATGCGCGACGCCGCTCACGGCCGGAGGCCGCGATGAAGAGCTGCGCGTCTTGCACGCCGGGCGCCTGGGATGCCAGCAATCTGTAGACGCCGGCCGGCGGTGGGGTCGCGGCGGAGAACAGGAGTCCGAAACGAGTGCGGGCATCGGCGGAGACGCTCATCAGCGATTCGACGGCGGCCAGCGTGAGGTCGTAACGACCGTATTCGCTGACGGCGTCGAAATGCCGGCCGACGGCATCCGCGTATCCGTCCCTGGTCGGAGCGGATGCCTGTGCCACAGCAGGCAGGATCGTCGTCGCCATCGCCACTGCCGCATACTGCGGCGCCCCGGCCACAATGACCGTGCGCCGCGTCGCAGAGCGCGCGCCCCCCACGTCTCGTCGTCCCATGTCGTCGCTCCCCCAGCGTTGTTCGACAGAGTCTGGGTGACACCTTAGGACGCGGTCGGGGTCGAGTGGAAGAGGTGAACGGGCCCTGGCCACGAGTTTTTCGGACGTTGTCGGCGTGTCGCCGGATCTCGACATCCGGGGTGGGGGTGCCGGCCGTCCGGCGGGCGCGCAGCAACACCGGATAGGGTTGCCGGGTGAGTTCTTTCGTCTTCGTTCAGCCCGCGGGGCGTCGGGAGGTCGTCGGCGGCAACGCCGGCGGCAGATAGCGACGAGCGCTCGTCCGCGAGCGCCAGACCGCACGTGTCCCACAGCGGACGCGATGACCGCACCGCAGCGTTTGCGGCGCCGTCCACTCGAACGAAATGGCCCGTGCCGAACCGGCAGGGCGAACAACGAAATGGAACCTTCTTCATGCGACCCGTCACCGAACGGGAGATTCGCGCGTCCTTCGTGAACGCGTCTCTCCGCGAGCGCAACAACCTGAACCTGCCCCTGGACTTCGACACCATCCAGTGGGACAACCTCGACTACCTGGGGTGGCGCGACCGCAAGTACGACGGCCTCGCGTACCTGATCGTTCCCGTCGGTGACGGTGTGGTCGGCATCCTGTTGCGCAAGGCCGAGGCGCGCAGTCGCTTCAAGTCGCAGTGCTCGTGGTGCGAAGACGTCACCATTCCGCACGACGTCGTCTTCTACAGCGCCAAGCGCTCCGGCAAGGCGGGGCGCAACGGTGACAGCGTCGGCACGCTGGTGTGCGAGGGCTTCCAGTGCTCGGGCAACGTGCGCAGACGGGATCCGGCGCCGTACTCGGGCTTCGACGTCGAGGCGGCGAGAGATGCGCGCATCGACACCCTGCGCGAGCACGCGGCTGCCTTCGCCGCCAAGGTGCTCGAGGGCGACTGAAGCGCCGGGCCGGCGTGCTCTGCGGCTCTTTAAGCTCTCAACCATGAGTGAGGCTGACCGTGAGGCGGATGCCATGGCATCCGCTCGTCCCGTCGTGATCGTGACAGGTGGCTCGCGCGGCATCGGCGCGGCGACCGTGCTGCGGGTCGCCAGAGCGGGCCACGACGTGGTCTTCACGTACCGCACGGATGCTGCGGCGGCGGAGCGCGTCGCGGCATCCGCTCGTCAGCTCGGCGCGGATGCGCTGCCCGTGCAGGCCGAGGCGACGACGGACGCGGGAATCAACGCACCCTTCGCGGCAGCCCGCGAGCGCTTCGGGCGCCTGGACGCCGTGGTGTGCAACGTGGGAGTCACCACCCGGTTCGCGCCGCTCGCCCGGACGCCGGTGGACGAGATCAGGCAGACGATCGACGTGAACTTCACGGCCACTGTGCTCACCGCACGGCGAGCGGTGCAGGAGTTCGAGCGCGCGGGAGCGCCTGGCGTGATCGTGACCGTCTCATCTGGCGCGGCAACGCTCGGCAGTCCGGGCGAGTACGCGCACTACGCGGCATCCAAGGCGGCCGTCGACGCGTTCACGATGGGGCTCGGCAAGGAGGTGGGGCCGCTGGGCATCCGGGTGGTCGGGGTCGCTCCCGGGCTGGTCGCCACCGAGCTGCACGCGCGCACCGGCGACGCGGGCCGGGTGGAGCGGATGGCGCCGGGCATCCCGCTGCAGCGTGCCGCTGATCCCGACGAGATCGCGTCGGCGATCGAGTGGCTGCTCTCGCCTGACGCTTCGTATGTCACGGCGACCACGCTTCGGGTTGCAGGGGGCCGCTGAGCGACCGACTCCTGGTCGTCATGGAATATGCTCATCTATTTACATAATCGCGTAATTACGCTATTCTGCAAATATGCCGGATGCCACAGTGAGCGACCCGCTCAGTGCCGTGTTCTTCGCCCTCGCCGATCCCACTCGGCGGGCGATCCTCGCGCGGCTGATGGAAGGCCCAGCCACCATCGGGGCGCTCGCCGAGCCGTTCCGGCTCTCGCTCGCCACGATCTCCCGCCACATCACCCTGCTCGAGCAGGCAGGACTCGTCGGGAAGGAACGGAACGCTCAATGGCGGACCGTGCACCTCGAGTCGGCGCGCCTTCAGGACGCCGACGACTGGCTCTCGCCCTACCGTGTCTTCTTCGAGGAGCGATTCGACGCACTCGAGGCGCACCTGAAGTCGATGACGACCACACGGAAGGAACCATCATGACCACCACGCTCTCCGGGCAGACACTCACCGAGACCGCCCGCAGCTTCACCCTCAGTCGCGTCGTCGACGCGTCGCCCGCCGACGTCTACCGGGCGTGGACCGAGGCGGAGCACCTCACCTGGTTCTTCAACCCCGGGCGTCCCGTGCCCGACGAGGCCATCGAGGTCGATGCCCGCCCAGGCGGTGAGTTCCGCGTGATGATGGATGAGGAGGAAGGCAAGAGCTACTGGGCTGGTGGCCGCTATCTCGAGCTGGTGCCGGGCCGGCGCATCGTGTTCGAATGGGGCGTCCGCGGCGGCTGGCCGGATCTCGACGCGATCCCGGCAGAACAACGCGTGCACTGCACCGTCGCGCTCGCGCCGGTCGGCGACGGCTCGCAGACCGAGCATGTATTCACCTGCGCGTTTCCTGCCGGCATGTCCGACGAGGAGATCGCCTCGTGGGTGGCCGTCGGCATGCGCGAGGGCTGGGCGGCGACGATCGAACGTCTCACGGCCTGACCTCGGGAGATCCCGCACGGCCGCTGCCTGAGCCGGCCGTGCGGTGCGGTCTCAGCCCTCGTCGGCGAGGATACGCACCAGTGCGGCGCGCACGGCATCCTCGTTCTCCAAGTGCGGCAGCAGTGTTCGTTCCAGTTCGTACGACTCGGCGTACGCAGTACGCCCTGCGTCGGTGATCGCGACGATGTGCCGGCGGCGATCAGCGGCATCCTGCTCGCGGGTCACCAGGCCGTCGCGCTCGAGCCGGTCGACCGTTCGCGACATCGTCTGCACCTCGACGTGCGCGTGCTTGGCGAGTGTGGTCTGCGAGGTCACGCCCAGCGTGAGCAGATGCAGCACGATGACTCCGGCGTGCGTGAGTCCGTGAGACTCGAGCGCTCGCGCCCAGCGCCGCTCGACGGCTCGGGATGCCGCGCCGAGCAGTCGCCCCATCGGCCACGACTCCGGATGGTCCTCCGCCTGCATGCAGGCCATCGTAGTGCTAGCTTGGCGATAGTAAGCATGCTGACTATTAGACAAGCGAGGATTCATGGCTGACCGTCGCCGCTGGGCCGGACTGGTGTTCATCAGCATCGCCGTCTCGTTGATCATCGTGGACTCCACGATCGTCAACGTGGCGATCCCGTCGATCGTCGACGACCTGAAGATCAGTTCGACCCAGGTGCAGTGGGTGCAGGAGTCGTACACCCTCGTCTTCGCCGCCTTCCTGCTCGTGTTCGGCACTCTCGCCGACCGATTCGGACGACGACTCGTGCTGCTCATCGGTGTGACGGTGTTCGCGCTCTCGTCGGTCGTGGCCGCGCTCGCGCCCACTGGCGAGCTCCTCATCGCCGCGCGGCTTGTGCAGGGTCTCGGCGGTGCCGCCGTGCTGCCTACGACGCTGTCGCTCATCAACGCGAACTTCCGCGGCCGCGACAGGGCGATCGCCTTCGCTACCTGGGGATCGACTATCGGCGGCATGACCGCCCTCGGTCCTCTGCTGGGTGGGTGGCTCACCACCGACTTCTCGTGGCGCTGGGCGTTCGGGATCAACGTTCCGCTCGCGATCGTGATCATCGTCGGCGTGCTCTTCACCGTGCGGGAATCGAAGGATGCGCAGCACGCCGGGCGCGTCGACGTGGTCGGCGCGCTGCTGTCCATCGTCGCCAGCGCCTCCCTCGTCTTCGCGCTCATCGAGGGCCGCACGTACGGCTGGTGGAAAGTCGATCACCGCCCGACGATCGGCGGCTGGACCTGGAGCTGGGACATCTCCCCCGTTCCGCTCGCGTTCGCGCTCGCCATCGTGAGCGGCGTGCTGTTCGTGCTGTGGGGAATCCATCGCCTGCGCCGCGGCAAGAGCACCATGCTCGCGCTCAACCTGTTCCGCATCCCGTCGTTCCGCAACGGCAACGTCGCGGCGATGATCGTCTCGCTCGGCGAGTTCGGCATCATCCTGTCGTTGCCGATCTGGTTGCAGAACGTGCTCGGCTTCAGCGCTCTCGAGACAGGGTTCATCCTGCTGGCGCTGGCGATCGGTTCGTTCGTGGCCAGCGGATTCGCCGGCGCGTTCGGCAACCGCGTCAGCCCCGTCCTCATCGTGCGCGTCGGACTCGTCGCGGAGATCATCGGCGTCGCGGGGCTCGGATTCGTCATCGCGCCCGACACCGCCTGGGGTGCCCTCGTCCCGTTCCTGTTCGTCTACGGATTCGGCGTCGGGCTCGCGACGGCACAGCTCACGGGCGTGGTGCTGCGCGACGTTCCCGTCGTCTCCAGCGGTCAGGCATCCGGCACCCAGAGCACGAGCCGCCAGATCGGCTCGGCGCTCGGGATCGCCATCCTCGGCACCATCCTGTTCAGCTCGGCCGCCGGCGTGCTCAGCGCCAAGCTGGACGACCGCGGCGTTCCGGCCGCACAGCGCGACGCGCTGGTGTCAGCCGTGGTGGACAGCTCGGGAGCGGCCATCGCCGGACTCGATAAGAATCCGCAGACGGCGCCCGTCGCGGCCGATGCGAAGGAGGCGTTCTCGGAGGGGACGAAGTACGCCGCGTGGTCGGCGGCCGGATTCCTCGTCATCGGCTTCCTTGCGACGCTGTCCCTGGGGTCCGGGCGCCCGCCCGAGACGGCCTCTCGTGGAGACGAGACCGAGCCGCGGCGAGAGGATGGAGAACCGCATTCGGGCGAGGCCGAACCGGTGGTCGACGGCACAGAGCGGCACTGACCGCCCAGCCGCTCGGCGCCGGGCAAAGGCGACGAGTCAGCCAGTCGGACCAGGCGCCCAATCGAAGATCTGCAGCCGGAACCGCAGCGCTCGGCTGATGTTCGACACGTCGGCGACGATGCTGGTGTCGTTCGAGATGTAGGTGCCTATTGGCGTCTGGATCCAGGCCGTGAAGTCCCCGTTGTCCACCAGCGTGAACTTCTCGTTCTCGCCGATCGCGTCGACCGGGGTGTTCGTGCTGAACCCGGATCCTGGCGCACCGCCGTCGATCGCCGTGAGCACGGTACCGTGCGATGTCTGCAGGGCGTAGCGGCCGTCCGGCTGCTTGAGCAGCGTCCAGGAGAGCTCGTCGAGCTGGCCTTCCTCCGCCAGCCACAGGCCGCCTGCTGTGGGATATCCGCCGCCGTCCACGGCGACCAGCCAGCCTCGGAGATCGGCCTGCTCGCTGCGATTGCCGCCCCACACCTGGATGCCGTACGTCGTCCCCGTTCCGAACGCGCCGCGCCGGTACGGGCGGAACGTCTCCCAGGACTGTGCGACGGTGGCGTCCGTGTGGATGGTGTCGCCTGTGTCGTGTCCACCGCCGCCGACCGCGGTGAGGAAGTACCCCTTCGTCGTCTGGAACGCGAAACCGGAGACCCCGTGATCCGTCTCGGCCACTCGCACCGGCGTGAACAGCTCCCAGCTCGCGACGTTCGTCGCGTCCGTGTGGATGGTGTCGGTGATGCGTCCGCCGGCTCCGACAGCCGTGACCCAGTGTCCGTCGATCGTCTGGATGGCGTAGTAGGGCGATCCTTCCTCCGTCCACAGCCGGAACGTCTCGAGGTAGCCAGGGTCGACGGCCGTCGTGTGGATGGTGTCGGTGATGCGCCCGCCGCCTCCGACGGCCGTGACGAAGAGGTCCTTGAGTCCCGTCTGCAGCGCGAACTCGCCGTCGGTCTGCGCGAAAGGGTCGGGTGGTGCGTTGACGGGCGGCGTGCCCGGCTCCGGTCTCACACCACCACCAGGCGGACGGATGCCCGTCGCCGACCGCAGGCCGTCAGTGACGTGCGCGTCGCTCACCGCCGGTTCGTCCCCATGACCCGGATCGCGGACGCCGCCGCCCGCTCTCTCCCTCTCATTGCCCATCGCCGAGTCCTGCATCGCCGACCACCCCCATGACGCTCCCCGATCGGCCGGATCGCTGAGACAAGCTCAGCACTAGCTCTCCTCGCTGGCAAGGCCGGGGACTCACGCGGTCTTCGGCGCCGAAACAGAGAAAGTGCGGCACCGGACGAACCGGCGCCGCACTTTCCGAGGACTCGATCGATTGGTCGCGCCCGCTGGTCGCGGTCTACGCGTTGACGAGGAGCAGGTCGTCCAGGGGGAGACGCACACGAGGAGCGCGCTCGCGCTCGCGGGTGTTCTCCGGAAGGTCGTCGACGTCGCCGAGCACGCCGATGGCGGCGACGCTGAGGATCTCGTAGTCCTCGCGCACGTCGAAGGCCTCGCGCAACTCGTCCACGAGGATGCCGCCCATCTGGTGCACGTGGAGGCCGTCGTGGTGCGCCTGCACCGTGAGGTGCGCGAACGCCTGGCCGAGATCGTACTGCGCCCAGCGCATCGGCTGGCCCTCTGCGTTGGTGCGCTGAGTCAGCCCGATGACCAGGGCGCCGGCGTTCACGGCCCAGACCTGGTTGAAGCCCATGAGGTTCGCGGCGATCGCGTCGAACTCGGGGGTGCCGCGACGCGCGACGATGAAACGCCACGGCTGCGTGTTCGCGGCGGACGGCGACCAGCGCGCGGCCTCCAGTGCTGCGGTCAGCTTCGTCTCGTCGATCGGAGTGCTCGTGTCGTACGCGCGCGGGCTGAAGCGCTCGGCGAGAACGGGATGGATGGGGGTGCTGGTCGCGGCGACGCGATCGGATGCGAGCGTGGTCGACATGGGACTCCTCGATGGGACAATGAGGGCGTTGACTATGGCGCTCGGAAGCCGGTGCTCGGCGTCCGTCGTCGCAGTGCGTCCTCGGGATGATGGACAGGGCGACGCTGCCGATGTCTATGCAAACACATCTGATTGCCCGAGCATTCCTGATCCGTCGTCCGACGCCTCGACACAGTGCTGCAGCCGGGACAGGCCGGTCTGCTCGGCGGTCGCGTCGCGGCCAGTCCCGGTCAGTGCGTGGGGTGCCCTTCGATCTCGCGCCGCGCGCGCTGCACGTAGCTGTCGAGGGCCGTGGGACGCGGCATCCATTCGTCGTGCACCTCGCCGCGATACGCCGCAGCGGCTCTCAGCAGGAGTGCTCCCTCGTCAGGTGGGATCCTGCGCGCCACGCGTTCGGCGGCGACATCCTTCGGCACGATGCTCCCGGACTCGAGCGTGTGCTGCATGCGCGCGAGCGTGAGCAGTACATTCCGCTCGTCGCCGGCCAGATTGCCGACGAGCTCTGGAAGGGACGCGACGATCGCGCGTTCAAGGTCGGAGGCCGGGATCTCGGGAATCAGCTCTCGCGGACCTGGGCCGATCACGGCGATCCCGCGCTGCCGGGCGGCCGTCAGGACGACCGTGAGATCGGGATCCGCGTGCGGCCCGGCGAGCGTGCCAGCTTCGACCTCCGCTCGCAACCACTCGCCGTATTGGAGGTCGGTGACGGGCGGGAACCGCCACGGATCGAGATCCCTCTTCACGACTACGGTGACCTCGGCCGGCCGAGCGGGTCCCAACCGGGCACGGGATCCGGACACGTCGAGGAGGCGGTCGACCAGCACCGCGCGAGTCCGCTCGTCAAGGGACGCCGCGACGATCACGAGGAGATCCAGATCGCTCTCCGGGCGCAGGCCGCCTGAGGTGGCCGATCCGTGCACGATGGCCGCGATGATCCGGTCGCCAAGGGCGTCGCTCACCGCGCGCACGACCGGGACGAAGGCCGGGTCGACCGCATCGGTCGCCGCTCCAGCGGGCGGCGGCTCGTCGGTGGGTGTCACGGCACCATTGTGGACGCGCACGGCCACTGGCGCATCCACGGCCAACGACGAAGACGGCGGCCGAACGTCCGTCCCTCAGAAGGGAGCGGGCCGTTCGACCGCCGTCGAGTTCGAGCGGTGCCGATCAGTGCGCGATCGGCGCAGGGGCGTCAGTGCGGTCGCCGTCCGCACGCACCCGGCTGCCCCACACGGCGAAGAGCACGAATCCGAGGAAGACGAATGTCGCGCCTCCGAGAACCGCCGCCGCGACGCCACCGGTCTCACCGCTCGTCGCACTCACCGAGACGAACACCGTGGTGAGTGCCGCGACTCCGATGGATCCGCCGAGCTGCTGCATGGTCTGAAGCACGCTGGATGCCGCGCTGACGTGCTCCTCCGGTGCCCGGTCCATGGCCACGGCCGTGATCGGGGCGAACGTCATGCCCGCGCCGAGTCCCATCACCACGAGCGGACCGAGGATGCCTGTCACGAACGAGTCGTGCTCGCTGAGCCTGCTCAGCCAGAGCAGTCCGCCTGCCAGGAAGAAGAGTCCGGCAGCGCCGACGATCCACTCGCCGACCCGCGGGAGCAACCTCGGAACCAGCTGGCTGACGGTCACCATGGTCACGACGAACGGCAGGAGGCCGAGTCCGGTCTCGAGCGGCGTGAAGTGCAGCACCTGCTGCGTGAACAGCGTGATGAAGTAGAAGAACGCGAACATTCCGGCCGGCACGAGCAGCATCGCGACCAGCGGTGCCACGTTGCGTGCTCCGCGGAAGAGCCGCAGCGGAACGACAGGGCTGCGGTGCTTGCGCTCGATGAATACGAGGGCTATGAGCGACGCGACGGCGATGGCGAACGCGATCAGGGCGACCGGGTTGGTCCATCCGGTGCCGGCCGCCGTCGTGAATCCGTAGATGAGCGCGACCATGCCTAGCGTGGAGGCCACGGCGCCGCCGAAGTCCAGCCGGGTCTGCTCCCGATCCGTCTCGCGCAGGAAGAGCAGGGCGCCCGCGACGATCAGGATGCCCACCGGCACGTTCACGAACATGACCCACTCCCAGCCGAATCCGGTCGTGAGCACGCCGCCGAGGATCAGCCCGATCGCGCCTCCGCTGCCGGCTGCGAGCATGAAGAGTGCCATTGCACGACTGCGCTGGCGCCCGGGGCTGGTGTTGGCCATGAGCAGCACGAGGGTGCTCGGCGCGGCGATCGCCGCTCCGACGCCCTGCACGATGCGGGCGATGATGAGCACCGCTGCCGAGGGCGCGAGGCCGCCGGCCGCCGAGGCCAGGATGAAGATGACCGTGCCGATGATGAGCGCGCGCTTGGCGCCGATCATCGATCCGACCTTGCCGCTGAGCAGCATCAGACCGGCGAATGCGAGTGCGTAGGCGGTGACGACCCAGGAGAGTCCGATCGGCGTGAATCCGAGGGATTTCTGGATGTCGGGCAGCGCGACGTTCACGATGCTCGCGTCGACCACGAGCATGAGCTGCGTCACGAAAACGACGACCAGGCCGAGCATGCGGAAGCGGTGGGGTGCGGCATCCGTCTCGGTGGAGGGGATCGTCGCGGTGGAGGGGCGTGTCGCGAAGGAGGGGCGTGTGGTGGTGGCTGCCGGGCGCTCGGGCAGCCGGATGCCGTCGGTGGGTGGGAGGAGTGCGGTGTCGGCCATGTCTGGCGCGTCCCCTGTTCTGTCCTGCTCGTACTGGAGCGTCTTCTGCTGTCGCTAAGGGAGATCCGGATGTCGTACGCCGTCGGCGAAGCACCGCAGGAAAACGCAACCTGAACGGTGCATTTCGCGGCGGTGTGGCTTAGTGTGGTTATCCGGAGGAGCTCTCCTGTTAGTGATTACGACAATACGGAGAGTGTCTCCGTTTTGTCAACGACGGTGCTGTTCGTCCCTGGCGAACAGCGGAACTGCGGGAGATCCGCAACGGATGTCCCCGAGAAGAAGGACGAATGGGAAGCGCCACCGCGATCGCGCAGCGGCCGATGAGGGCCGACGCGCAGCGCAACTACGACCGGATCGTGGAGGTCGCCTCCGACGCCTTCGCCGAACGCGGAGTGCTCACGTCGCTCGATGACATCGCCTGCCGGGCCGGAGTCGGTCCCGGCACGCTGTACCGGCACTTCCCGACGCGCGACGGACTCATCGCAGCGGCACTGGGCGGCAGTCTCGACAGGCTGGCCGCGCTGGCGGAACGGCTGCGCGCATCCGATGATCCCTCCGCGGCCCTCGACGAGTGGATGCTCGCCCTCGCCGGCCACCTGCGCACCTACGACAACCTGCCGGAGTCGATCGCGGAGGCTTTCCGCCAAGAGGATTCGCCCCTGCGCAACACCTGCCAGCCGCTGACGCAGACGACGTCCGTGCTGGTCGATCGCGCCAAGGCCGTCGGCGCCCTGCACGGCGATATCGACTATCGCGACGTGTTCCTGCTCGTGTCGTCAGTGGCGTGGGGCTCTCAGCGTCGTGGCGACTCGGACGACGACCTCGAGCGGATGCTCGCCCTCGCGACTGGCGGCATCCGCGAGTCGCACACCGCCGGCTGAGCTCGTCGAAGCGGTCTGCGGGTCGGTTCGGTGCACTCCCCGGCGTGCACAGCTGAGCCGACTCAGCACTCGATGACGTTCACGGCGAGGCCCGCAGCGCTCGTTTCCTTGTAGCGGTCGCTCATGTCGGCGCCCGTGTCGCGCATGGTCTTGATCGCGACGTCCAACGGCACGATGTGGTGCCCGTCTCCGCTCAGCGCGAGGCGCGCCGCCGACACCGCCGTCGAGGAGGCGATCGCATTCCGCTCGATGCACGGGATCTGCACCAGCCCGCCGACCGGATCGCACGTGAGTCCCAGGTGGTGCTCCACCGCGATCTCCGCCGCGTTCTCCACCTGGGCGGGCGAGCCGCCGAGCACGGCGCACAGGCCGGCGGCGGCCATCGCGCACGCGGATCCCACCTCGGCCTGGCATCCGCCCTCCGCTCCGGAGATCGACGCGTTCGCCTTGAGGATGCTGCCCACCGCTGCCGCCGTGAGCAGGAACGTGCGCGTGTCCTCCGGCTTCGCCTTCGGATTGAAGCGCAGGTGGAACTCGAGCACGGCCGGAAGGATGCCTGCCGCTCCGTTCGTGGGCGCCGTCACCACCCTGCCTCCCGCCGCGTTCTCCTCGTTGACGGCCAGCGCGAAGGCGCGCATCCACTCGCCGGGAAGGTCGGGCTGGTCGGGGCCGCAGGATTCGAGGCGCTCCCGCATGCCACCGGCACGACGAGGAACGTGCAGCCCGCCGGGCAGCTCGCGCGTGCCAGGACGCATGCCGCGCTCGATGCACTCGTGCATGGCCTGCCAGATGGCGTCCAGGCCTGCAACGACGTCCTGCTCGTCGCGCACGGCGAGCTCGGAGCGCCACGCGACATCGCACACGCGCACGTCGCGTTCGGCGCAGAGCGCCAGCAGCTCCGCCGCATTGTCGAACGACCAGTCAGAGTCGATCGCGTGCGTCGCTGAAGACACCGGCTCGCCGCGCATCCGTACGAATCCGCCGCCGACGGAGAACCATGTCTGTTCGAACGCAGGCGGTTCGTCGGCGTGTGCGACGGTATCCATGTCGGTGACAGCGCCGGTGGGCTCGGCTCGAGTCGAACCCGCCCCGCCGAATTGTCGAGAGGATGCCGCAGTCCACGCGCGCAGCACGAGCGCATTCGGATGCTCGGGCAGCTTCGTGCGCGGCTCGAACGCGATGTCCGATGCCTGAAAGGCCACTGTCGGTCCTTCGGCCAGCGTGAGGGTCTCACGCTCGGTGGCGCGTGCCCAGGCTCCGTGGACCACCCGCGGATCGCACGTCTCCGGATGCATCCCACTCAGTCCTGCGACGACGGCGTCCGGGGTGCCGTGGCCGACGCCGGTGGCGGCGAGGGATCCGTGCAGCACGCAGCTCACTCGCGTGACCTCGGGGAGGATCCCCTCCTCAGCGAGTGCAGCGGCGAAGCGCTCGGCGGCGCGCATGGGGCCGACGGTGTGCGAACTCGACGGTCCTATCCCTATCGAGAACAGCTCCAGCGCTGACACGTAAACGGCCACGAATCCAGTGTGCGTCCAGGCGCCGCCGGTCGGATCTCACGCCGGGACACCTCTGTCCGGAATCCCGGACGGCGCAGGACACCCGGCATGACCGGGGATGGCGCAGCTCAGGCGAGTGCGGCGAGGATCGCGTCGACGAAGCCGTCGACGTCGGCGTCGGTGGTGTCCCATGAGCACATCCAGCGCACTTCGCCGCGCGCGGCATCCCAATCGTAGAAGCGGTATGCCTCGCGCACGCGGTCGGCGGCGGCCTTCGGCAGCGTGGCGAACACCCCGTTGGACTCCGTTGCCTGGGTGAAGCCGAGGGCGGGCGCGGATCCGGACGCCACGGCATCCTCGAGTCGCGTGCGCAGCTTGGTGGCCATGGCGTTGGAGTGCTGCGCGCTGCGCAGCCAGAGGTCGTCGGTGAGCAAGGCAATGAGCTGAGCCGAGATGAATCGCATCTTGGACGCCAGCTGCATATTGACCTTGCGGAGGTAGTGCAGGCCGTCTGAGGCATCCGCGTTCAGAACGACGATCGCCTCGCCGAGCAGCAGGCCGTTCTTGGTGCCGCCGAAGCTCAGCAGGTCGACGCCGGCATCCGTCGTGAAGGCGCGCAGCGGCACCTCCAGATGAGCCGCCGCGTTGGCGATGCGTGCGCCGTCGAGATGCACGCGCATGCCGAGCGAGTGGGCGTGCTCCGCGAGCGCCTTCACCTCCTCGACGGTGTAGCAGGTGCCCACCTCTGTCGTCTGCGTGATCGAGACCGCGAGGGGCTGCGCGCGGTGCTCGTCGCCCCAGCCCCATGCCTGCTTGTCGAGGAGCTCTGGCGTGAGCTTGCCGTCTGGCGTGTCGACGGTCAGCAGCTTGAGGCCGCCGACCTTCTCGGGCGCGCCGCCCTCGTCGGTGTTGATGTGCGCAGTCGATGCCGCCACCACAGCGCCCCACCGCGGCAGCATCGACTGCAGTGCCGTCACGTTCGCCCCGGTGCCGTTGAACACCGGGAACACCTCGACCTGCTCGCCGAACTGCTCGGCGAAGACCTCGTGCAGGCGCTCGGTGTAGGCGTCCTCGCCGTAGGAGATCTGGTGACCCGAGTTCGCGGCGACGATCGCGTCGATGATCTCGGGGTGCGCTCCCGCGTAGTTGTCGGAGGCGAAGGCGCGGGATTCGGGGTCGTGCAGGCGGTGAGTCATGGTGCTTCCATCTTCGCCGATGCGCTCCGGTGGTCGATGCGTCATCGAGTAGAGCGCGGTGGCGGTGACCATCGATGGCTCGAAGCCAATGAGTGATATCACTTTATGATGGTCGGTGGAGGCGATGACATGGACACTGCTCCGAGGCGCCCGGATTCCGCGCCATTCGCTCACTCGGGATCCCGGGTCGACATCGACGAGCGACCGGCGGCTGCCATCAGCGGCGCATACGGCGTGCTGGCGATCGTCGTGCTGATCGTGATCGGCATCGTGCTCATCGCGACCGGCCAGGCCAAGTATCTGGTGCTGCCCGTGCTGGCCGTTCTCGTGGTCATCGGGTCGTTGGTGATCGTGCAGCCGGGAGAGACCCGCGTCGTTCAGCGATTCGGGCGGTACATCGGAACCGTTCGACGTTCCGGGATGGCGTGGGTGATGCCCCTTTCCACGAGGAGGAGGATGAGCGTTCGCATCCGCAACTTCGAGACGAAGAGGCTGCGCGTCAACGACGCGGACGGCAACCCGGTGGAGATCGCCGCCATCGTCGTGTGGCAGGTGACCGACACGTCCAAGGCGGTCTACGCGGTCGACGACTACGTCGACTTCGTGACGGTGCAGGCCGAGTCGGCGCTGCGCCAGATCGCGACCGCTTATCCCTACGACGCGTCTGCAGGCAACGGAGTCTCGTTGCGCGACTCCACAGACATCGTTGCGACGGAGCTGTCGGACGAGGTCGCGACGCGGGTGGCGCTCGCCGGAGTCGAGATCGTCGAGGTGCGCATCAGTCACCTCGCCTACGCTCCCGAGATCGCACAGGCGATGCTGCGGCGGCAGCAGGCGGGTGCCGTCGTCGAGGCCAGGTCGCGCATCGTCGAGGGGGCGGTCGGCATGGTGGAGATGGCGCTCGACCGGCTCAACGAGAGCGATTACGTGACGCTCGACGACGAGCGTCGGGCCGCCATGGTGAGCAACCTCATGGTCGTGCTCTGCAGCGATCAGCCGGCGGCGCCGATCGTCAACGCGGGAACGCTGTACACGTCATGAGCACCGAGCGGAAGAACCTGTTGCTGCGGCTGGATCCGGCCGTGCACGACGCCATCTCGCGCTGGGCGTCCGGCGAGCTCCGCAGCGTGAACGCCCAGATCGAGATCCTGCTCCGCGACGCGCTGAAGAAGGCCGGCCGGCTGCCGAAGGAGGTCGCGCCTCTTCCGCGCAGAGGGCGCCCGCCGCGCACCTAGATCGTGTCGGTCGATTCGGTGCAGGTGCGAATCGACAATGTGTAAAGTGATATCGTTTTAACAGCAGCTGTGAGACGACGGATGCCATCCCCCAGCATTCCGATTCCCTCGCTTCTGCGGGCGGTCGGCCGATCCACTCGAAGGAGAGCCACGGCGATGAGTGATGCGAACGAGCCCGCCGCACCCGTGGCGTCGGAAGACGCGACGATGGTCGCCGCGCTGCAGGTCGACGACCTGACGGTCGCCTACGGTCAGCAGACGGCGGTGGACGGGGTCGCGCTGCGTATCGAGCGCGGCGAGATCTTCGGCCTGCTCGGACCGAACGGCGCAGGCAAGACCAGCACGCTCGGCGCCATAGAAGGCCTGATCACGCCCAAATCGGGCACGGTGACCGTCGACGGGATCGATGCCAGGCAGCATCCGCTCGAGGTGAAGAGCCGCCTCGGCGTGCAGCTGCAGTCCTCGAGCTTCCAGCCTGAGCTGAGCATCGAGCAGATCGCCACCCTGTACGGCGGGCTGTACGGTGTGCGGCTGACGAGCGAGCGGATCCGTTCCTGCCTCGACGAGATCGGCCTCGGTCAGGAGCGCGGCAAGCGGTTCAAGCAGTTGTCGGGCGGACAACAGCAACGTCTCGCGCTCTACATCGCGACGATCCACGATCCGATGCTGGCGCTGCTGGACGAGCCCACATCGGGCCTCGACCCGCAGTCGCGGCGCGCCCTGTGGTCGCGCATCGAGCAGATGCGCAAGCGCGGGAGCAGCATCCTGCTCACGACGCACTCCATGGAGGAGGCGCAGGCGGTGTGCGACAGGGTCGCGATCATCGACCACGGCGTGGTGCTCACCGTGGGGACTCCGAGCGACCTCATCGCCAAGCACAAGGACGACCCTCGTGTGCTCGCCGTCGCGCACGGCGACGTCACGCTCGAGGACGTGTTCATCGGACTGACGGGAAGTGACATCCGTGACTGACGCGATCTCGAGGCGGCCGCCGGCCGGGCTGGCCATGCGCTCTCTGCTCAGGGCCGACGCGATCGTGCTGCTGCACAGCAGGGTCGCCACGGTGCTGGCCCTGGTGCTGCCCGTGGTGATCCTGGTGGCGACGAGCTTCGGCAAGAACAGCGGGCAGCGGCTCGGCGGACCGGCCCTGGTCATCGGCCTCGCGCTGACCCTCGGGCTGCTGACCTCGTGCCTTCTCGGCTACAGCCTCACCCTCGCGCACGACCGTGAGGTGGGCGTGCTGCAGCGGCTCCGGGTCACGCCCACGGCGACCTGGATGATCATGACGAGCCGCATCTCGGTGCAGGTCGTGACCAACCTCATCGCGTCGATCGTGGTGGTGATCGTCGGCGTCATTCTGCACGGGCTGACTCCATCCTTCGTGCAGTACCTCCTCACGATCGTCGTCGCCGCGCTCGGCGCCGCGGTGTTCCTCGCCATCGGACAAGCACTCGTCGGGCTCGTGAGCTCGTCGGGTGCGGTGAACGCCATCGGGCGCATCCTCTTCATCGTGCTCGTGCTGCTCGGCATCCTGGGGGGCACCGGCGTGCTCGGCGACGTGGTGAAGACCATCTCCCAGTGGTCGCCTGTCGGGGCGCTGATGACGCTGTTCTCCGACGTGATCGGCACGACGTCGTGGACCGGCCAGGACACGAACGCCCTGCTCGCCTGTCTCGGCTACATCGTCGTCTTCACGTTCATCGGGGTGCGCTGGTTCCGGTGGGAGACGCACTGATCCACTGAGCGCTTGCCGCCCTTGCGCACGTGCGTCCGGGAGCGGAATCGTCCGTCGGCTCGGCGGCGGGCGGACCCGCTTCTGCATCGAGCAGGATTCGAGAAGTTCCGCCGTGAGCCGGTTCCTATCGTCGAAGCATGAACATTCACAGCATCACCATCGAAACGAATCCTGAGGCCGTCGAGGCGGCCGAATCCTTCTACTGCGACGCGCTTCGCCTGGGTGACAGCGTCGGCGTACGCGCATCCACCCAGCCCACTACAGGCTTCCGCGGCTTCGCGCCGTCCCTGATCTTCGTGCAGCCGGGCGACGTCGACGCGGCAGTTGAACGGGCGCTGGCGAGCGGCGCGCAGGTCCTGAAGCCCGTCGAGAAGAGCCTCTGGGGATACGGCGGCTCGTTCCGTGCACCCGATGGAACCGCATGGCAGATCGCCAGCGCGAACAAGACCGCCACCGGGCCGGCCGGCGGAGAGGTCGAGCGGCTCGTCCTGCTGCTCGGCGTCGACGGCGTCAAGGCCAGCAAGCACTTCTACCAGGAGCACGGCCTGAAGGCGACCAAGAACTTCCCCGCTTACGTCGAATTCGACTCCGGGGCCGTCAAGCTCGCCCTCTACAAGCGCGCCGCGCTCGCCAAGCAGGTCGGCGTCGATCCGGAAGGCACCGGCGCGCACCGCCTCGCGGTAGTCGCGGACGGGACGTTCACCGATCCGGACGGATACGCCTGGGTCACCGCCGAGTCCACGGTCGCCGCCGGATAGCGAGCACGTGCGGGGGCCGTTCGCATCACCCCCGGAGATGGGGAGTACGCCCCATGGTGGTGCGATGCATCGCTCTGCTTGTATATGGGTGCAGGCGCACCGGAGAAGGCGGTCACGGCCTCGCGCTCGCGGCCGTCATCATCGGCTATGTGTCGCTCGGACTGGTCGTGCTCGTCGTGCTGTTCTACATCGTCGTCTTGGTCGGGATCCTCGGCACCGTCGCGGCCACCGCGGGCTCGTACGACTCTTGACCGGAGCGCGACGCCGGCCGATCCGTCAGGACGTCGCGGCCGTGATCCCCTTGGTCGACTCGATCGTGTCGCCCATCTTCTTGTTCAGCGCCTCGTAGAACATCGAGAGCGGGAACTCGTCATCGAGGACGGCATCCGTGTAGCCCTTCGGAGCGCCGGCGAGGACCTCATCCGGGAGACCCTTCGCCCAGACGGATGCCGGGTTCGGCGCGAGCACGCTGCTGACGAGTTCGTAGGCGGCCAGCCAGTGCGCTGTCTTGGGGCGGTCGATCGAGCGCCAGTACAACTCGTTGATGGCGTCCGAGAGGGCGATGACGGCGTCGCCGACGGCATCCCAGTCGATGGAGAGACGGGTGTCGGTCCAGTCGAGCACGTGGTGCTGGTGCAGCCATGCGAAGAGCAGCTGACCGCCGAGGCCGTCGTAGTTCCGCACCCGGCTGCCCGTGATCGGGAACCGGAAGATGCGGTCGAACAGGATCGCGTACCGCACGAGCTTCGCGTGCTCGAGGATGCTCGACTGCTCGACCGAGAGCTCCTCGCACGGCAGAGCGCCGAGCGTCTGCTCCAGCCGGAACGCCTCGCGGTATGCGGTGAGGTCGCAGCGCAGCTCCTCCAGCGAGTAGAGGAAGTACGGCATGCGCTGCTTGATCATGAACGGGTCGAACGGAAGATCGCCGCGCATGTGCGTGCGGTCATGGATGATGTCCCACATCACGAACGTCTGCTCGATGAGGCTCTGATCGTCGAGCAGCCGGGCGGCGTCCTCCGGCAGCTCGAGCTTCGTGATGTCGGATGCCGCGCGCACCACCACGCGGTACCGTGCTGCCTCGCGGTCTTGGAAGATCGCGCCCCACGTGAAGGTGGGCAGCTCGCGCATGGCGACGGTCTCCGGGAAGAGCACGGCCGAGTTGGTGTCGTATCCGGACGTGAAGTCGATGAGCCGCAACGAAAGGAACAGTTTGTTGCCGTAGTCGGTGCGCTCCAGCTCGGCCACGAACTCCGGCCAGATCGTCTCGACGATCAAGGCCTCGACGTGGCGATCCGCCGATCCGTTCTGCGTGTACATCGGGAACACGACCAGGTGACGCAGGCCGTCCACGCGGTGCTGCTGGGGCTGGAATGCCACCAGCGAGTCGTAGAAGTCCGGAACGCCGAAGGAGTCATCCGCCCAGCGACCGAAGTCGCGCCGCAGCGTAGCGAGGTAGTCGGCGTCGTGCGGGAAGAGTGGCGTCAGGTCGACGATGGACTGCACGATGGTGTCGACCTCGGCGCGGGCATCCGCGTGACGGGAGGCGTCGGGAATCGAGCCGTCCTTCACCTGGTCGGCCTGGATGCTCGTGGCCGCCGCCTTCAGCCTGAGCCACGAAGGGTCCGTCGTCACGGACTTCAGACGGGTGGTCGCTGCGGCATCGAGTGCAGTCGCCGCGCGTGCCGCGGTGGAAAGGATCGTTGACACGGGCTGGCCCCCTTGAAAGTGCAATGGATTGCGTCTCTCTCGAGGGTAACGACGAGGTTCGGGGATGAGTTTGCCGAGTTGTCGCGGACTGTTGCGTATCAGCGCAATTTCGCGCTCGTTCGTTGCGTCAGCTCGCGCCGGCGGTATCGGCCGCATCGCCGAGCGCGAGGGCTGCAGCGGGATCGTCGAGATCGGTGAGGTCGACGTCGGCGCGTGCGTGACGGCCGACCGTCGGCGCCTCCTTTGCGGCCACCTGCGTGTTCGCCGCTGTCTCGAGGTCGTTGGAGGTGGCCGACACGATGCGGAGGAAGACGATGAGCCAACTGAAGATGAGCACGGCCGCGATCATCTCGACAGCCGTCAGGTTGTAGTAGCCGACGACGAAGAAGATCGCCGCCACGACGATCACGACCAGGAACACGATGCCGAGCGCGACGAACGACCTGGGCAGTTCCGGGATGAACCAGCGCAGCCCGACAGTGATCACCAGGTAGGCGACGACCATGCCGCAGGCCACCGAGTTGTGCAGGATGAAGAACTTGTCGACAGGGAAGATCCCGACGCACGCCAGCAGAACGCCGAGCGCGACCAGCGTCCACCGCACGACCTCGACGCCCACTCGGCGCGGGATGCGCACCAGGGCCGCCGTCGAATAGCGCGCGATGGTGGTCACGAGCAGCCCCGCCACGATGAGCGTGAGGTTGAACGCGAAAGACGAGACGTCGTCCGTCATGCCCAGCGCGCTCAGGTTCTTCTGCCACCAGTGCGGGTCCGACGCCGTCATCATGCTGGCCACCGCCCCCACCACGAGGAACACGGCGAGCACCCCCGCCAGTCGCATCCCGTTCATGCCCCATGCGGAGAGGAATACGAAGTAGCCGCTGATCGCAGCAGCACCGCCGGCCAGCATCGCCGCGGGCACGGCGTAGACGAGTGCTCCCTTGAAACTCAGCTCCATGATCTGACCGAGCACGAGCCAGAGCAGGAGGCAGATCACGGTGTGGGCGATGGCGAGCGCCACGAGGTCGATGAGCGCGCCGACGATGGTGCGCTGACGCAGCCGCCTGCGTATGACGAGCAGCCAGGTGACGACGAAGACGACGACGGCGGTGATGGCGCCGGCGATGGCAGCGAACTGACCGAGGGAGCCCGGTCCGGTGATGGGCTGCTCAGACGTGCCGAACACGAAAAGGGCCACGACACCGACGACGACGAACGCCGTCGCGCCGACTCCGATGGCGAGGGATTCGCGACTGGTGGCGGCGCCCCGCACCCGATCGCGCACGCCGTTGACACGCTCACGCAGGCTCATGCGCGTGAGCGTAACCGCGCATCCGGCCACCTCGCTTCACCCTGTCCGCGCTATTCGGGGGATGTCGCGACCGACGGCAACGGGTCAACCGGCGATGCCGGTCAGGCCGGGTACTCCACGTAGGCGAAACGGGTGCCGTCCGGTGACCAGCTCGCGACGTTCATGGTGCCTTGCCCGCCGTGCAGCGCGACCAGGTCCGTCGGCGCGCCGCCCTCGGGGTCGATGCGGCGCAGCAGCACCTCTTCGTCTGCCGGATGCCCGAGCACGCCGGCCGGGTAGCTCACGTACACGAGATCGCGCCCGCCGGGCGCAACGTGCGGGAACCAGTTCACGCGCTCGTCGAACGTCAGCTGACGGATGTCGGATCCATCCGGCCGGCAGCGGAAGAGTTGCGCGTGCCCCGGGCGATCCGATGCGCGCTCGGAGTTGAAGTAGATCCACTCGCCGCTCGGATCGAGCTCCGCCCCATCGTGCGGCTTGTCCGAGAAGGTGAGCTGCGTGTCATCCGCTCCGTCGATCCCGATCGTGAACACGTTCGTGAGAGCTGGCGTGCCTGGACCGGGATTCGGGCCGAGCGGCTCGAGGCCGATGTAGGAGAGCGTGCGGCCGTCGGGCGAGATGCCGTGCAGGTAGTGGTTGAACGGCTGATCGTGATCGTGGGTGACCCGGCGAGCCGTGCCGTCGGCCAGCGACACCTCGTGGATGTGCTTGTCCTCGGCCGAGATGTAGAGGTGGTGGCCGTCCGGTGACACGACGTGATCGTTGTTCGAGCTGTCGATGTCTCCTGTGGGCACCAGGATCGGCGAGGTGCCGTCGGGGAGGCCGTCTACCGGCAGCCGGTACATGAGGCCGTCCTGGTTGACCACCAGCCATTCGTCGTCGCCCCAGTGCGGCGAGACCACCCAGTTCGGGGCCTCGAAGACGGCGTCGCCACTTTCGTACACGAGCGTGCGGTCGCCCGTTGCGACGTCGAAGACGACGAGTCGGCTGACCTGGCCGGATGCGAGGGAGCGCCAGCTGCGCAGTGCCATCGTGTTCTGCTTCCGTGTCGTTGGTGGAGGGGTCGAGCGGCTCGACCGCCTCTTCCATTGTGGTCGCTACCGGGCTGACGTTCGGCGCCTGCGAGGATGGAGGGGTGACGACGATGCGGACGATCGGCAGGTGGGTGCCCCTCGCGGTCCCGGTCATCGCTGCGATCACCCTGGTGCTCGCCTGGGGATCGAAGCCCGGGGTGGGGCTCGCGATACTGCTCGCGGTCATCCTGATCGCCGTCATCCTGGTGGCGGTGCATCACGCAGAGGTGATCGCCCACCGGGTCGGTGAGCCGTTCGGATCCCTCATCCTCGCCGTGGCCGTCACCATCATCGAGGTCGGCCTCATCGTCACGCTCTCTGCGGGCGGAGACGAGCACGCCGCGACGCTGGCCAGAGACACGGTGTTCTCGGCGTTCATGATCACGACGACGGGACTCATTGGGCTCTCGATCCTGGTCGGAGCGTTCAAGTTCGGCACGGTGCGGTTCAATTCGGAGGGATCGGGCGCCGCGCTCGCCACTGTCTCGACGCTGGCCGTGCTGTGCCTGGTGCTGCCGGACTTCACCGAGGCGTCAGGTCCGCGGTTCTCGCCGACTCAGCTGACGTTCGCCGCAATCGCCTCTCTCGCGCTGTACGTGCTGTTCGTCATCACGCAGACGATCTCGCACCGCAAATTCTTCCTGCCCGTCAACGTCATCGACGATGCGGACGAGGAGGAGGACGAGCACGGCGAACCGCCCTCGCTGCGCGCCACGCTTGTCAGCCTCGTGCTCCTGCTCGTCTCGCTCGTCGCCGTCGTGGGGCTGGCGAAGCTGGAGTCGCCGTCGATCGAGGGCGGCGTGGTCGCGCTCGGGTTGCCGGAATCCGTGGTCGGCGTGATCATCGCGCTCGTCATCCTGCTGCCGGAGAGCATCTCGGCCGTGCGGGCGGCCCAGCGCAACCACATTCAGACGAGCCTCAACCTCGGACTCGGATCAGCGATGGCGAGCATCGGGCTCACCATCCCCGCTGTCGCCGTCGCCTCGATCTGGATGCCGCAGCAACTGGTCCTCGGCCTCGGGAGCACCCAGATCGTTCTGCTCGCGCTCTCCATCGTGGTGACGATCCTCACCATCGTCCCTGGACGGGCCACGAAGCTGCAGGGCGGAGTGCACCTCGTGATCTTCGCGGCATTCCTGTTCCTGTCCGTCTCGCCGTAGGGTTCGGCGAACCGTCCGGCGGACCGCATCCGGCCGGCGGTTCGAACGGTGGAGAAAGGCCTGACCGGGCAGCTTTTCGTCTGAGATCGCACCGCGTCATCGGGTTGCGAAATCGGGGACACTCTGATTTGCGGTCGAAAATCCGCGGAATTCCGCGGCGGATCCGCTCCCAGAGGCCTTGGAGCCTCTGTGCACAGCCTGCCCAGAGCGAGTGGGTACCGTTTTCCAGTCGTCACGCTACGACCTCGCCCGCACCTACACGGGCGGCGTCCGCAGCGCGATGAACGCCCCGACCCGACGGACTGCTGTGTGGCATCCGCGGGGTGTCTTGCCGGCGTAGCCCTACGCCGTTGCTCCGCCGTGCCCGAACGCGGTTGAGCGGACGAGCATGACCCCGGGGTGCCCAACCCGCCCGGATGGACGCGACCCGTCGAGTGTCGCGTGGCATCCGTTTCCCGGTGGAGCGTGCGCGCAACACCGGGTGGACCACGCGGGGCAGACCCGAGCATTGGAACCCCGTGACCTTCTCCAACCGTATTTCCCCCGGCTCCATCAGACACTCCTTCCAGAACTTCACCGCCAAGGCCGTCAAGAACAAGCGTGGCCTGACCGTCGCTGCAGCCGCCGTCGTCGCGGTCTCCGCGGTCGTGACCCCCGTCGTCGTCTCGAACGCTTACGCCGAGCCCGCCAAGCAGGCAGCCGGCCCTCTCTCCGAGGTGGTCAAGGGTTCTCCCATCGCCCCGATGGCCCTGCAGCACACCGCGGCGCAGGACTCGTTCGACGCGCTCGCCGTCGCTCAGATCACCGAGCAGCAGGTGCAGGGTCGTGCCGACGTCACTCAGCTCGACAGTGCCATCGCAGCGCTCAAGAGCAACTACTCGTCCGACTCGACCACGCTGCACAAGCTCACCGTCGCGGCGGACAACGCCGTGACCACTGCCAACAAGGCTGCCGTCGAGCACGACGCAGCCGTCGCCGCAGCGCAGAAGGCGGCCGCAGAGGCAGCCGCCAAGGCCGCAGCCGAGGCTGCTGCCGCCGCTGCCGCGCTGGCTCAGGTCAACACGCCCGATGGCGCCCGTTCCTACGCGCAGTCCACCATGGCCTCGAGCTACGGCTGGGGCGGCGACCAGTTCTCCTGCCTGAACAGCCTGTGGAACCGCGAGTCCGGCTGGAACTACCAGGCCTACAACCCGAGTGGCGCGACGGGCATCCCGCAGGCGCTCCCCGGCTCGAAGATGGCCAGCGTGGGCACTGACTGGGCCACCGACGCTGCGACCCAGATCAAGTGGGGCCTCGGCTACATCGCCGGATCGTACGGCACTCCCTGCGGTGCCTGGTCGCACTCGCAGTCGTACAACTGGTATTGATTCCGCGCGCATCGCGCTGAGCATTCCGAAGACGCGCTCGTCCCTCACGGGGCGGGCGCGTCTCTGCGTCGAGAGTGCCCGTTCTCTCTCCCGAGAGTGCCCGTTCTTCCGCGCGAGGGTGGGTCTCCTTCCGCGCGAGGGTGCCCGTTCCTCCTCCCGAAGGTGCCCGCTCTTCCTCGCGAGGGTGCCCGTTCTTCCGTGCGAGGGTGCGTCTACTTCCTCGCGAAGGTGCGTGTTTCTCCTCCCGAAGGTGCCAGTTTTCGCCGCATGAGCGTTGTTCCCCGGGGGCGCACTTTCGGGGGAAGGTACGGGCACTTTCAGGTGGACGAACGGGCACTCTCGCGAGGAGCAACAGGCACCTTCGGAGGGCGGTACGGGCACTTTAGGGGGCGGTACGGGCACTCTCGCGAGGAGCAATGGGCACTCTCGCGAGGAAGAACGGGCACTTTCGGGAGGAGGAACGGGCACTTTCGGGAGGAGGAACGGGCACCTTCGGGAGGAGGTACGGGCACTTTCGGGAGGAGGAACGGGCACTCTCGCGAGGAGGAACGGGCACCCTCGGGGGGAGGAACGGGCACCCTCGGGAGGGGGTGTTGCGATCAGAGCGGGGACGGAGGGAGCAGGCGCTGGAGCAGCGCGGTGAGCTGCGCGATCCCATCCGTTCCGAGGCGGCGTTCGAACTCGCGGCTGACCGGGTCCAGTAGCTTCTGCGCCTCGGCGTAGAGCGTCTGCCCCGCTGGAGTCAGACTGACGTGCACCACCCGGCGATCCGCGGTGTCGACGGTGCGGGCGATCGCGCCGAGAGCATCCAGATCCGCAATGGTGCGCGCCATGTTGGCCTTGTCGCGGCCGGTGAGCGCGATGAGCTCCCTGTGGGTCGAACTGCCGTCCCGATCGAGCAGGAGCAGCACGCCGAAGTGCGGGCCGCCGATGTGCAGAGGCGCGAGCGCGGTGTCGAGCATCTGCGCTGCCCACCGGTGCGATTGCCTCAACAGCAGGCCGACGGCCAGTGTCTCTTCGCGCATCGAGGAGTTCCCTTTCGTACGCCGTCATGTTAGTTTCATTTGGAACAGTTTCATTTGAAACGATATGGAGACCATGTTGGACGCTGACCAGACGGCGACCGCTCTACCGGCCGGCGACCCGGTCGCGGGTGGACCGAGCCAACGTGCCACCGCCGAAGACCCGGCTTCGCGCGAGTCCGTCAGCGGCACGCCCGCGCCGGATGCGTCGAACGACGCGACCGACGCATCCAGGATGTCACTCCGCTGGCCCGTGATCGTGTTCCGCATCGCCGCCACGGGTACGGCCGTCATCCTCTTCGCCCAGTCCGTGCTGGCCGGACAGTTCCTCTCCGGTGCGTATCCGGCTCTGGATCTGCACAACCTCAATGCGGGAATCGCCGGCGTCGCCACGCTGGTGACCGTGGTCGCAGCCGTGCTCTACTTCCGCCCAGGCCACGGCCCGTGGTGGCCGATCGTCGCCTACGCCGCGCTCACCGGGCTCGTCGTCGTGGAAATGATGCTCGGCACGCGGCACATTCTCGCCGTGCACATTCCGCTCGGCGTCGCGATCATCGTGCTCGGTGTCGTCGGCGCCCGTCGGGCCTGGTCACGCCGATGAGCCCGATGACTCGCAGGGCGTTCATCGTCGGCGGCGTGCTGGCCGGCGTCGGCGTCGGGTTCGCGGCCGGGATCCCGCTCGCGTTCAGTTCGACCGGTGCACGGTCGACGGGTGCGCAACTGGTCTCCCGCGCCGCCCTGCCGCGCCGGTTCTCCCTGCCGCTGCGGCTGCCGCCTGTGCTGAAGCCCATCGACACCGGCGACGGGGTCGACCGCTACACGATGACGGCGAGACAGGTCGGGGCGAGCATCCTGCCAGGGCTCACGACGCAGATCTTCGGGTTCAACGGAGTCTTCCCCGGTCCGACGATCGAGAGCCGGCGTGGACGCGAAGTCGCGATCACCCACCGCAACCGGCTGCCGGTCCCGATGGTCGTGCACCTGCACGGCGGACACACACCGCACGACAGCGACGGATACCCGACGGACTACATCTATCCGCAGGACCTGTCGTACCTTCGGCGTCATCAGAGCATGCAGGGCATGGCGCACGGAATGGCGATGCCCGCCGGTGACACCACGAACGGCGAGCGGGTGTACCGGTATCCGCTCGAGCAGCGCGCAGCCATGCTCTGGTACCACGACCACCGCATGGATTTCACCGGGCCGAGCGTGTGGCGCGGGCTGGCCGGGCTGCACATCGTGCGCGACGACGAGGAGGATGCCCTCGGCCTTCCGGCAGGAGCGCACGAACTGCCACTGGTGCTCACCGACCGCGCGTTCGATGCCGACGGATCCTTCCTCTACCCCAGCGCCGACCCCAGCATGACCACCATTCCCGGTGTGACGGGCGATTTCGTGGCCGGTGTGCTCGGCGACGTCATGCTCGTCAACGGGGTTCCGTGGCCTTCGGCGACGGTCGAGCGTGCGACGTACCGGCTGCGGTTCGTCAACGCGTGCAACGCGCGGCGCATCCGGCTCCGGCTCGACCCGGCGCCCGGCGACGGCATCGTGCAGATCGGCACCGAGGGCGGCCTCCTCGCCGAACCGCTGAAGCACGACGCGTTCGAGCTCGCGCCCGCCCAACGATTGGATGCCCTGGTCGACTTCTCCGCGTTCCGACCCGGAACCAGGGTGACCGTGTACGACGACTTCGGCTCCGGAGACATGAACGCCATCATGCGCTTCACCGTGGCGGATGCCACAGGCCCGCGTTTCGAGGCACCCGCCAGCCTGTCCACGATCGAGCGACTGGACCCCGCCGCGGCAACCGTCACGCGGCGGTTCCGCTTCGAGTCCGCGATCGGCGACCACGAGGGATGGATCATCGGCGGGGCCGAGTTCAGCCCGCGCACGTCGGCCGCGGATCCGAAGCTGGGCGACATCGAGGTGTGGGAACTCTTCGCGGACTTCCACCATCCGGTGCACCTCCACCTCGATCCGTTCCAGGTGGTCGCCCGCGGTGCAGACGGACCCGGTGAGTTCGACGCCGGCTGGAAGGACACGATCGACCTGCGGGCAGGCGAGCAGGCGAAGATCGCCGTGCGCTTCACTGACCACGTCGGCCGATTCGTCTTCCACTGCCACAACCTCGAGCACGAGGACATGGGGATGATGGCCAACTTCGTGACGTCCGCATAGTTCTCGGGTCGCCGCGGCGCGGAACGGCTCCGTGCGCGGTTGACTGGGGGCGTGGCATCCGACGCGGTGAGTGTGCAGGGTCAGAGTGCGGCAGAGGCCGTGATGGCGGCGCTCGATGCGCGGGCGGATCCTGACGACGCGGTCATCCTGCAACGGTTCTTCAAGACCGGGCCGGGCGAGTACGGCGATGGCGATGTGTTCATCGGCGTGCGCGTGCCCGACGTGCGCGCCGTCGTGAAGCGATCCGGCCCGCTGCCACTGGAAGCGATCGGCGAGTTGCTGGAGAGCCCGGTGCACGAGCACAGGCTGGCCGGACTCGTGGCGCTGAATAGGCTGTTCGCTCTGGCCTCAGCATCCCGAACCCGCGACGATGACGAGCGAGAGCGTCTGGCCGCGTTCTACCTGGCCGCGGTGCGCGCCGGGCACGTGAACAACTGGGACCTCGTCGACGCCTCGGCAGAGTTCGTGCTCGGCGAGTACCTGTACGACCGGCCGCGGTTCATCCTGTTCGAACTGGCCCGCGGCGACTCGGCGGAGCCCGGCGACCTGTGGTGGCGGCGCGTCGCACTGCTGTCGACTTTCGCGTTCATCAAGCGCGGGGATGCCTCGACAACGCTCGAACTGGCATCCTTCGTGCTCGAGACGGACGACAGGCGCGATCTCACGCAGAAGGCGACCGGATGGATGCTCCGCGAAGTCGGCAAGCGCGTCGACCGCGGACTGCTGGGCGGTTTCCTCGACGCGAACGTCGAGCGGATGCCCGCCACCATGCTGTCCTACGCGACGGAGCACCTCGATGCGGAGGATCGCGCGGCGTATCGGGCGCGGCGCCGCCGAACGCAGTAGCCCGCCCCCACAGACGCGCGAGGGTGCCAAACCGGCACCTTCCGACGACACAGTTGGTCGTCGGAGGACTCCGCCCGTCGCGATACGACACGGTTCGTCGCGGGGAGTCGCGCCGCGTCGCGGGCCGGACGCATCAGCGTCGGTGCTGTTAGGAACGCAGCATGACTTCGTACTTCGACACCGACGACAAGCGGTACACCCGGCTCTACAAGTCCGAGACGCCGGACATCCTGGCAGCCTTCAACGACTTCAACTCGGCGGTGTTCGCACCGGATGACCGGGAGATCCCGCTCAAGTACCGCGAGCTGATCGCCGTGGCCGTCGCGATCACGACCCAGTGCGCCTACTGCATCGACGGGCACAGCGCGGCCGCCGTGCGTGCCGGTGCGACGCGAGCTGAGCTGGCCGAGACCGCATGGGTCGCCGCTGCGTTGAAGGCGGGTGGCGCTTTCGCGCACGGCCGTCTCGCGCTGAAGCTCACCGATCCGCTGTTCGAGGACGCGGGCGCGGATGCGGAGACGGATGCCGCACCCATCCCCTCGGCCGCCCCGCCGGCACAGCCCGGAGGTGCGCCGCACGTGCACACCGTGGCCCAGCCTGTCGCATGAGCCAGGCATCCCTGCTCCACGCAAGCGATCACTCAGGCGCGGCACGGGACGATGGATGGGCAATGAGCGAGAAGGCAGAGGCATGAGCATCGAGCAGACGATCGGCGCGGCATCCGATCGCGAGGCCACGAGCACGCCGCCAGGCACACGCTGGGCGTACGTGCTGCAGAGCGACCCACTCGCCCGGCCGATGATCGACGACCTCACGAACGAGTACGACAGCCGCTACGGGTTCCTGGGCGGCGAGCCTGCGTCGGTGGAGCTGGCGCGGTATCCGGATGCCGCGTTCGCGCCTCCGCACGGCGCCTTCCTGCTCCTGCTCGCCGACGGCCAGGAGCACTCGGGCGGACCAGGTGCTCACGGTGCGATCGCTGGCGGCGCGTTCAAGCGCCTCGATGACGAGACCGCCGAGTTCAAGCGCATCTGGACCCATGCGGATCACCGCCGGAAGGGCCTCAGCCGTCTCGTGCTCGCCGAGCTGGAAGCCGAGGCGGTGCTCCGCGGATACCGCCGCGTCTACCTGACAACCGGACCGCGACAGCCGGAGGCGCAGCGCCTCTACCTGAACACCGGATACACCCCGCTGTACGACCTGACGAAGCCCGCGGACGAGGTGGGTCTGCACGCCTTCGAGAAGGCTCTTCCTGCACGTCCGTGAGCTCGCGAGCGTGTCGTCGCATGGCGTCATGTTTCGCCTTGTGACCAGGGAAATCATCGTGTGGCGATGTGTTTCCGCAAGGTTGCCGCCTCGATTGACCGGGGTGCGCGGGGCTTCCTAACGTGCCCCCATGACCAGTGTGATCGATCGCCTCTCCCCGAGGCCGGCGGGCGGGGGCGACGGACCCGGATCCGGCGCAGACCAAGCGAGCGCAACCACGAACGGCACGGCCGTCGGCGGGCTGTCGACTGCAGAGTTGCAGAAGCTCGCGTCGCGTGGTGTGCGCAAGCTGCGACATCCGTGGCAGTGGGTGGCGACGGCAGTCGTGCTGCTGCTGGCCGTGAACTTCGCGCAGACGCTCTTCACGAACCCGTCGTGGGAGTGGGCGAAGGTCGGCAAGTGGATGTTCAGCCCGGCCATTCTGGCCGGCCTGACCCTGACCCTGGAGGCGACGGCCATCAGCGCGGTCGTCAGCTTCGTGGGCGGTGTCGTCGTGGCGCTCGCACGGCAGTCGCGGAATCCGGTGCTGTGGGGCGGCGCATGGTTCTACACATGGGTGTTCCGGTCGGTGCCGCTGATTCTCGTGCTGATCTTCCTGTACAACCTCGGCAACCTGTACCCGACGATCGGTATCGGGATCCCGTTCGGGCCTCAGGTGGAGGTTCCGACCACGGTGTACCTCAGTGACCTGACGCTCGGCGTCGTCGGCCTGAGCCTGTCGGAGATCGCATACGCCTCCGAGGTAGTGCGCTCCGGGCTGCTCGCCGTCGACCGCGGTCAGCACGAGGCGGCCAAAGCGCTCGGCATTCCGCGGCGCAGGCAGTTCACGCGAATCGTGCTGCCGCAGGCGCTGCGCTCCATCGTCCCGGCGTACGTGAACCAGATCGTCGGGCTGCTGAAGTCCAGCTCCCTGCTGTTCTACGTCAGCCTGCTCGACCTCTTCGGTGTCGTGCAGAACCTGGGCAGCACGTATCCGACCGACATCATCCCGCTCCTGGTCGTGGCATCCATCTGGTACCTCGTGCTCACGAGCGTGATCTCCGGGGTGCAGTACTTCGTCGAGCGCTACTACGGGCGCGGAGAGCGGGGCGCGCGGTGAGCGCCGTCAGCCGTCCCGTTGCCGACCCGGGCGTCGCCGGCGCCTCTTCTCGAGCGGATGCCGCACCCGCCGTCGAGATCCGAGGAGCGCACAAGTCCTTCGGCGGCAAGCCCGTGCTCCGCGGGATCGACCTGACGGTCGAGCGCGGAAGCGTGACGGTCATCCTCGGTCCTTCGGGTGCGGGCAAATCGACGCTGCTGCGTGCGATCAACCACCTCGAGTCGCTCGACGAGGGATACGTCGCCGTCGACGGTCAGCTCATCGGGGTGCACGTCGACCGCGATCGGCTGAAGGAGCTGGCGGAGAAGCGGATCCTGCAGCAGCGCTCGCGCATCGGCTTCGTGTTCCAGAACTTCAACCTGTTCCCGCACCTCACCGTGCTGGAGAACGTCGTCGAGGCCCCCGTCGCGACCGGTCTGCTCGGCAGAGCGGATGCCCGTGCCCGCGCCCTCGAGCTGCTGACGCAGGTGGGCCTCGGCGACAAGGCGCAGGCATATCCGCGGCAGCTGTCAGGAGGGCAGCAGCAGCGCGTGGCGATCGTGCGCGCGCTGGCGCTCGAGCCGGACGTGCTCCTGTTCGACGAGCCCACCTCGGCACTCGACCCCGAGCTGGTCGGCGAGGTGCTGGGCACCATCCGCTCCCTCGCTCGCAGCGGCCGGACGCTCGTCGTGGTGACCCACGAGATCGGATTCGCCCGCGAGGTCGCCGACCAGGTGGTGTTCCTAGCCGACGGAGTCGTCGTCGAACAGGGTCCGCCAGAGCAGGTGCTCGGCGCCCCGCAGCATCAGCGCACGAAGGAGTTCCTCGGGCGCGTCCTCTGATCCTCCCCACCAATCCGCACATCCCCTCCACCAACCCACACACATCAGGAGATCCCATGACACACACGATCCAGCCCGGCGCAGAGCGCGGGCGACGACCACGGCTTCGGGCGGCATCCGTTGCCCTCGCGGTCACGGCGACCCTCGCCCTTCTCGCAGGATGCGCGACGACCCAGGCATCCGCCGACGTGGCCGCGAAGGAAGGCGTCGCTGTCGGCGCGCACAGCAACGGTGCCGCCACCCCCACGACCATCGATGTGCCCGTCGTTCAGAAGATCAGGGCCGAGCTGCCGGCGTCCGTGCGCTCGAGCGGGGAGCTGAAGATCGGCGTCGGCGCTCTACCCGCAGGCTCCGCCCCGCTCGCGTACACGGGCGACGACCAGAAGACGGTGACGGGCACGGAACCGGACTTGGGTCGCCTCGTCGCCGCCGTACTCGGCCTCAAGCCGGTGGTGTCGAACGCCACCTGGGACAACCTCTTCGTGGGCATCGACACCGGACGCACCGACGTCGGCTTCTCGAACATCACCGACACCGAGCAGCGCAAGGAGAAGTACGACTTCGCGTCGTACCGCAAGGACAACCTCGCGTTCGAGGTGCTGAAGAAGAGCACGTGGACGTTCGGCGGCGATTACAAGAAGCTCGCCGGGCTCACCGTCGCCGTCGGCTCGGGGACGAACCAGGAGAAGATCCTGCTCGAGTGGCAGTCCAAGCTGAAGGCGGAGGGCAAGGACCTCACCGTCAAGTACTACCCCGACCAGAACTCCGTGAATCTCGCCTTGAACTCGGGCAAGATCGACGCCTACTTCGGGCCGAACCCGACCATCGCGTACCACGAGCGACAGGACGCGAAGTCCGCGAACCCGACGCGCACGGCTGGCACGTTCTCCGGGGCCGGATCCGAGTTGCAAGGCCTCATCGCCGCCACGGTGAAGAAGGACAGCGGTCTGGCGCAGCCCATCGCGGATGCCATCGAGTACCTCATCGAACACGGCCAGTACGCGAAGTGGCTGAAGGCGTACAACCTCTCGAACGAGGCCGTCGACAAGGCAGAGGTGAACCCGCCCGGCCTGCCGTTGAGCAACCAGTAGGGCTGGGCGCGGGGAGAACAGCAGATGTCGACGAGAACAGCCGACATTCTGCTGCTCTCCCCGCGAAGGTCCGGTTCCTGCTGTTCCTGGAGCGGACGCGACCTCATCCGAGTGCGGGGGCTAGGTCAGGATGACGGGCCCGTCGGCCGTGACCGCGATCGTGTGCTCGGTGTGCGCGGCGCGGCTGCCGTCCGCCGAGCGCACCGTCCAGCCGTCGGGATCCATTCGGATGCGGGCCGTGGTCTTCGCCCACCACGGCTCCAGCGCGAAGACCATGCCGGGACGGATGCGGTAGCCGCGTCCAGCGCGTCCGTCGTTGCAGATGAACGGGTCCTCGTGCATCGTGCGGCCGACGCCGTGGCCGCCGAACTCGTGGTTGACCGGGTATCCGTAGTCGGCCGCGACTTGCCCGATCGCGGCGGAGACGTCGCCGATCCGATTGCCCGGTTCGGACGCCGCGATGCCGGCAGCGAGCGCCTCCTGCGTCGAGCGGATGAGCCGATGGTCGGCCGGATCCGCTCGGCCGACGATGACGGTGACCGCGGCATCCGCGACCCAGCCGTCGACGGATGCGGCGAAGTCGAGACTCAGCATGTCTCCGTCGCGCAGAACGTAGTCGTGAGGCAGACCGTGCTGCGCGGCGTCGTTGACCGACAGGCAGATGACGTTGCGGAACGGGCCGTTGCCGAACGACGGTGCATAGTCCCAGTAGCACGAGACGGCGCCGCGATCCGCGATGGCCGTGCGCGCACACTCCTCGAGCTCGAGCAGGTTGACGCCAACGGCCGCCCGTGCGGAAAGGGTGACCAGTGTGTCGTGCACGAAGCGGCCCGCGGCGCGCAGCTGCTCGATTTCTGCAGGGGTGTGAAGCTCGATCATGGCGGTATAATAATACCGTTGGTTTATGGGTTCCTCGGCTTTCGAGTCGGAGCGCATCGAGCAGATGTGGAGACAGCTCAGATGATGGTTCGTGCGCCGCTCACTCCCGAGCAGCTGGCTGCCGGTCGCAGGCTCGGTGAAACCCTCAGACGTGCTCGAGGAACACGATCGCTCAACGAGGTCGCAGCCGAGGCCGGGATCTCTCCCGAGACCCTGCGCAAGATCGAGACCGGACGCCTGCCCAGCCCGGCGTTCGGCGTCGTCGCGGTGCTGGCATCGGCGCTCGGCCTCTCCCTCGACGAACTCGCCGCCGAGTGGGCCGGGCCGACCGGCGCGGCGCGGAGCGCATAGCCGGGCGTCAGCGAACGGCGTCGTCGGGCACGGCGCCAATCACTCAGACCGCGACCACCGCGATCCAGATCGCCGATCGTGGACGAAGCACCGCCCGATCCTTCTCAGCAGTCGCCGCCACGACCTCAGCGAACCGCATTCCGACGCGGCTGACCAGGGCAGCGCCGCCGTCGGATTCGGCCAGGAGATGGATTCGGGCGGTTGAGCCTCGTACTCGGCGCAGCCGCCCGCCAGCCGTGCTCTGGGTGGCAGGCGACCGGCGCCGGGAAGTCACGGGACGGTCGCCGCTTCGGGCACCGTGGCGACGACATCCGCTGCGCTTCGCCGCGTGAGAGGCTCGCGCAGGCCGAGGTTCTCGCGCAGGGTATCGCCGGGGTAGTCGGTCCAGTAGATGCCGCGTTCCTGCAGTTCCGGCACGAGCTTGTTCACGATGTCGTCCAGGCCGCCCGGGATCAGCCACGGCGTGATGTTGAAACCGTCGACCACGCCGGTGCGCGCGAAAGGCTCGAGTTCGTCGGCGATCTGCGATGCCGTGCCGGCGAATCCGCGGCGGGTGCTGACGTTGATGACCAGGTCGCGGATGCTCCACCCGCGCTCCTGGGAGAGCTCGCGCCACGCGCGCGCCGTCTCGACCGCCTTCGTGGCGCGGAATCCCGCGCCACGGGTCTCGCCCGTGATGCTCTGCACGGGATCGAACGACGGCAGCGGGCCGTCCGGATCCAGATCGGGAAGCTCGGCGCCCCAGAGCTGCTCGACGAACGCGACGGCGGTCTGCGGCGTGATCTGATGCTCGCGCACCCAGCGCACCTTCTCCTCGGTCTCGGACGCGTCGTCGACGACGATGAACTCCTGGCCGGGGAAGATCTTCAGGTCGTCGGCCGGCCGGCCCGCAGCGAGCGTTCGGGCACGTATGTCCGCAGCGAATTCGGTGGCCGGCTCCAGCTGGGCGTGGGCGGAGAAGATCACCTCGGCGTTGCGCGCGGCGAAGTCGCGGCCCTCTGCGGAGTCGCCGGCCTGGAAGAGCACCGGATGCCCCTGAGTGCTGCGCGGCAGCACCCCACGGCCTTCGACGGAGTAGTACGCCGTGTCGTAGCGGAACGGGTCGGGCAGCACGGCGAGCAGGCCGTCCGCGGCGTTGTCGGGCACCGCATCCCACACCCGCCTGGCGATGGCGATCACGTCCGCGGCGTGGGTGTAGCGGTCGGCGTGGTCGAGGTATCCGCCGCGACGGAAGTTCTCGCCCGTCCACGCGTTGTCCGTCGTCACGACGTTCCACGCGGCACGGCCACCGGAGAGCACGTCGAGGCTCTGCAGGCGGTGGGCGAGGTCGATCGGGTCGTTGTAGGTCGTGTTCTGCGTGGCGACGAGACCGATGCGCTCGGTGACGGATGCCAGCGCCGCGAGTTGCGTGATGGCATCCGGCCGGCCGGCGATGTCGAGGTCGTGCAGCCGACCGAGGTGTTCGCGCAGTCGCAGTCCCTCGCCGAGGAAGAACGCGGTGAACAGACCGCGCTCGGCCGTCTGGGCAAGGCGACGAAAGCTCTCGAAGTCGGTCTGGGATCCGCTCTCGGGGGCGTCCCACACGGTCGACGAGTTCACGCCCTGGAAGAAGACGCCGAACTGGATGCGGCGGACTGGTGTGCTCATCGGGCGGCCTCCAGGGTCTGAGCGTTGCTGGCGAGCGGATCGGGTGCGACGGACTCGAATCGGTTGGTCGGCCGTTCCAGGCCGAGCGAGGTACGCAAGGAGTCACCGGCGAGCGGCGAGTGGAAGACGCCGCGTGCGCGCAGCCCGGGCAGCACGGCGCGGCCGAGCTCGTCGAGATCCGGTTCGAGCGATGCCGGGAACAGGCGCACGCCGTCGGCCACCCGGGCGAGCGCGGTGAGGAGGTCGACGAGAACGGAAGGGTCGCCGGTGACGATGGCTCGGGCATCCGCTCGGGTGTGGTGACGTTCGTCCGCGAGACGATCGAGCGCGGAGAGGCCGGCGGAGTCGAGCGCGAAGCCGAGCTGCACCACGATGAGCGTTCCAGGGGCGAGTCGGGTGCGTGCGGCGTCGACCGCCTCCGTTGCCCGGCCGAGCAGCTCCGGTAGATCGGCGGCACCGGCGATGGTCGAGTCCGTCGATGCGTTGAGGTGCGCAGCGGGCCGGTCGCGGCCTGGAAGCGTCAGATCGAGGAGCACGGCATCCAACTCGGCAGCAGAGCCCGGTTCGCCGAAGACGACCGGCTGGCCCTGCGGCGGCCGCGGGATGATCGACGGTCCCTTCACCGAGAACCGGTCGCCGACGAAGTCCGCGTAGTGCACCTTCGTCCGGTCGAGGTACCGGCCGGTGGCGACGTCACGGATCACCGCGTCGTCCTCCCAGGTGTCCCATACGCCGCGGATCGCTTCAACGACGTCGGCGAGCTCGGCGTCCGCGGCGGATGCGGGCAGCGGACCCCTGCCGTGGCGCGCGGCGATGGACGGATCCGGGTCGGCTCGCGCTATCCATCCGGCCCGACCGAGGGACGCGGTGTCCAAGGTGGCCAGCTGGGTCGCGAGGTGGAACGGCTCGTTGTAGAGGGCGTGCACCACAGGGATCAGGCCGATCGAGCTCGTGATCGGGGCGACGGATGCCGCGCGCAGCGTCGCATCCAGCCGCCCGAACCGAGCACCCGAACGGGACGCGGCACCCGCGCCTGCGCCTGGCGCCGTCGGATGGTCCTCGAAGCTCACCGCGGTGACACCGGCGCGTTCCGAGGCCCGCGCGACCCGCACGATCGCGGATGCCGGAGCATCGGTGCGCAGGTCGTCGTCGAGCTCGACGATGACGGCGAAGGTTCGGCTCATGATGCTCTCCTGTCGGTGGTGCCGCACGCCGTGATGCCCCAGGCCTCGGCGAGCAGGCGGTAGGAGTTCACGCGGTTCGCGTGATCGTGCGTGATGGTCGTGACAAGCAGTTCCTGCGCGCCGGTCACGCGCTGCAACGTCTCGAGACGTTCGGCGACTGTCGCGGGCGAGCCGACGAACTGAGTGTCGAGGCGGTCGCGCACGGCGTCGCGGTCCTCGTCGGACCAGGCGATGGCATCCGCTTGCTCCGGCGTCGGGAACGGGATGGCGCCCCGCCCCGAACGGATGCTCAGCACCCACGGCGCGTAGCCGGCCGCGAGCCGCCGTGCCTTCTCGTCGCTATCGGCGACGACCACGTCGACCGAGACGATGACGTGCGGCTGGGCGAGCTGCTCGCTCGGGCGGAACGCGGAGCGGTACTCCTCGATCGCCTCCAGCACGAATGACGGCGCGACGTGATAGTTCGCGCCGAAGCGCAGACCGCGCTCGCCGGCGAGTCTGGCGCTCGGGCCGGCCGTGCTGCCGTGCACCCACACCTGCACGCCGCCGTGGTCGTGCGCTGGGGTCGCGAGCACCGGAACACCGTCTCGGTCGACGTAGTCGCCGCGCAGAAAGCCGAGGATGGCGTCGACCGTCTCGGCGAAATCCCGCCCCTCGTCGCGAGACAGCAGCCGGGCGATGGCGGCGAACCGTTCGGAGTCGAGGCGCGGAACCCGCGGTGCAGGGATGACGAGTCCGTCGACGACGCGGTCGGCGGCGTCAGCGGTGGACGCCGGCGGCACGGCGTTCGACGGCGGGCGCGGGACGGATGCCGCACGCCCCACTCCGAGGTCGAAGCGCCCGCCGCTGTAGGCACCCAGCACGCCGGCCGCCTCCGCGACTTGGATGGGGCTGTAGTTGCCGAGCAGCGTTGCCGCCGTGCCCACCCGGATGCCGTCCGTCGCAGCCGCGACGAGCGCCGCGAGCACGTGCGGCGCTGAGCCCGAGACACCCGGATTCGCGTGGTGCTCGGCGAGCCAGTACCGCGCGTATCCGAACCGCTCCGCGTGCTTCGCGAGGTCGATCGTGTTGCGGATGCCGTCGGCCGGCGTCGATCCGCTGGGGAACGGCGCGAGGTCGAGCACCGACAGCGGCGCGCGGGCGGGCTGCGCCCACCCGTCTTCCGGCGTTTCCGACCGTGGGTCGGGCACCTCGGTGTCGTGCGTCACGGATCCCTCCCTGCGTGTCGTGGTGTGCGGTCCGATTCCCGTCGGACGCGTCTGCCCAGCGTGCGCCATGAGACGTCCCCGGCGCCCGTGCTGTTACGCATCCGGTCAGACGGTTACCCGCTCGGTCGGGGTGTTACGTCGTCGGTCCGTCTGTGACGCGGTGGCGGTGACAGACCTGGCGCCCGCGAATCGGCCGGGCATGTAATGACCACGCCGACGACAGCACCGCTCCGGTGCGCACAGCGGATCCGCCCGGCCCGGACCACCGTGTCCACACGGGACCCTGCATCGAGCCGGACACCATCCTGGAGGCACACGTGACGCGCTACGAAGCCCTGGCCGATGCCGTCGGCGGTACGCCGCTCATCCGTCTCACCCGCCTGACCACAGGTCTCCGCCCTGCTGTGTACGTCAAGCTCGAGGGCGCCAATCCGGCCGGCAGCGCGAAGGACCGGGCGGCCCTCTGGATGCTCCGCGCTGCAGAAGCGGATGGCTCGCTTCAGCCGGGCGGCACCGTTGTGGAGACCACATCGGGCAACACCGGTATCGGCCTCGCGGCCTTCGCCGCGCACCTCGGATACCGATCCGTCATCTTCGCCGCCTCCACGGTCTCCGCAGAGAAGCTGGGCCTGATGACGGCCTTCGGCGCGGAGGTGCACCTCATCGACGCGTTCGTGCCGAGGGATCATCCGGACAGCCTTCGTTCGCACGCCCAACGCTTCGTGGCCAGGACGCCGGGTGCCTGGTTCGCTGATCAGTACGACAACCCCGCCAATGCCGAGGCGCACTTCGCCACGACGGGTCCCGAGCTCTGGGCGGACACCGACGGACGGATCACCCACCTCGTCGCAGCAGTCGGAACAGGAGGCACGATCACCGGCACCGCTCGCTACCTCAAACAGGTGAGCGACGGACGCGTGACGGTCGTCGGCGCCGACCCCTTCACGTCGTCGTACTCCGGCGGTGACGGCAGCCCGACGTACATCGAGGGCGCGGGGCACGTCACGCATCCCGACGCACGACGGGACGCCTGGCCGGCCGGCTTCGACCCCGGCGTGATCGACAGATATGTCGCCGTCGACGACCTCAGCGCCATCGAACTGGTCAGGCGGCTGGCGAGGGAAGAGGGGATCCTGGCGAGCGGATCCAGCGGTGTCGCCCTCGTCGCGGCCCTGGACGTGGCGGCGGAACTGGGCGAGCACGACGTCGTGGCCGTCATCCTGCCGGACTCCGGACGGGCGAACCTCTCCACCTACTTCAACGACGAGTGGCTCGTCCTCAAAGGCTTCAGCGAGCCGACATCCGGCGAGACGACCGTGCGAGACCTTCTTCCCGAAGCCCCTCGGCTGTATCTCGTGGGCAAGGACGTCTCGCCTGGCGAAGCCATCACGGCTCTCGATGAGGCGGGGGCGGATCCCGACGACCCGGTACTCGTGGTCTACGCACGAGAGAGGGAGCTCGCGCCGCATCCGTCCGAGGTCGTCGGCTGGACGACCGTTGCGTCGCTCGAGGACCTCACCCAGGAGGGCGAGCGAGGCCGCCCCGGTGTCGAGATGCGGCGCACCGTCGGTGAGGTGGCGTATCCGGTGCACGCCGAGGTCGGCATCGGACTGACACCCTCGGCCGCTCTGGACCTCGCGCGCGCCTCGGACCCGCTGTGGAGCGCCGCGCTCGTGCTGCAGGACGGGCGGGTGGCGGCACTCGTCGGCCGCTCAGACCTCGAGCGTGCGGTCAACGGGGACGGGCATACGGTGCCGGCGGTGATCGACGGATTCGTCGAGATGATGCTCTGAACGAGCCTGGTCGAGCGCGGGGAGCGGAGCCGGTACCGCGTCTGAGCACGTCGGACGACGGATGCCGCCCCTACCGCGCCGGACGCGTCGCCGTCACGAAGCCGCCGCGGTCGCCCGAGGTCGTGCCGGTTCCGTCGAGCGAGAGCGCGCGGGAATAGAGGTGCTCGAGTTCACGGATCGTCGTGCGCGCGGTATGCCATCCGGCGTCGGCGAGGAGCGCGGCGGGATCCGGCGGACTCGAGCGCGCGAGCACCTCGTCCATCGGCAGCCCGGTGAGGCGGCTATAGGTCTCGAGTCGCTCCTCCGACGCCTCTGACGCATCGAGAGCTGTGGCCTGCTCGATCACGGCACGCGATCCTGGTGCGGACAGGTGCACGATGTCGTCGACGAGCGCGCGCTGGTCGTCGGCGCCCAGGTACGGGAGCAAGCCCTCGAGGACCCACATCGTCGGCGCATCCGGACGGAAGCCGCTGCGCACGAGGTCCGCGGCCCAGGGCTCGGTGACGTCCGCGGCGAGCGGCACGCGGTGAGCTCCGGATGCGACGCCCGCCATCGCCGAGGACATGAACGCCCCGACCTCCGCCGAGTCCAGTTCGAACACCGCCGCACCGTCGAGCGACGGCAGACGCCAAGCCCGGGGGTCGAGTCCGCTGCCCAGGATCACGACCTGATCGAGCCCGGCGTCGGTCACCTCGTCGTCGATGAAACGCGTGCGGAGGCCGACGTAGACGGCGCTCAACAGCAGGGACTGCTCGAGCGGATCCGCCGCCACCGGATCGTCCGGCCAAGCCTGCGGAAACGGGAGACCGGCATCCGCAAGGCGCACGAGCTCTGCCGCATACGGATCACGCACCAGCGCATCCGAACGGGACGACTCCAGCGCGCGTCCTGCCGCGACGGCAACGGCCGTCTTGCCCACTCCATCCATGCCAACCTCCGCCGACCAGTCTCTCCGGGCGAGGAGCGCGACCGTGCCGTGTTCGCAGCCAGCGGATGCCCAGGTCGCGGCTTGCGGTCCGTGGCCGTGAGGACGGGTGCTCGGTTCCTCTCCGTCCCCGAATGCGCAGCAAGCGTGCCTTGCTGATCGACGCGGAGCAGTGTTCGCACCGGGACGGATGCCACGTCGTCGTAACGCGGCGACTCGCGAAATGGGCCGTCGACGCCGTGCGGGTTACTCTCGATCCCACCTGATCGAGAGACCCAACGTGAGCCAGCTGTCCATTCGCCCCATCGCCCGTCTGCGTACCGAGCGCAGCAGCATCAAGTGGCGCCGCTACGCGCCCGACGTGCTGCCGCTGTTCGTCGCGGAAATGGACTTCGAGCCGTGCGGGGCGATCGTGGATGCGGTCTCGCTGGCGCTGGCATCCGGCGACACCGGTTACCTGGACGGTCCCGGCCCGCTCGCACCGGCGTTCGCCGAGTTCGCGGAGCGATCGTGGGGCTGGCACGTGAATCCGGATCGGATCCACCTCGCCACCGACGTCACGGTCGGCCTCGTCGAGACCCTGCGCGTGCTGGTCCCGCCGGTCGGCGCTCGCGTCGTGCTCACCCCGCCCGTCTACGCCCCGTTCTACGAGATGGTCGGCGAGGTGCAGGGCAGCGTGGTCGAGGTGCCGTTGGTGGAGGCATCCGAATGGTCGCTCGACCTCGAACGCCTCGAGCGCGTCTTCGCTGAGGGCGTGGACGCCATGCTGCTGTGCAACCCGCAGAACCCGACGGGGCGATGTCACTCGCGCCAGTCGCTCGAGGCGCTCGCCGAGCTCGCCGCACGGTACGACGTGCCGATCCTGAGCGACGAGGTGCACGCGCCGCTGAGCCATCCGGACGCGGTCTTCACCCCGTTCGCTCCCCTTGCCGAGGCGGCGGGCGTGGAGAGCTTCACGGTCACCAGCGCCAGCAAGGCGTGGAATCTCGCCGCACTGAAGTGCGCGTGGATCGTCGCGGCCGGCGAGCGTGCGGCCGATGACCTGACGAGGCTTCCGGAGGAGGTCGCGGCGCGCACGAGCATCCTCGGGCTGCACGCGAGCATCGCCGCGCTCGACGACACGGAGTGGCGGGATGCCGCGCTCGCCCAGATCACGGCCAACGTCGACCTGCTCGCCGCCGAACTCGGCGAACACGTTCCGGAGGCGCGTCTGGTGCGCCCCGACGCCGGCTACCTTCTCTGGCTGGACCTGCGGGATGCCGGCCTCGGCGACGACCCAGCCGCCGTGCTCCGCGACGTGGGACGCGTCGCCTTCAACTCCGGCCCGACGTTCGGCACCGGAGGTGCGGGATTCGTGCGTGTGAACCTGGCGTGCGACCCGTCGACGATCGTCGAGGCGGTGCAGCGCATCGCGTCCGTGGTGCGGGCGCGGCGCCCGCTGGAGCTCGCGGAGGCGGCGGCGCGCTGATCCGTCGCCCAAGCGCCGCCGCTGCTGAGCGCCGCGCCCGCGCATGTTCCGCGGCTGCACTCGCGCGCCGCTCCCGTGCGTGAACCGTCTAGCGCTCACAACCTGCCGTGCTCGTGCGCCGCTTTTACGCGCGAGTTCCGAGCGCCGCGCGTCGCCTCCGCAGTCCCCTCGAGACGTCGAAGAGTGCGCTCCTTCTGCGAAAGGAGCGCACTCTCTGACGTTTCGATCCCGGGCGGATCCGCTCAGGACGCTGAGGCGACCGCGTTCAGCCCGCGCTCGAGGTCCTCGACGATGTCGCGGGCGCTCTCCAGACCGATCGACAGGCGGATCAGCCCCGGCGTGATGCCGGCAGCCAGACGCTCTTGCTCGGTGAGCTTGAGGTGGATCGTCGAACCGAGGTGGATGGCCAGCGTGCGCACGTCACCGATGTGCGTCATGGGCGAGATCAGCTGCAGGGCGTCGATGAAGCGGCGCGCGGCATCCCGTCCGCCCTTCAGATCGATGGAGACGATGGATCCGGGGCCGAGCGGCAGGTAGCGGTCGGCGAGCTCGCGATACGGGCTGGATGCCAGCCCCGGGTAGAACACGGTCGTCACCTCAGGCCGGCCCTCCAGCCACTCGGCGACGTGCTGCGCGTTGGCGACGTGGCGCTCCATCCGCAGCGACAGCGTCTCGATGCCTGCCAACAGCAGGAACGTGCTCGTCGGCGGCACGGTCGGGCCGTACTCGAGCACGACGACGGAGCGCAGGTAGGCGCCGAACGCGGCATTCCCGAACCGTTCGACGAACGCGCCCACGCCCTCCCGCGGCGACTCCGACAGCTGCGGGAACCGCCCGCTCGCCACCCAGTCGAACCGTCCGCCGTCGACGACTGCGCCGCCGATCACTGCGCCGTGGCCGGCCAGCCACTTCGAGGTCGAGTGGATGACGACATCCGCTCCGTGCTCGATCGGACGCTCCAGGTACGGGGTCGGCACCGTGTTGTCGACCAGCACTGGAACCCCGTGCGCGTGGGCGATGCGAGCCAGCCGCTCGATGTCGACGACCTGGCCCAGCGGATTCGGCAGGCTCTCGGTGTACAACGCCTTCGTGGTCGGGCGGATGCGCGCGACCCACTCGTCGTCGCTCGCGTCGTCGGCGACGTACTCCGCCTCGATGCCCTGGCGTTTCAGGATTCCGCGGAACATCTCGTTCGTGCCTTCGTACAGCGACTGCGTCACGAGTACGTGGTCGCCCACGCCGGCGAGCGCCGAGATCGCCACAGCGATCGCCGCCTGCCCGCTCGCGACGACGATGCCGTCGACGCCGCCCTCGAGGTCGGCGATGCGCTGACCGGCGACGTGGTTCGTGGGGTTCTCGTTGCGCGAATACGCGCGTCCGCCGCGGCCCGCGAAGCGGTCCTCACCGTCGTCGAAGCTGTCGAACACGTATCCGGCGGTCTGATAGATCGGGGTGACCCTGGCGTTCGTCTGCGCGTCGATCACGCTCCCCGCGTGGATCTGGCGGGTCTCGAAATCGGCGCGGCGGGCGTCACCCGGGCGACAGTCAGGTTCGGACATGGAGACACCCTAAGGGGACACGGTGTCGCGGGACGCATCGAGTGACGGGGTGTGACGGTGCGGCACGCGGCGATCGAGGCGTCTGCCGTATTCAGGACATGGCGCGACTTGTCGACCCAGCGCCGACAACGGGTCGCATGTCCTGAATACGGGCGGACTGGGTCGGCACGCAAGGGACCTCCCGATCCGAGGCCGACTCGGACAGACTGAGCCCATGGCATCCGAACGCGAAGAACCCTCGACAACTCCGGCGTCCCCTTCTCTCACCGTCGACCTCGCCGTGATCGGGTTCGGCAAGGGCGGCAAGACCCTCGCCGCGACGCTCGCGAAGGCGGGCAAGCGGGTCGCGATGATCGAGCAGTCGGCGCAGATGTACGGCGGCACCTGCATCAACATCGGGTGCGTGCCGACGAAGGCGCTGGTCTATCGGGGCGAGCATCCGGAACTTCTCGGCGACGCAGGCGGAGAGCCCGCGGATGACAGCGCTCGCTGGACCGCCGCAGTCGGCGCGACGAGCGAGTTGACCGCCCTGCTGCGCGACAAGAACTTCGCGATGTTGGACACGCCGGACACGGCCACCGTCATCACCGGATTCGCGACCTTCGTCGATCCGCACACGCTGCTCGTCGCCGCGGGCGACGATCGCCTCACCGTTCACGCCGACACGATCGTGATCAACACGGGCGCCGTGCCGGCGATCCCGGACATCCCCGGGCTGCGCGAGAGCTCCCGGGTCGTGACGAGCACAGAGCTGCTCGCACTGCCGCAGCGACCCGACCGGCTCATCGTGCTGGGCGGCGGATACGTCGGGGTCGAGTTCGCCTCGATGCAAGCCGCGTTCGGCGCGGAGGTCACGCTGATCCAGCGGAGCGAGCGGATCCTCCCCGCCGAGGATCCCGACATCTCGGCGCGCATCACCGTGCTGCTCGCCGAGAGCGGGGTGGACGTCATCACGGGTGCGGCCCTCAGCGGGGTCGCAGATGGAGAGGATGCGACATCCGTCAGCTTCACACGCTCCGACGGCGTCGCCGATTCCGTCGACGGCGACCTCGTGCTCGCGGCGCTCGGACGCCGGCCGATGACCGACGGCCTCGGGCTCGACGCGGTCGGCATCGAGACGGATGCCCGTGGCGCTGTGGTCGTCGACGAACACCTTCGCACGAGCATCCCGCGCGTCTTCGCGGTCGGTGACGTCAACGGTGGGCCGCAGTACACCTACGTCTCGCTCGACGACTACCGGATCGTGCTCGACCAGCTCACGGGAGCCGGCATCCGCTCCACCGCGGATCGCGTTGCCGTGCCGCACGTCGTCTTCACCACGCCGCCGCTGGCCCGCGTCGGCCTGAACGAGCACCAGGCGCACGCAACCGGGCGTGCGTTGCTCACGGCGACGCGCGAGGTGGAGGCCATGGCGACGGTGCCTCGCGCCCGCATCGTCGGCGACACCCGAGGCGTGATGAAGGCGGTGGCGGATGCCGCAACCGGCGAGATCCTCGGCGTCACCGTGCTCGCGCACGACGCCCACGAGGTGATCAACACGGTGGCCGTCGCGATGCGGTTCGGGGCCACGGCGACGCAGCTGCGGGACGGGATCTACACGCATCCGTCGATGACGGAAGCGCTCAACGATCTGTTCGGGGCGCTGGCGTAACGTCCGGCCGATCGTCTCGGGCGGAGGAGGACGCACTCTCGCGCGGAGGAGGACGCACTCTCGCGCGGAGGAGGACGCACTCTCGCGCGGAGGAGGACGCACTCTCGCGCGGAGGAGGACGCACTCTCGCGCGGAGGAGGACGCACACTCGCGCGGAGGAGGACGCACTCTCGCGCGGAGGAAGGCGCACACTCGCGCGGAGAAGCGCGCACCTTCGGGCGGAGGAAGAGGCACCCTCGGGCGGAGGAAGGGGCACCCTCGCGGAGGGTATCCGCGCGGCAGCAGCATGCCGACCGACGACAATAGAGGCATGGCACGAACGGTTCGAGGCGCACGCATCCTGATCACCGGCGCTGCGAGCGGCATGGGCAGGCTCTACGCGGAGCGGGCCGTGCTGGAGGGCGCCAAGTCGGTCGTTCTGTGGGACGTGAACAAGGCATCCCTCGAGGAGTTCGCGGAGGTCCTGCGCGCCGTCGCCGAGCCCGGCACGGCGGTGTACACGTACGCGGTCGACCTCGGGGAGCTCGGCGCCATCGCGCAGACCGCGCACAAGGTGCGCAGGCACGCCGGCGATCCGGACATCGTCATCAATAATGCGGGCATCGTGCGGGGCGCTCTGTTCTGGGAGCACGACAACGGCGACGACACCCGCAAGATCATGCAGGTCAACGCTCTGGCGCCCATGTACGTGACGCGGGAGTTCCTGCCGGCGATGATCGAGGATTCGTACCGCGCCAAGCGCATCGTCAACATCGCGTCGGCCGCGGGGCTGCTGTCGAACCCGCGGATGAGCGTGTACGCGGCATCCAAGTGGGCGGTCGTCGGGTGGAGCGATTCGCTCCGGCTGGAACTCGAGCGCGAGGACCACACCAACGTGAAGGTCACGACGGTGACCCCGAGCTACATCGACACGGGCATGTTCGAGGGGGCGCGGGGTCCGCTCCTCACGCCGATCATGAAGCCCGAATACGTCGTGGACCGCGTGTGGGATGCCATGCTCGCCGGCCGTCCGATGCTGATGCTGCCGAAGTCGGTCGGCCTCGCGAAGGCACTCAAGGGCATCCTGCCGACGCGAGCATGGGATGCCATCGCCGGCCCGGTCTTCGGCGTGTACTCCTCGATGGACGACTTCGTCGGCCGCAGCTGACACCTCCCCGCTGGTGCCGTCGCAACGGTTCGCAGCACTCAGGGTTCGGAGAGCTCCCGCAGAGCTTTGTGCGCGAGGCCGGTGGTCTGCCCTGAACCGCGCCATCCGGCGCGACAGCCGGTGGATGGCAGTGCGCCTCGGCCTTACAGCCCGTGCTCCGCGAGCCAGCCGGTGAGCACGGCGTTGAACTCCTCCGGATGCTCCACGCTCGGCAGGTGCGCCGTGTCGCTGAAGATGTAGCCCTCTGCGCCGGGCACCGCGTCGATGAGGAAGGCCTGCGAAGCCAGCTCGAAGGAGAGGTCGAACTCGCCGACCGTGGCGAGCACGGGCATCCGCAGGTCGGCGACGCGGTCGTAGGCGGGTGGCTCGAGCGGAACGGAGACCGGCGCCTCGGCCCTGTGCACGATGTTGGGACGGTTCAAGGCGTAGGCCGTCTCGACGAACGCCGGGTCGAGGGTCGACTCGTCGCGGCGCGGACCGACCACCCACAGTGCTGTCTCGAGGCGCGTCATCCGCTCCCAGTCGGCATCTTCGTAGGCGTCGTCGAGGCCGTCGAACGCCGCGTCCTCCTCGTCGGTGAGCTCGGTGTCCGGAAAGCCGCTCGGACCGGATCCGACCGTCGCGACACCGGTGACCGTCTCCGGCGACTCGAGCGCGAGGTCCAGCGCGATGCGTCCGCCACGGGACGCCCCGACGACCGTCGCGCGCGTGACACCGAGGTGCTCGAGAACGTCGCGGGCGTCATCCCTGTCGCTGAACTTCACATCGTCGGTGCGGGTCTGGCCGAAGCCGCGGGTGTCGAAGCGCACCACATAGTGGTCTTGGGCGAGCGCGGGCACGAGCGGGTCCCACATGCGCAGAGTGGCGCATCCGGCGTGGATCAGCAGCACGCACGGAGCGGACGCCGGCCCATCGGCCTCGTAGTACAACTCGGCCCCCGGCACGCTCAGGTGTGGCATGGGTTCGAGCCTACGGTGCGCCGATCGCCTCGGCCAGGACGCGGTTCGGATGCACGCGTCGGAGTCCATAGGCTTGTCGGGTGGCGGGTGTGCTGATCGGATTCGGGATCATCGCCTTCGTCATCCTGGTCGGCTACCTCGCCGGACGCTTCGGCCTCGGCGGACCGTCGACGGGATACGTGCTCAACCGGGTCGCCTTCTTCATCGCGAGCCCGGCGCTCCTGTTCACCGTGCTCGTGCGAGCGGATCTGCACGACGTCTTCTCGGCCAACCTGCTCATCGCGGCGGTGTCGGCTGTGATCGCGGCCCTGGCCTTCGTGGTGGTCAGCAGGCTTTTCTTCCCTCGTCCAGCACCGGAGACCACGATCGGCGCGCTCGGCGCCGGATACGTCAACGCCAACAACATCGGTCTTCCCGTCGCCTTCTACGTGCTCGGCAACGGTGCACTAGTCGCGCCCGTCCTGCTGTTGCAGCTCATCGTGTTCGCGCCCGTCGCGCTGGCGGTTCTCGACATCACGTCGCACGGCCGGGCCTCCTGGCGCAGCGTGCTGATGCAGCCGGTGCGCAACCCGATCATCCTGGCATCGGTGCTGGCCGTCCTGATCGACCTCACCGGCTGGCGGATTCCGGATGCGGTGCTCCAGCCCCTCGAACTCATCGGGGGCGCCGCGGTTCCGCTGGTCCTCCTGGCGTTCGGCATCTCACTGCGCGGGGCCCGACCCCTGCGGACAGCACACGAACGGATGCCGATCATCGCTGCATCCGTGGGCAAGGTGGTGCTCATGCCGCTCGTGGCGTGGGGCGTCGCCCTCCTGCTCGGGCTGCACGGTCACGCGCTGTTCGCGGTGGTCGCGCTCGCAGCCCTTCCCGCAGCCCAGAACGTGTTCAACTACGCCAGCCGATACCAGCGCGGCGAGGTCATCGCCCGCGACACCGTGCTGATCACGACGATCGCGTCGCTTCCGATGCTCCTGGTGATCTCGGCACTGCTGGCGTGAGCCCGGTGCCGCTCCGCGTCGGGCATGCAGCGGCGGTGAAAGGATCGAGGCATGCCCGATTCGACCAGCGGTCCCGGCCGCATCGCTGATGCCGTCATCCTCGACATCGGCGAGACGGTCCTCGACCGCACGCGCGAGTACGCCGCCTGGGCGCAGTTCTTCGATGTTCCGGCGCATACGTTCTCCGCCGTTTTCGGCGCGATGATCGCGCGCGGCCGCAAGGTAGCGGAGGTGATCGAGTACTTCGGCGCGACCACGGGCGTCGCCGGTGGCCGCGGCGAGCGCAGCGCCGGTGGCCGGTCCACCTCCGGACCCTCCTACCCGGAACTTCTCACCGCCCGCCGCGCCGCCGGGCTGGACGTCGGCATCACCGAGGACGATCTCTATACGGATGTGCGGCCCACCCTGGCAGCGCTCGCGGCGCGGGGAATCGTGGTCGGCATCGCCGGCAACCAGCCGTCCAGCACGAGCGACCGTCTGCGAGCCCTCGATCTCGGCGCCGCGTTCATCGCATCCTCGACGGACTGGGGCATTGCGAAGCCTCATCCTGACTTCTTCCGGCGTGCCGCCGCCGAGGCGGGCGCCTCCCCGGAACGAACCGTCTACGTCGGCGACCAGCTGCGCAACGACGTCGTCGCACCACTGGACGCCGGGCTGCGCGCGGTGCGGATCCGAAGGGGACCGTGGGGCCTCATCGAGCACGACGAGGCCGTCGAAGCGTCGTGCCTTGCGGTGGTCGACTCGCTCGCCGAGCTCCCCCGCCTGCTGGAAGGTGCTGCGGAATCCGCACCTGAGGCATAGCTTTACCTGTGAGAAAGCACAGACGGCGCGGCCAGGGTAGTCCGCACGTGCCGCCCCGATCCCCTCTTCACGGGTGCACGGGAAGGAGTCGCGATGCTGGAAACCTCACTCCGACTGCCGCTCAGGGAGGCGAAGCCGCGCACGCGCGGCCGCACGATGATGATCGACGGAGGACTTCCGACCGCGCAGTTCGTGGACACCGTCGATAGCCACAGCGACCTGGTCGACGTCGTCAAGTTCGGCTGGGGCACGGCCCTGGTCACTGCCCAGTTGACGTACAAGATCGATGCGCTGCTGGCCAATGGCGTGGACTTCTACTTCGGCGGCACCCTGTTCGAGAAGTATGTCTCGCAAGGCATGTTCGACGAATGGCGTCGCTTCGTCGATGAGTACGAGGTGCGAACGGTCGAGATCTCCAACGGCACGATCGCCCTCTCGAACGAGCGCAAGGCGGACTACATCGCGCGCGTGGCATCCGATTACCGCGTCTACAGCGAGGTCGGCTACAAGGAGTCGGAACGTTCGGAGACCATGCGTCCCGAGCTCTGGGTCCGCTACATCAACGAGGACCTCGCCGCGGGCGCGCACACGGTCATCACTGAGGCGCGCGAGAGCGGCAAGAGCGGCATTGCCCGTTCCAACGGCGAGCTGCGATACGGCCTGATCGAGGAGATCCTCGAGTCCGGCGTGGACGTGGACCGCCTCATGTTCGAGACGCCGACGAAAGACCTGCAGAACTACTTCATCCGTCGCGTCGGACCCAACGTGAACGTCGGCAACATCGCGCACTCCGACCTGGTGCCGCTGGAGACGCTGCGCCTCGGGCTGCGCAGCGACACACTCCTGGCGCTGGACGCCGCCATCGACCCGTCGTTCGACCCCGCCACCGCCACCGAATCCGCACTCCGAGGAGACATCCATGCGTGAACCCCGCGACGCCTTCCATCTCGCCATCCCGGCCAAGGACCTCGACGAGGCGTACGACTTCTACGTCAAGGGTCTCGGCTGCAAGCTGGCGCGCCGCTACGACGACCGCATCACGCTCGACTTCTTCGGCGACCAGGTGGTGTGCCACCTCTCGCAGAACTACGACCCGAACCCGAGCATGTATCCGCGGCATTTCGGCGTGACCTTCCGGGACGCGGATGACTGGCGCCGCCTGGTCGCACTGGCGCGGACCCGAGAGCTCGAGTTCTTCGTCGAGCCGTTCCACCGGTTCGAGGGCAAGGTCGAAGAGCACGAGTCCTTCATGCTGAAGGACCCTTCGGGCAATCTGCTCGAGTTCAAGTACTACGCGGACCCGCGGATGATGTACTGACGGGTTCGACCGCCTCCGGACCACAAGTGGGCGCAGCTCGCGCCCACTCCGGATCAGTTCATGCAGTCCTTGGTGGCCGCGTCGACGTAGGCCGTGATCGATGGGCCGAGATCCGTGCCGGCGCTCGCCGCCGTCGTGGTGACCGTCTGGCGCAGCGTGGCGAGCGTCGAGGTCTGATCGGCGGTGAGGATCGGCGCGCATCGCTTCGCGATGGCATCCGCGAAGTCCGTGAACGACTGCGGAATCTCACCTGCCGCCCGGTTGGTCGGGGTGCCGCTCGGGCCGCTCGTCACCCCAGCCCAGAGCTGCTGCAGGGAGGCCTGGTCGGCAGTGAGCGGCTGATTCTTGGCGGTCGGCGCAGGCGACGGACCGAGCACGCCGGGCTTGAGCGGCGGAATGGTGTGCATCACGCCCTTCGACTGGCTGTCCGCCTGGGCCGCGGACTGGCCGTCGGTCTGCGCAGCGACCGGCGTGCTGGCGGGCGTCGCGCTCGCGCACGCGGCGAGGAAGGACGCGAGAGCGACGCCGGTCAGCATCACCGCGACCGGCGCAGCCGGCCTGGTGCGTCGAGTCCGGACTCGACCCGTCGGATCCTCGTGATGCGGCATCCCGTGTTCCTTCCGTGCGTGTGCGAAGTGTCGTTTCAACGTAGAACGCGGGCCGGCACCGACGAGGCTCGACGTACGCACGACAGCGCACGGTGCAGCCGACGCTCGACAGTACCGCGGTAGGCGCTGGGGTCGTACGACCTAGGGCACCCTGCAACGCCAAAGCGAGAACAGCGGGTGTCGCCGAGAACAGCAGGAATCCTGCTGTTCTGGACGCGAGAGCGCGGACTCTGCTGTTTTCGGTGCACGGGCGGGCGCCGGTGGGGCTCACGACTCCGCGATGCGGCCGTCGTGCATCTGCAGCACGCGGTCCGCTCGCGCGACGACGACGGGATCGTGGGTCGTCACGACGACGGCCGACTCGCCGGATCGGGCCAGCCCGTGCAGCACGTCGGTGATGGTCGCCGCCGTGGCGGAGTCGAGGGATCCGGTCGGCTCGTCGGCGAGCACGATGCGGCGCGGACGGACGATCGCCCTGGCGATCGCGACGCGCTGCTGCTGGCCGCCGGAGAGCTGGTCGGGACGCTGCTTGGCTTGATGACCCAGCCCGACGGCGTCCAGGGCGTGGGCGACAAGGCGGTCGCGCTCGCGCGGATCCTCTCGGGTGAGCCGGAGCGGGACCTCCACGTTCTCGGCGGCCGTGAGCGCGCCGAGCAGGCCGAAGTCCTGCGGGATGGTCGCGATGTCCGATCGTCGCAGACGGGTCAGTTCGGCCTCGGAGGCGGATCCGAGATCGAGTCCGAGCGCCTCGACCCGGCCCCCCGCTGGACGCACCAGGCCGGCGAGGAGCGACAGGAGCGTCGTCTTGCCTGCGCCTGACCGGCCGCGCACCACGACGAACTCGCCGGGCCTCACCGCGAGATCGACGTCGGCGCAGGCATCCACGGTCTGGATGCCGCTCTGGAAGCGTCGCGACGCCCCCTCGGCGACGAGGATGGGTTCGCCGTTCATCGGTCGTCGTCCTCGGAGTCGTCAGGTGTGTTGGCATCGGCAGGTACCGATGCCTCGTCGGTCATCGCGTCGCCGGCGGTGGCTGCTCCGGCGTCGGGAAACGCCGCGTTGCCCGCTGCGCCGCGACTCTCGTTTGCGCTCGCCTTGCGGTGCTTGGGCGCAGCCCCGCTTCCGACCGCGGGCGCGGTTGTGCTTTCGGACGGGCCTGCCGCTTCGGTCGCGGATGGAGGCGCGGCACTGGCGGCGGGCTGGGAGACGGACGCGGGCGCCGACGTGGATGCTTGGCCGGAAGGGGGCTCGCCCGTGCTCGGGGTGTGCTCCGCGTAGACCCCGATGTGGTCGTCGTGCAGTTCGAGCCGGGCGCGATCCCGGATGCCCAGGTGCGACACGTACTCCTTCGGCAGCTGCATGCGTCCGACCGAGTCGACGACCGTGAACTCCCGGGCCGGGAGCCCCGTGCCCAGAAGGTCGTCGTCGCGGAGCACTTCGCTCGAGATCCGTCCGTCGCGAATCTGGATGGTGCGCCCCACGTGCTCCGACACCGTGGCGTCGTGCGTGACGATGAGCGTCGTGGTGCCGAGCTCGCGGTTCACGCGTCGCAGGATCTCGAGCACATCGGCGCTCGTCGCGTCGTCCAGCTCGCCGGTCGGCTCATCCGCGAGCAGCACTGACGGCTCGTTCACGAGTCCGACCGCGATCGCCGCACGCTGCCGCTGGCCCCCGGAGATCTCGGCCGGCCGCCGGTCGGCCACCTCGCCGAGCTGCAGCAGGTCGACGAGGTCGTCGGTGCGCGCGTCGCTGCGATCCGCACTGCCCAGCGACCGGGCCAGGTGCAGGTTTTCGGCGACGGTGAGGTATGGCACGAGGTTGCGCTCGGTCTTCTGCCACACGAACCCGACGACGCGGCGCCGATAGTGCAGCCGGTCGGAGCGGCTCAGCGCGTGCGCCGGCATCCCGGCCACCGTCGCGGTGCCCGCCGTCGGCTTGTCGTGCGCCGAGAGAATGCCGAGCAGCGTGGACTTGCCCGACCCGGATGCCCCGACGATCGCCACCAGCTCGCCGGAGGCGATGTCGAGGTCGAGGCCCTGCAGAGCCTGCACCTCGACGTCTTTCGAGGCGTAGATGCGCACCAGGCCGCGGCACGCGATGGCGCCGCCTGCTCGGCGTGCGTCACCGGGACCGGCTGGGGCGGCGGATGCCTGTGCCCGCGCGGTTCGCGCCGCTGATCGTGACGTCATGCCTGCCTCCTTCTGGCGGCCTTCGAGTCGGCGGTTTTCGAAGAGGCTGTCTTCGAGTTCCCACCGGATGCGGCGCCTCGCCCTGTCCTGTCCCCGTCGCCCCGCGTCGCCCGGCGATCGGCCAGTGCCGGCACCACGCCGGCGGCGATGGCGAGCAGGAGGATGGATCCCGCAGCCGCGAGGATGGGAACCCAGCCGATGACCACGGTCGCTGCGGATCCGGATCCGGTCGCAACGATCGCGGGCAGCGTCGGGATCGCGATGAGCACGCCGAGCGCGCATCCCACGACGACGCTGACGATCGCGACGGGAACCGTCAGCCACGCGGCGACGACTCCTGATGCCGAACGGTCGAAGCCGAGGGCGCGCATGGTGACGGTCCGCAGGCGTCGGGAACGGGCATCCGCCACCGATGACGCAGCGAAGGCGGCGGCAGCGCATACGATGCTCAGCACGATGCCTGCGATCGTGATGCCGAGCAGTCCCGGCACGATGATCGGGGCGGTGCTCGACCGGCTCGACGCGGTCGTGTCGCCGGTCGCGACCGTGACCCCCATGGCGCTGGTCACGAGCACCACGGAGAGCACTCCCATGCTCGTGGCGACGACGGCGGCGGTGACCATCCAGGCGACGCCGCTCGTGGCCTTCGCCTCGGTCAGGCCGACGAAGGAGGCGGCCCTGCCTCGTGCGGGAAGGCCGCCGCGCAGCAACCGCACGAGCCGAGGGAAGAGTCGCAGCACGACGGCGGCGCCGGCGAGTGCGAGCAGCAGAGGCGTCAGGACGACGAGCGGATCGACGGACGAGTCGCCGCTCGCCGCGCCGCCCTCGACGACGACGACCAGGGCTGCGGCCGCGAGGACGACGAGGGCCACCTGGCCGATCCAGCTGAGTCGTCGCGCCGCCGATTTCGCGGCAGCCGGGAGTCCGTCGGCGGCCAGCACGAAGCATGCCGCCGCAACCGGTGCGATGAGGGCGCACACCGCGACGGTGAGCACCTCCCGGGCGCCGAACGCGAACGGGACGGACGGATGCACGCCGACCGGAATCGCCACCGACGCGATCCCGGCGACGCCTCCGACGAGAGCCGCCGGAACAGCCGCGACGGCCAGCTCGGCGGCGGTCAGCGAGCCCAGTGTGGCGAGTGAGGCGCCCCTGGTGCGCATCAGGCTGCGTACGGATGCCCGCGACCCCACGAGGAGTCGCACCGTGAGCAGCAGCGTCAGCAGCGCCACGCCGGCGGACGCCGCCATCGTCAGCGCAACGATCGACGACGAAGCGAGCGCCGTCACCGAGAACGCGGAGAGGATCGCCGGCAGCGACGAGGACAAGCGCAGCACGTGGCCGTCCTGGGTGCCGTCGTTGATGGGCGCCGGATTGGCGAGGAACAGCTCGAGTCCGGTCTGCAGGTCGGACAGCGTGGAGAGCGCGACGGCGTTTCCGTCCACAGGGAACCAGGACTCGATGCTGTTGCCGGGGAACTGCCCACCGACATCGCCCCACGAGTCGGAATCCACCCAGATCACGGCCCGGCGGAACTGCTGCCCGTCGTTGTCGGTCTGCACGACGAGACGCGCTCGCGTCGTGTCCAGGGACCAGTAGTCGCTGTCCGTCTGACGCGGGCGGATCGTTCCCACCAGCTTCACCACCCGGTCGAACGGGGTGTGGGAGATGTGCTGCGTGTCCCCGAGGCGCCAGTGCAGGGCGCTTGCGGCGTCGGCCGTCATCACGACTTCCACAGGGGCCTTCGCCGAAGTGGATGTCTGAGGCCAGTGGCCGGAGACGAGTGCGGCATCCGCCTTCAGGTCCGGATACGCCTCGACGGAGAGGATCTGCCCGCCCGAGGGTGCGCCTGGGTTCTTCGACGCGGTGAAACCCGGGTCGAGTCCACCGCCCTGAAGGGGGCTGGCGATGCCGGAATACCGGCCGGATCCGACGATGTCCCGCAACTCCGACGGCATGCTCGACGTGGTGTGACGCAGGGTGGCGGGCATCGCGTTCCAGGTCGGCGCGATCGTGTACTCCGAGGTGATGGAGTTCGACGGGAGCCGGTGCTGAGCATCGATCTCGGAGATCAGGTCGCGCGACGGCGCGGATGCCGACGACACGGTGTGCCGCAGGTTGCCGTCGATGAGGCGCTCCGTGAGCCGAGGCGCTCCGACGGCCGCGAGCGCGATCACCGCAACGAGCACGCCGAGCACGGTGAGCCTGGCCGCCTGATCGCCCAGTGAGCGGCGGAACAACGAACGGTCGCTCGGAGCGCGACGGGACGACTTCGCGCGTGCACGTGTGCGTGACGATCGGGTGCGTGATGATTCGGCGGCCGATGCCGTGGAGCGGTTCTCCTGGCTGTGCGGGTCGAGCGTCTCCGTCGCTGCGGAGGACGCGGATGCCCGTTCCCCGCTCACGACACTCCCCCCAGCAGGTCGTTCGTGCCGTCAGCGCCGCGTGAGCCCTCGGCTGCTCGTCGTGTGAGCCGATACTGTCCGGCGAGGAGACCGGCGACGGCGACGGCGAGTGCACCGACCAGGATCGCGAGGCCGAGCCCGTCGATCGCGATGCCGACGGGCAGCGCATCGGGTGCGGCCGGCGCCGACGTGCGTGCGACGGCCGGAGCGATCAAGGGGGTGGCGAGCATCCCTGCCAGTCCGCCGGCGATGAGCGCGAACGCGACGGCACCGCCGGACTCAGCGACCCTGATGCCGGCTTGGCGTCTCGACTCGACGCCCAGCGTGCGCAGCACCTCGATCTCCGGTCGGCGGTCGCGCTGCAGCGCCGCCACGGTGGCGGCCACCGTCAGCGCGGCGAACGCGGCGGCTCCGGCGGCTGCGAGCCACAACGCCGTCGCAGATGCCCGCACGAATCCCGCCTCGAGCACAGTAGACGGCCGGGTGATCGTCACGCCGTGGAGGCCCCAGCCCGCACGGTCGACGACGGGATCCGCCGTCCATGCCTCCAGCACGGTCGGCGGCTGCTGGGACCCGGCGAAGTACGCCGCCTGCAGTAAAGGGAGATCGGCGAGCATCGCCGCGCTGCCGCTGGTGCCGGGCACGACCGGGATGATCCGCGCGACCTTGGCGGTGAAGCTCGCCACCTGACCGTCGACCGCCGTCGTGTCGCCGACCTTGAGCCCGGTCTGGTCCGCGAGGCTCTGGCTGATCGCGACCGGTGCGCTGGCGGGTCCGACCGGCATCACACGCACCAGTTCGCCGCCGACGGACTCCGGATCCACCATGGGCAGGCCGGCACCGATCGTGGTCGTCGTGTTGGTCGAGGCCCGGTCGCCGAAGATGTCAGGGCGCGCCGCCCACTTCGCCGACGACGTGGCGACCGCTTTGCCATCCACTTTCAGGTCCTTCAAGGCGACGGTGACGTTGGTCGCGATGACGTCCGACTGCACGCCGACGTCGGCTGCCGCCACCGTCCACGGCCCGCCGGAGGGCAGTCGAACCGAGAGGGTGTTGTCGCCCCCGACGGGTGTCTGCGGCAGCGAGACGGGAGCGGCATCGCCGGCGGGATCGACGACCCAGAGCGTGATCGTCGCCGTCGGCGCAGACGCTGCAGGCGTGCCGGTCGCCCATGTGCCCGACGACTCCAGTGCCGCCGTCAACGTGGATCCGGACGTGGCCGCCGAGCCGAGGACGACGCCGGGCAGCGTGCGCGACGCGATGGCGGATTCGATGCCTGCCGAGTCCAGGCGGCGCTCGTTCACCGGGACGATCGTCGGCAGTTCGGATGCCCGCACCCCGACGACGCCGGTCGCGACGTTGCTGATCATGCCGGAAGAGCGCAGTACCGGCGCCACCGGCGCCGACGACGGATCCCCGCTCGCCGCGCGGCGAAGGCCCGCTGGCAGCAGGTCCTGGGAACTGGAGAGCAGCGGGTCGCCCGAGACGGTGATCCGGGCCGCTCCGCCGTTGGCGAGCCGTGCGGCGTCGTCGAGGAACGACTCCGAGGTTGCCGTCGCGCCCGCGGCGAGCGTCCCGGTGGCCACCGCCAGCGCGACGAGCAACACCGGGGCCGCGAGGATCCCCGAGCTCTGTGCGATCTGCCTGCCGGTCAGCGCGGTGCCGAGTTCCCGCCCGCGGGCGAGACGTGCAGCCACGAGACGTCCGAGGGGTGCGAGGAGCGCCGCCGCTACGGCGGCCAGGGCGCAGAGCACCACGGTGGGAGCGGCGAGGGCGAGCGGGTCGCGGATGAGGGATGCGGCATCCGCCGCCTCCTGATATCGCCAGGTGCAGATGGCGCCGAGCACGACGAGAACGATCGCGATCAAGCCCACCGTCGACGCGCCTCGCCGCCGTGCGTCGTCTCCTGCAAGCGGACGGACGGCGGCGGGCACGGCCGTCGCGACGAGCGCGAGCACAGCGAGCACCAGCGCCGCGAGCGGCGGGACGGCCACCTCGGCGACGCCGACGGGCAAACCGAGCAGAGGTGCGAGCGCGAGCTGAGCGACGAGCGCGCCGGCGATCACCGACGGCACCGCGACGGCCACGCCCTCGAGCAGCGCTTGACCGACCATGCGACCAGGGGATGCGCCGCGAAGCCTCAGCAGGCGATCCTCCGTCGTGCGCGCCACGACCAGGAGGTGCCCGAGCATGGCGACGGCGACTGCGCCGGCGACGGCGAGGATCCCGAGCGGCACCACGATCGTCTGCTCCACCACTTGCACCGCCTGCGCGATGGTGGCGATGGTCGTGGCGCCGGATCCGATCGTGGTCGCCCCGCCGGCAGGCGTGAGCGCGTCGTCCACGTTCGGTCCGAAGACGGTGAACCCGTGTTGCAGTGCGGCCAGATCGGAGGGGAGCACCTTCGACGCGACGGGCGTGACGGTCCAGCGCAGCGCGTCGCCCGAGGTCGTGCGTGCAACGTGCACGGGCGCGGATCCGAAGTCCCGCGCGATGACGGCATCCACATGATCGCGCTGCGCAGCGGTCACGCGAGACTCGTGCGCCGTCACGGTCTCCGAACGTTCGGTGAACGACGCGCTCGTCAGTGCGTGGCGCACTTCGGATGTCGGCGCCCGCCCCCACAGGCCGGCCGCGGCCGAGAGAAGCGCGGCCAGGACGAACACCGTGGCGCCGATCGCAAGGAGCAGGGGCCGGCGCCGCGCAGAACGCGCCCGCCAGAATGGCTCGCCGCTGATGGCCATCTCCTCGTCTCGGACCATCACGCGAGCAGGCAAGAGGTGGGCACCACTGCGGGGGCGATCAGGCAGAATCCGCCTGAGTCTAGCCCTCGGTCTAGGGACCGAAAACCCTTGCTCACCCGCGTGCTCAGGAGAGCGGACGCGCTTGTCTGCCGGAGCGCGTCAGGGCGCTCTGGTCCGGTCGGCGCGGGGCCGCACGAGCCGGTTCTGGGGCGGCGTCGTTCCGCGGTCCGGCCGTGCAAGAGGAAGCGTCGCGGCGGAGGCGCTTGTGGCCTCCAGGTAACCGACCGTCGAGACGACGGTCGGCGCTGGCGTCGCGGCGGAGGCCAGAAATGGCCTCCGCTCTTAGCTCCAGCGCGCGCGCTCAGCCGAAGATCATCGGGCGGTCTTCGTCCTCACCGGGGCCGTTCAGCGACAGGTCGAGGTCGACCAGCACCGGCACGTGGTCGCTCGGGGCATCGCCCTTGCGCTCGTTGCGGTGGATGCTGCCGTGCGTCACGAGGTCGGCGAACGGCCGCGATCCCAGGATGAAGTCGATGCGCATGCCCTCGTTGCGCGGGAAACGCAGTTGCTTGTAGTCCCAGTACGTGAAGCCCTCCGGCTGATACTGCCGCACCACGTCGGACAGGCCGAGCGAGAGGAACTCGTCGAACGCGGCGCGCTCCGGCGCGGAGATGTGGGTCGAGACACCGGGAAGCACCGTCGGGTCGCCGTTGTCGGCATCCGTCGGGGCGATGTTCCAGTCGCCCATCAGCGCCAGCGGCTGGTCCGGATGCTGGGTGAGCCAGCCGCGGGTTTCGGCCGCGAGCGTCGCCAGCCAGTCCAGCTTGTAGTCGTAGTGCGGATCGTCGAGTGCGCGCCCGTTGGGCACGTAGAGGCTCCACAGACGAAGCCCGGCGACGGTGATGCCCATAGCCCGCGCTTCCTGCGGCAGGTCGGAACCTTCCTGACCTTTCGCGAAGCCGGGCATGCCGTCGAAGGAGGTGACGACGTCCTCGATCGGAAGACGGGAGGCGAACGCGACCCCGTTCCACTGATTCAGGCCATGGGTGGCCAGCTCATAGCCGGCGGCCTCGAATTGTTCGTGCGGGAACTGCTCCGGCTTGCACTTGATCTCTTGCATGGCGAGCACATCGACGTCTTCACGCACCAGCCAATCGACGACACGACCCGCTCGGGCGCGCACGGAGTTCACGTTCCAGGTGGCCACACGCATGCCGATCAATCTATCGGCTGCCGACGACACACCGAGCGCCGGAGTGAGGCGCAACCGAGTCGAAGGGTCGTGCCCTGACCGCACCTCGACTGGCGGCCATTGCCCTGCGCGGGCGATGGCCGCTTACCAGCCGCCTCCGCCTCCGCCGCCTCCACCGCCGCCGGAGAAGCCGCCGCCTCCTGAGCCGCCGAACGAGCTCGAACTGCTGCTCGTGGACGCGGGGGTTGTGGCGAATTCCGAGCTGGAGACCGCACTCGACCACAGCGCGAGCGTGAGGAACGGCGACGGCCCTGCGTACCAGTCAGGCGACGAATCGCCCGTCGTCGCATAGCGATCCTGCAGCACCTTGACCCACTGCTCCGAGATGCCCAGCACCATCGCGTACGGCAGCACCTTCTCGTACAGCTTGATGACGGCGCCCGAGTCGGCGACGTCGATCCGCTCAGCGGTCTTCGGACTCTGCAGGAACGCGAGGCGATCCTTCTCAGCCAACTGGATGTACACCCGCAGACCCTTGAGATGGTCGCGCACCTCCGCGCCCTTGTCGGTGATCCGCAGCCGTGGCGAGCTCAGCACGAGGAGGACGATCGCGAACAGCGTCGCCGCGATGTCGGGCAGCGCGACCCACCAGACGCCGGCCAGGTTCAAGCCTGCCAGCACGAGGTGCACGATCGGCAGCACGACGAGCAGCACGAGTCCCAGGCGGACCCAGCGGTTGGGACGGTTCTTCGGCCGTGCGCGGAGCCCCAGCTCGGTGACCCTGCGGGGAGCGGATGCCCGCTGCGCGGCGATCGCGTCGCCGAGCGCCTGACTCTTCTGGTCGAGGATCCGCTGATTTCCGACCGTCGCACTCGGGAAGAGGGCGCCGAGCAGGGCGATCTCCGAGTCGTCGAGGGCGGACCAGTCGGTGTTCGTGAGCGTGAGGGTGTAACGCTCGGTGGTGGGAGCATCCGTGTTCTCGGAGATGGTGAGGTACTTGCCCACCGCCAGGCCGACGAGCTCCGCAGCGAACGCGGTGCCCCCCTTCTTCAGGAAGTCGGCGGCGAGCATCGGCCACACTCCGCGCGGTGCGTCGTACTCCGGCACGATGATGCCGCGGCCCTTGGCGTCGCGGAAGGGCCCGACGCGCAGGTAGATCACCCAGACCAGCGCGGCCAGCAGGGGGATGAAGAACAGCCACGGCACCACGGTCCACTGCCACTGCTGAGTGGCGTGCGGCGGCTCGGCGAACGCGTCGTTCTCGAATCCGATCGCGACGGTCAGCGAGTAGTAGGAGTTCAGGCCCTGCACGCTGGAGGTGAAGGTGTCGCCGTCACGGTGGATGACGCACGGCGAATCCGAAGCCGACGTCTCCGAGGCGGCCGGATAACAGGCGCTCTTGCCGTTCAGCCCGTCCGCAGTACCGTCGTGGAGATTGATGCGCACGGATGCCTCGCCGATGCGCGAGCTCCATCCGGTGCCGTTCACGTCCCAGTACAGTTCCGCGTCGTCCGTGTTCGGGAAGTGGCGCACCACGTTCTGCAGCGTGTACGTGATCACGTACGTCTTCGCCCCGTGCACGTACGTGTCCTTGTCGCCGATCCGCAGCACCGTCATGTCGTCGCCGTAGCCGGCCGAGGTGCTGTCGGCCGTCACGTACGGCTGATCCGTGCCTGCGGCATCCGTGATGGATTCCACCTGGAGGTCGAGCGGGATGTCCCCGACGTACTGCGGAATGGCGCGCTCGATGCCGTGATTGACGTCGGTGTCCGGGAACCGCACGGCGATGGTTTCCTTCACCGTCATCGACGAGTTCCTGTTCGCATCCCGGTGAAGGTCGAAGACCGAGTCGAAACGGTCGACGGTGAGCGCGGTGACTGGGTCGTCCGCGAACGGCCGAACGGTGCCGCCGAGCGCGTGGGCGGCGCCGCCATTCGACGACGTGGCGTTCGCTGCGACGGCCGGGACGGATGCGCGCGCCGGCACCGCGGACATCGTCGTACCCACCGCCGTGCCGAGCCCGACGAGTGCGATCACGGCAGCTGCGGAGCCGACCAGCCGGACGAGGCGATGCTGCATCGCCCCAGGGTATAGGGGCTCAGTCCATGGCCGAGACGTCGCATGGCAACCGTGCCGGCGTAGCCGCCACGGCGCTGGCGTCGCGGCGACGGTCCACAGGACCGTCGCTCATCGCTCCATCGGTTCGGAAGACCGAGCAAGCTCAGTCTTCATCTCACCTCAGTCGCCGGTATCGCGGCTGAGCCACTCACCGACTCCATCGGTTCGGAAGACCGAGCAAGCTCAGTCTTCTCTCACCTCAGTCGCCGGTAATCTGGTTCTCCGTGACCGACACCCGCCAGCAGCTCATCGACCACATCTCGAACGAGGCCGTCTTCCACGGCGACTTCACGCTGACCAGCGGAAAGAAGGCCTCCTTCTACGTCGACCTGCGCAAGGTCAGTCTCGACCACCGCGTCGCCCCGCTCATCGGACAGGTCATGCTCGACCTCATCGCCGACGTGCCCGACGTGGTCGCGGTGGGCGGCATGACGATGGGAGCGGACCCGGTCGCTGCGGCGGTGCTGCACCAGGGCGCCGCCAGGGGGCTCGCGTACGACGCGTTCGTCGTGCGCAAGGAGCCGAAGGACCACGGCCGCGGCAAGCAGGTGGAGGGCCCGGAGCTCGAAGGCAAGCGCGTGATCGTGCTCGAGGACACGTCGACCACCGGCGGCTCGCCGCTCAAGGCGATCGAGGCCCTGAAGAAGGTCGGAGCGGAGATCGCGGCCGTCGCCGTCGTCGTCGACCGCAACACCGGTGCTCGCGAAGTCATCGAGCAGGCCGGCTACCCGTACCTCGCCGCCATCGGACTGGACGACCTGGGACTCTCATAGTGGCAGGCCGCTTCCTCCACGGGCCGAACGAGTCCGACCAACCCGACGACGACTTCTCGTCGTTGTTCGGCGACGTCGACGACGATCTCGGCATCGACGATGAAGCGGATGGCCTCGAGCCGATGTTCCCGGCTCCCCCGCCAGTCTCCTCGCAGCGGCGGCCCGACCTACCGGATCCCCGGGCGGCGCCGCCGAACTACGACATCCCCGAACTGTCGATGCCGATCCCTCCGCGACCGGCGCCTGCGCCGCGCGGCGGGGACGCGAACCTTCCGGCAGAGGGCGGCGGCTTCTTCTGGGGCCTGACGCCGAACGAGGCGCCCGACCCGCGCATCCACGGGACGTCCGGCGCCGAACAGGATCATCCGGCATCCGATCCCTCCGTTCCATCGACCCACGACGATCGCAGGCACCGCGGCCTGGTGCCGCCGTCGGTGCCGCTGGCGCCGTACGTCCCCCCGTTGTACGAGCAGCCGACGGCCCAGGCACCGGCCGAACCGCCGGCGCCTCCCGCGCAGATCGTGCCTCCGACGCCTCCTGTCATCGAACCGTGGAGGCCCGAGCCGACGCAGCCTGAGCCTGCGCAGCCTGAATCGACGCAGCCCGAGCCCGCGCCGGGCACCGTGTCGCTTCCGTGGGTCGCCACGCGTCGGTCGCCAGAGCCGGATCCATCGGCTGCCGCGCCGCAGCCTCCCGTGCAGCCGGCGTGGCCGTCGCTGCCGCAGGCCACGCCTCCGGTCGTCCCGCCGGCCGCGCCGCCCGTCGTTCCGCCGACGGCGGCCTTCCCGTGGGATGCCGCACCAGCTGCAGGCGCGCCGGACCAGACATCCGCGTGGCCCGCTTCCAACGATCCCGCCCCTGATGCCGCCCAGCCGGCGGCTTCGTCGTCGTGGTCACTGTTCGGTGACCTCTTCGGCGATGAGGACGAGATCGTCGGGCCAGACGCCGACGGTCAGGAATCGGCCGGACAGAATGTCGCGCAGTGGGCCTCCGCAACCGAGGACGTCGCTGATCGTGACGCCACGACAGACGAAGCGGATCAGCCGCGCGAGCCCAAGGAACTCACCGCGACGGATCTCTTCGCCGCGATCACCGCCACGTCGATCACGGAGGCCCTGCCAGGGGCATCCGCGAGCGAGGCAGCCGCCTACGACCTGCCGGAGGCCGACTCCGTGCCGACGCCGGGATGGCCGTGGGGCGCCTCGGCTGCGGCAGGCGGCGCTGCCGCAGCGGCTGCCGGTCTCGGTGCGGGCGGGGCCGAATCCGCGTTCGGCGCGTCCGCGACAGGTGCCGCCTCCGACGCGCAGGGCGATGACTCGGCGTACCGGCGGGGCCGCGGATGGCGGGACTCGGCGGACGGCGGCGGCTCAGGTGCATCCGGCGGCTCTGGATCGTCCCGCGGTGGGGCATCGGGCGGATCCGGTGGCGGGTCGTCGGGCGGCTCGGGCGGAGCAGCCGGACCGGGCGACCACGACGAGGACGCCGGAGGTCCGTCCCCGCGCGCCCAGCGCATCATGCTGATCGTCGCCGGGGCCATGCTGCTCGTGCTGCTGCTCATCGCGCTCTTCATCGTGGGGCGCTCGGTGAGTCATCCCGCGACGACGCCATCGCCGACGCCGACCGCGACGAAGACCGCCACCCCGACCCCGACACCGACGGCGACGCCCGCCGCAACCGGACCCCAGGCGCCGGGGAAGCATCCGTGGGATTCGTTGCGCGGCGGCGAGTGCATCGATCCGTTCACCACTCCCTGGGCCGACACGTTCACTGTCGTCGACTGCGGAACGGCGCACGCCGCCCAGATGGTCTACACGGGCGTGTTCTCCACTGACGCGAATGCCGCATATCCCGGAGCGGATGCGCTCGCCGGGCAGATCAACGCCCTCTGCTCCCGCCCGGGCGTGCTCAACCTCGATGCCGCGGGTCAGTACGACGACGCCCAGCTCCAGGGCAGCTACCCGGTCACGGACAAGCAGTGGAAGGCCGGCCAGCGCTCGTATTTCTGCTTCGTGAACCGGTCGTCGGGACAGCCGATCACCGGCAGCCTCCAGGGATCCGGCCCGCAGTAGCGGCCGCCGTGGAGCGGGCCGGGTGCGGCGCGCACTGGCGAAGGGCCGCCCGCTTCAGGACGGGGCTCGCGCAGCCAGCACGACGATCGGGACGCGTTCCTCCAGCGGCAGCGATCCCGCACCCTGCGCGAGTGCGGTGCGGACTCCGGCCTCGAACTCGCTGCGGCGTGCAGCGGGGACCTGCTCATCCGACAGTGCGGAAGCGAGGTTGCCGACGACGTAGTCGGGGGTCACCTCGGTCGTGTATTCGTGACGTGACACCGTGACGTCGACGAATCCCGTCGACGTCAGCAGGCTTTCTCGTTCGTGCAGCGTCTGCTCGTCCAGGCCGCAGGTCCTGGCGGTCCCGTGGCCGAGCCACTGTTCGAGGAATGCCCTTACGGCCCTTGACCAGTCGCTGTCGGCCAGCCAGAGAGGCCAGCCGTGGGAGATGACGGCGATGCCGCCGCCCGGACGCAGCACCGAGAGCGCATCCGCGAAGACGGCTGCCGGATCCATGAAGTGCAATGCGTTCGCCACTGTGACGAGATCGACGCGCCGGTCGCCGAGCACGTTGCGCAACAGCGGCAGGTCGTGGTCGGAACCGAGGATCGTCAACACGTTGCTGCCGACATCCGTACGCTCGCGCAGCCGCCGAAGCATGTCGGGCTCGGGTTCTATCGCGATGCCGACGCCCACTCGCCGGCTGAGGGGCGCGATCGCCTGGCCGGTGCCGGAGCCGAGGTCGACCACGCTCGATGCCAGGTCGAGACCGAAGTGCGATACCAGATCGGCCACCACGATCTCGGGAAGATCTCGCCGATGGGCCGCATACTGATCGGCTGTCCAGCCCGAGAACGCCCCTGTCATCGTCCCAGCGTTCCGTAGAGAGCAGGCAGTGACAAGTCCCGATGACCGGTCTCGAACCCGCGGCGCCCGCGCTCACGCGCGGGCGTCGTTCGCGACCTCAGGCGAGCCGCTCTCAGGCGCCCGGGCCTCTGAGGACCCCGTCGCCCGCAGGTGCCGCACCGCGACGATGGCCAGGACGGCCAGCGTGATCAGCACCAGGACCACCTGCTCGATGACGGCGGCTGGTCCGGTCTGGACAGCCCGGGAGAGCCCGACCCAGCAGTAGGTGAGGAT